>JAGHUJ010000005.1 GCA_018064905.1 Candidatus Treponema equifaecale
AACCCTTTGCTCGAGGTGACAAAAACAATATTTTTTCTGTGCGTTTTGGCGTCAGGCATTGTCGGGCCACGGCGTGCGTCTGGAGCGACGCGGAAGACCGGCCGTAGGTAAGCCCGGAACTGCCGACCCGCAGCGAAGCGGAGGGTAACGCCAATCGTTCACGGCGTTACCTTTGAACGCCAATCGTTTTCGGCGTTACCTTTAAACAATATCAGAACTTTTGATTGGTGGTTTCGACTGGCTCAACCACCGCATTCAACAGGCCCAAATATAACAAAATTTTCTCTTTTATAACAAATTATTTTTGTAACTTTGCTGCAAATCCGATAATTTTTAATATATGAAACGAGAGTTAGTTTTTTTGTTTGTTTTGATGAGTTTTGCCAGCGGGTTTTGTGAAAAATATTCGCTTTCTGTGGATGATGCAGTAAATCTGGCTAAAAAAAATAATGTTTCCATTGCAAGAAATCAGATAACTTTGGATGCTTCGCTGCGTTCAAAAAATCATTCCTGGAACAGTGTCAGTCCAACTGGAAGCCTTGGTGTTTCTTCTTCAATTCCTCTGGATGCTTTGACAGGCGGTGACCAGAATTCAAATTACACTGCCAGCATTGGTGTTTCTGCCAGCCTTTCCCTTTCACTTTCTGCAAACCTTTACACTTCTATGAACAAGGCCAAACTTGATTACGAACAGCAGAAGGTTTCCTTTAATGATGCAGTCCGTTCCATTGAAATGTCGGTTCGCCAGAGCTATTACGGCCTGCTTTACGAACTTGAAAACATCAGGCTTCAGCAGGAAAACCTGAACATTGCAAAAATTCAGTATGAAAACAATTTTGCAAAGTATAATTCCGGCCGTTTGAGCGAACTGGATGCACTTAGTGCCGAGGTAAATTACAAAAGCAAAATTCCTACCGTTGAAAATGCGGTTACGGTTTATAAAAACGATTTGGCTTCCTTCAAGCAGGTTCTTGGGCTTATGCTTGAGGATGAAATTACCCTGACTGGAAGCCTTGACGATGTTTTGATTCTTGATGAAATTAAAATCGATGAAAAAAACATAAGGTCTTCCACATTGACGGCACTGGAAAACAGGCTTGCAATTGCAAAAAATTCCCTTCTGGAAAAAAGGTTTTCTGCCTTTGCACCTTCACTTTCTGCTAGTTTTTCCTGGCGAGACCAGAACTGGTATGTTGGCTGGTCTGATTATGTTAATTCACAAGGAAAAACAGTAACAAAGGAAGATGCAAAAAAATCTTCTTCACTAACTTTGTCGGCTTCAATTCCTCTGGACGGAGTTTTGCCCTGGTCAAATAAAAATGATGGGGTTGATTCGGCAAAGGACACTGTGGCAGATCTGGAGCTTCAACTGGACAATTCCAGAAAAGATTTAAAGAGAAGCGTTGATTCAAGCCTCAGGTCAATTGCACAGAGTCAGGAAGCGATAAAGTACAAGCAGGCTAACGTGGTTCTGGCCCAGAAAACCTATGAGATGACGGAGGCTGCCTACAATCACGGTACAAAGGATTTGATGACCCTGCAGAATGCAAATACAACCTTGCTGAATGCACAGGTTTCGTTGAAAAATGAAGTTTACACACTGGCAAAAGCAATTTTGTCACTTGAAAATACAATTGGAGTTCCCTTTGGAGAATTGGGAAGAAAATAGGAAGAAATCGGTATGAAAATCAAGAAAAGTTATTTCGTCGTTGCTGGTGTTGCTGCACTTATTGCTGTTTGTGGAATCGTTTCACACATTCAAAGAAATCAGAATGCTGCTCCCGTTGCAAAAAAAGGTGGTCGCGGCGGTTCGGTTGTTTCCGTAAAGACAATGACAACTGAAATTACAACCCTTCACGGTTATGTTACAACAAACGGCGAGGTTGAATCCCAGAATTCAGTTTCGGTTTTTCCTGACATGGCTGGAAAGGTTATGTCTACTTCGGTTCTGCTTGGTTCATCTGTAAAAAAAGGGGACATAATTGCCTATGTTGACCCAAGTGCTCCAGGTACAAGCTACCGTTCAAGCCCAGTTTACGCTCCGATTTCTGGAAGCATCATTTCAACTCCTTTGAAAAATGGAACAAAGGTTACCACAAGCAACGCGATTGCAATTATCGGTGACATTTCAAACCTTCAGATTACTGCAAATGTTCCGGAAAGATATGTTTCGGTTCTGAAAAACGGTTTGAAGGCAAATGTTAGCGTTGAGGCATATCCAGATGTTGTTTTTCCTGCAACTGTAAGCCGGGTTTCTCCAGTTGTTGATGCTACAAGCCGAACAAAACAGATAATTCTTCACTTTGACAGGCACGATGACAGAATCAATGCCGGAATGTTTGCAAAGGTTGTTCTATATACAGAAGATTATTCTGGAAGCGTTGTAATGCCCGTAGACTCGCTGGTTCAGAACGGGGACGATTATTTTGCATATGTTGCAAAGGATGACGACACGGTTTCAAAGCGAAAGGTTGAACTTGGAAAGAAGGTTGATGCAATGGTTCAGATTGTGGACGGAGTTAAGGCTGGTGAAAAGGTGGTAATTCAGGGACAGACAACTCTTGCAGATGGAAGCAAAATTCTGGATCTTTCAAATCCAAAGAAATCTGAAAAAAATGAAAAGGCAGAAAAAGCAGAAAAGTCAGAAAAATCGGAAAAATCTGGAAAAAACGGTGAAGGCCACGGCCAGAGGTAATTTATGAGCATGTCGAAAAAAACTCTGGATCATCCAGTTTTAACCCTGATTGTTTTTGTCCTGCTTTTGATAATGGGACTTTTTACATTGCAGAATGTTGCAATAAACCTTATGCCAGACGTGGATTCTCCATACATTACGGTCAGGACGACCTATACAAATGCGGGACCTGAATCAGTTGAAAAATCCGTAACAAAGGTTCTGGAAGGACAGCTGGTGAGTGTTTCTGGTTTGAAGAACATGACTTCAACTTCTTCTTCTGGTTCTTCTTCAATTTCATTGGAATTTAATTACGGTGTGGATCTTGAATCTGCTACCAATGATATTCGAGACAAAATCAGCAAGGTTCAGAGAAGGCTTCCAGATGATGCCGGAACTCCTGCTATTATGAAAATGGATGCGGACTCAATGCCTATTATGCGTGTTGCTGTCCGTGGCAACCGTTCCAACGATGACCTTAAGCTCATTGCAGAAGACCAGATTGTAAGCCTTCTGGAGCAGGTTGACGGTGTTGCTGAAGCAAGTGTTTCAGGCGGTAGAACAAAAATTGTCCGGGTTGAAATTTCTCAGAACAGACTTGCAGCATATGGTCTTACAATGGCCCAGGTTTATTCTGCAATGGCAAAACAGAATCTGGAACTGGGTGGCGGTAAAATTACTGAAGGAACCCATGATTATACTGTCAGGACAATCGGGGAATTTTCTACAATTGATGAAATCAATGACACAATAATTACTCGCAGCAACGGTTATGTTGTAAGGCTTTCAGATGTGGGAACTGCCTACATGGGTTACAAGGACAAAAACAGTGAAGTTTACATCAACGGAATGGCGGGAATTTATGTAAACGTAACCAAGCAGTCTGGAAAAAATACCGTAACCGTTGCAAAGATGACAAGGGAAAAGCTGGACCAGATTCAGGAGCTTTTGCCAAGTGACGTAAAACTTGAAGTAATCCGCGATTCTTCAATTCAAATCAACGATACAATCAACACTTTGATAGATTCTGCTGTGGAAGGACTTTTGCTGGCGGTTGTGATTCTTTTCCTTTTCTTAAAGTCGGGAAAATCTACCATGATTATTGGAATTTCCATTCCGCTTTCAATCGTAATCACCCTTTTGTGCATGAATTTTGCAGGCCTTACCCTGAACATGATGACCTTGACGGGACTTATTCTGGGCGTTGGAATGATTGTAGATGCTTCCATTGTAATGATTGAAAACATTTACGTTTACCGAAGCCGAGGAGCAAAGCCAAAGGTAGCGGCGGTACTTGGTTCAGGCGAAATGATAATGTCCGTAATTTCAGGAAACCTTACCACGATTTGTGTATTCATTCCGTTCCTGTTCTTTATGAAGGAATTGGGAATGATGGGACAGATGTTCAAGGGCGTAATCTTTACGGTTGTAATTGCACTGGTTTCTTCGCTTTTTGTGGCAATTTTCCTTGTACCAGTACTGGCTGGAAAATTCTTCCCCCTTACAAACCGCAATGAAAAGCCTGTGACCTTTAAGCCATTGAAGAAATTCTATGAAATTCTTGAAATGCCAATGACAGCCCTTACAAATGTTTACAGAAAGGCACTTAAAGTTGCCCTTGAAAACAGACTTGTAACCTGCATCGTATGTTTTGGACTTCTCGTAATGGCACTTCTGATTGCACCGACACTTAGAATTCAGCTTATGAGTGGTGGCGGCGACGACAGCGTAACATTGAACATCAACATGCCGATTGGAACTTCATTGAAAGAAACTTCAAATGTAATCAAGAATTTTGAAAAAATCTGTGAAGAGGAAATCAAGGGATACAAGACAATCATTACTACAATTGGTTCCGGTTCTTCTTCTTACCGTGGTTCAATTCAGATTAACCTTCCAGAAGCAAAACAGCAGATTGATACGGCTGAAGACATTCAGAAAAAGCTTCGCGTTCATTTTGCAGACTTTACGGATGCAAGGTTCAACTTTAGTGCAGGCATGAGAAGGCAGATGACAGGTGCTTCGTTCCAGATAAAGGTTCATTCTGAAGACTTGAACATGGCCCTGGATACTGCTGCACAAATCAGAAAAGTAATGGAAAAAATCCCGGACATTGGAGAAGTTTCCATTGATACGGAAGAAGGTTTGCCGGAAATCGAAATTGAAATCGACAGGCAGAGGGCTTACGCATTTGGTGTGGATGTTCAGACTGTGGCAAGGGAAATCAACTACGCAATCAACGGTGTTACAGCCACAACATATCGTTCAGCGGGAAAAGAATACGACATTGTGCTTCAGTACCAGCCAGGCGACAGACAGACCGTTGCAAACCTGGAACAGATTTATGTAAAGGGAAACGGCGGTATGGTCAGTGTTGCAAACTTTGCCAGCGTTAAAAAGGGACTTGGACCGGTTTCAATCCGACGAGCAAATCAGACTCGAGTAGTAAAGGTAAGTGCAAACAACAACGGTGAACGAAATGACTATGATGTTGAACAGGACATTCGCGATGGAATTGCAGAAACCTTTATTTTGCCTGAAGGGGTAACGGTTCTTTACGAAGGAAACTGGAAGGAAACCCAGAATCAGGCAAAAACCTACGGACTCATTGCAGTAATGGCCATTCTTCTGGTATTTGGTGTAATGGCGGGAACTTACGAAAGCTTTAAGGCACCTTTCATTAACCTGATGACGATTCCGTTCCTGGCAATTGGTGTCGTATTCATCTATAAATTTACGGGGCAGCCGTTCAGCATGACTTCTGCAGTCGGACTGATTATGCTTGTTGGAATCGTAGTAAACAACGGTATCATTCTTGTAGACTACACAAACCTTTTGCTTTCACGAGGAATGAAAATGAAGGAAGCCTGTCTTGAAGCAGGTGCCAGCCGATTGCGACCAGTTTTGATGACAACTCTGACCACAATTTTGGGTATGCTTCCAATGTGCTTTTCAACCAGTGGAAGTGCAGGAATGGTTCAGCCGATTGGAGTTGCAGTTGTTGGAGGTTTGACCAGCTCTACATTCGTGACCTTGTTCTTCATTCCTGTAATGTATTCAGTTTTGATGAAGGAAAAGAATCAGGAAAAATCAAAAATCGAGGTAAAATATGACTCGCTGTGAAATAATTGCAAATCAGTCGGTACAGGAAGAAATAATCAATCTTCTGGAAGAACATATTGAAGGCGTTCTCTACACCGTGATTCCAGTCGTAAACGGCCGCGGAAAAAACAGCTACAAAATGGGAGACGCAACCTGGCCTGAAACAAATTTTATCCTGATTTCCTACGTGGACGACGAAAAGGTGAAGATTGTAAAGGCAATTATCAAGGCTGTGAAGGAAAAATTTGTTGGGGAAGGGATAAAATTGTTTTTGGTGAAGGCGGAGGGGTGAAGATAAACTTTTGAGATTTGTCTTATCCTTCCATCGCTTTTCTGACAGTCTCAACCAGAATAAAATAAGACAGTTCCTGATCCAGAAATTTCTGAAAGCCGTAATGTTCGTAAAAGGTTTTTGAGGTTTCTTTTGCATCTACAATTATAAAATACAAGCCTGTTACATCCGCAACCTGAATTACTTTTATAAATGCCTGTGCCAGAAGCCATTTTCCAACACCTGTTCCTTTAAAATCTTTACTTACTGCAAGTCTTGCAATTCGTAAGGCTGGAATTGGATATTTTGGTAATTTTCCTTTGAAATTTTCTGGAATTTCTTCATAAGCGACCTGTGCTGTGGCAAGTGTGAAATATCCCGCAATCTGATTTTTTTCATCAAGGGCCACAAAGGTTTTGCCAATACCAAGCTCGTTGTTTTTCAGTGCATAGCGTGAAAGAAATTCATTCAAGGCTTCTATTTCGCAGTCAAATTTTTTGAGGAATGATTTTGATGGAATCTCTTTTATTGAAACCAGCTTCAAGTCATTTCTCATTTAAACAACCCTTTCAAAGCTTCATTTGGTTCTGGTGGATTATCAAGCAAATCCATAAGCAGGTCCCGGTCCTTGTTTGAAAGCATAAGGGTTTCATTTTTTGTAAGATCAAGCTGAGCCTGATTCAATGAAGTTGAAAGAATGTATGAGGATAAAGAAATGTGCTTCAGTTCGGCCGCTCTTTCAAGAAGGGTTTTCTGATTTGAATTTGCCCTAAGATCAATGCGAACATCTTTTAATGCTACTGCCATACCTATACCTCCATTTGAAATTATAACTTATTGTACGGAAATTGTACACACAGGGGGGGTGATGCGATTTTGTTCCAAATTTAATCATCTGTATAATAGCTTCGTCTTTTTTCTGGAAAAGGATTGCATCCAAAAGGTTTGTTTCTCAATTTTTCAAAAGTTGTGATAAAATTGTTTCATGCTTATTTATGTAGTTGATGATGAAGAGACAATTAGAAAGACACTTACAATCGCTTTGAAGCGTGAACTTTATGATGTGAAGGCTTTTTCAAACGGAATAGAGGCCTATGATTCTCTGCAGTCGGAACATCCTGATTTGATTGTTCTTGACTGGGACATGCCTGTGATGGATGGAATTACTTTTCTTGAAAAAATCCGTGCAGAAGAAAACGAGGTTCCTGTAATTTTTCTTACAATTCATGACAACGAAATGGACAGAATTGATGCATTGGAGAAGGGGGCCGACGATTATCTGGAAAAACCTTATTCCTTAAAAGAACTGACAACAAGAATCAAGGTTGTTTTGCGCCGTTATCATCGTGCTGTTGAAGCTGCGGCAAAAGATGAGACTATTTCCAACGGTGAAATTGAATTGAATCTTACTTCCTATACTGCGACTTTGCAGGGCAAACCTGTTGATTTTACTGTAACGGAATTTCGAATTCTGGAAGCGTTCTTAAGAAATCCTGAAATGGTCTTTTCCCGTGAAAAACTTCTCGAAATTTCCTTTCCAGAAGACAGTTACGCCTTTGACAGAGCTGTAGACAGCCACATAAAGCGCCTGAGAAAAAAAATCGGCACAGAAAAAATCGAAACAGTTTACGGCGTGGGCTACAAATTCGGAAAATGACACAATTTTGACACGATTTTTGGAGAGACTGTAGGGAATGAAAAAAGTTAGATTTACTATTAAAAAACTTGCACTACTGGTTTTAATATCATATATATTTACTTTACTATTTTCTTGGTGGAAACATTATTATCCATTTGTTGATTCTTTGAATAAATGGATTGATAACCAGACTGAGAATACAGAAAAACTTCAAATGAGTTTTTCTGTATATGATGAAGAATTGAAGTTTAACAATTCGGATGAAGAAAAAATTAAAATCTATGGTCAAGCAATAATAGAGAACCTGATTAGGCTGACAAACGAAGTATCTTCTGATGGTGTTTTGTCTAAATTATATCGATATACTTTTTTTTCAAATGATGGTACTGAAATTTTTACTTACAACGATGATTATCTGAATGCATATAAAAATTTAGGTTTTGATTCTTTTAAAGAAATTCCTGCCTTCAAAAAAGTAAGTAAGACAACAAAAAAACTTGTATTTTTGAAAAATAATGACAAGTGGTTAATAAATTCTGATATTTATTGTCCTATAATATTTGGCAGTAACAAAAGCGGTATCATTTTACTTTCGTTAAATCTAAATACCATTGCTTCAATGTGTGAAAACTTAACAGAACTCAATTCACGATTAAGGAATTCAATATTGTTTGATACGATGATATATATTCTACTTTTATTGTTTTACCTGTTTTATATTTGCATCAAGCTAGGTACTTTTTCAAAACAAGTATCGAAGTCAGTTGATAAAGATGGAAGGATATTAAACACGACATTTGTTGAAAGTAAATCTTCTTCTGAAATCGGTGATCTTTCCCGCTCATTTTCAACTTTGATCAACAAACTTAATGAACAGATGCAGTCTGTGGAGGCGAACACTTCTGATATGGTGCACGAATTCAAAAATCCGCTGGCTGCAATTCGGTCTTCCATGGAACTGCTGGATTTTGATGATATTTCGGGCGAGGAGCGAAAGGAAATTCTTGCTTCCGTACATTCTGAACTTAAACATCTTGAAATACTTCTGAACGATATTCGCGCTCACTCAAAAATTCAGAATCTGAACAATGAAGCCGACAAGGAAAATGTTCCTGTTGGGATCCTGACGGAAAATATTGTTTCGAGAATTCAAAAAAACTATCCTGCTGTTGATTTTACCTTTAATTGTGAGAGCAGGGAAGATTCAATTTTCGCAAAGCCTGAAAATCTGGACAAAATGATCGGAAACCTGATTGAAAATGCCGCAAGTTTTGCAGTAAACAGCGAGAAAAAGCAGGTTCTTGTACGGGTTAAATGCATGAAAGACATAAACAGAGTCAAAACAATCATGCACATTACGGTTGAAGATTCAGGACCAGGTGTTCCAGAGTCAGAAACAGAAAAAATCTTTGGCAGATACTATTCCCACAGAGAAGACAACCAGAGAAAATCCCATTCCGGGCTTGGACTTTCAATGGTAAAAGCCGTGGCAGATTCATTGAACGGTTCAATTACAGTCCTTCGCAGCGGAAAACTGGGTGGTGCAAAATTCGTCGTTTCAATCCCATTATTTGAAGATGTGGAAGTGATAGAAGAAAAACATAGTTTTTTATTTTCGAGAAAGTTGAAGAGAAGAAATTCTGCAATAAAAAAAGAAAAAGCTGAGATAAGGAAATCATTTATAAAATTGTATTCTGAGTATAAAGCACATCCCGAAGTTTACATTGAAGACATACGAAGTTTTATGCATAGTAAGGACTATCAGCCAGATAAAAATGGAATCGATACAGAGCCTGATTCAAATTTTCCTGTTGCTGATATTCCTTTGGGTGCAATCGATCAGTATTTCTTATTCAAAGCAAAAGAAGAGGTAAATGTAAATGGAAGCTCGAGTTGATTTAGAAGTAATGTTAGGTAAAACATTCTTAACATTAAGGCATTTGAAAAATCTAAAGGTCGGAAGTCATATAACACTTGATAAATTTGCTGGTGAACCACTTGATGTTAAAGCAAATGGAGAAATAGTTGCGCAAGGTGAAGCCGTAGAAATCGATGAAAATCTAGGAGTAAGGATTACTGATGTTTTGGATGAAAAATAAAAAAACGAGGACTATTTCAAGCAATGAAGAAATCGATAATCTGTTGCTCAAAACCATAAAAAATGCAAGAAATTCTGATGAATTTAATTCCAATTCTAATACCAGAAAAATTCGCATATACGATTTTAAGCATCCAAAGCGGTTTAATGCTTTTGAAATAGAGCAGATTGAGAAAAGTTTTGAAGATTTTTGTAAGGAACTTTCAAAATCTTTTTCAACACATGTAAGTTTTAAACCTCTTTCGATAAAGCAACAAAGTCATGGTGACTTTATAAAATCCATATCCGAATGGTCATATACAGACCAGAGATGTTTCTTTTCTAACTTTATAGAAATCAATATCGAAAACAATTTAATCGAAGCTTTATCTGATATTCAGATCCCTGAAGATAACATTTATTCTGATGCAGTTGCATCGGCTGTTGAAAATTTGTCAACCATAAACATTTTGCCTGTGTTTTCTAAATTTTATGTGGCAGGACTTATGTCAGCGAAAAAAGACAATGCTTCATTTCCTCTAAAACGATATAAAATTGAAAATGACAAATCAATGTTAAGTGCTATGAATTATGATGTGGAACCCGTCTTGGGTAATCGAGTGTTTAAAGACCGTGATTCAGGCATGTGTTTGACATTGGTAATGCAAACTGTAGTTCAGGACAGTGTCAGGGTCGAAGGAAAAATAGAGATAAACATAAATGCTGATGATTTGAAAAGCATTATGTCATATCTGAATCTGGAAAAGGATGAACCTGATATCGACTCCATTCCAGTTTTGGTTGAAGTTCGATTAGGTTCTACCAAGCGAACATTGGATGAATTAAATTCCATTCAAGAAGGCTCAATAATTGAACTTGAAAAATATGCAGGCGATGAGGTAGAAATCCTTGCTAATGGTGTTGTAGTTGCTTATGGTGAAATTGATATTGTTGATGAGTTTTTTTCTGTAAGAATTAGCAGATTTGTGTAAAGTTCAAAAAACTTAGCCATATTTTTGCCACAATTTTTGTTTAGATTTTTTGTGATTTTTGGAGGAAAAAATTATGACAGACGATTTTTCAAAGGAGTATTTTGAACGCATTGAAAAAGGTGAGGAGCATTTTTTGTTCATGCGGTTTGGAAGCACTTCAGATTATCCTCAACTACAGAGCCTTTTATATGAAGAAGGAATTCCTTCACTTGTTATGAACAAAAGTGGTTTAAATGTGACTGGCGGCTGGAATGTTTCGAACCCTGTTAAAATTGAATTATATATTCTGAAAACTGATTTTGATAAGGCGATTTCTCTCGTTGAAGATTCTAGTTTCAACTTTTTTGGAACTTTCAGATTTTATAATCCAGCAGGCAACGAAATCAGTCTGAAAATAAATAATAGTAATGCAGATGAATCTGTTCCTTTGGATGCTGAAAAAGAACAGATTTATACTGAAAATGAAAAGGTTGAAGAGATTATTTCGGAAGAATTAAAAAAAATTAAAAAATTATCATCTTTAACTAAAAAGAGGGGATTTTTTTCGCTTGATGGAACCTGCAGCAGGCGCCTTTTTGGGTTAACTTTTCTTGTTTCTATTGCTCTCAGGATTGCAGATTATATTTGGGTTAATAGTCTTACTTCCAATACGATTGATATTATCAGAATCGTAATGATGTCAATCATCATGGGTATCTGGCAGTATCATTTCAACTGTCTGCTTGTTCAACGATTCAGAAGTGCAGATGTACATCCCTGGTTGGTTTTTGTTCCTGTTTTTAACTTTTTAGTCGCTTTCATTAAACCTTCAAGCGCTGATATGACAACTAATGCTTATGTTAACCGTGAGATTCCACACAGAAAACTTTTTAGGAGTTTGATAGTTCTTCTGGCATTTTTAGTTCCTGTTTATTCTGTTCTAGGATTAGTGTATTCCCCTATTTCACAAACTTCATACACAGACCAGAGCGTTGAGTATGTAATTGAAGAAAACAATGTTGAATGTAAAAAAGGCTCTGACCAGGTTGGAGATAAATATTATCTGAATGTTTACGATTATGACGAAAAGACCATTATAACCTGTGTGTTCAGAGAGAAAAAAACTTTGAATTCCTTTAAGAAACTTATAAAAAAGATGAAAAAGCAGTATGGCGAAGAGGAATTCTCAAAAAAACTTGAAGATTACATAATGGAAAATTCGACTAGCAATCCTGCTATTGATTTTTATAATTCGGATTGGGAAGTGATTGCTTCATTTTCATCAAAACAATATGGAACTGTTATATTGGAAAAAATTGACGAACTTAATCCTGCAATGATTCGACTGAATTATTATGACTTTGATGAAATATCAATAAATTACTAAAAACAATTCTGACTAGAAACATAACTCCTTGTGCAAAATGGTGAAATCTTGCACAAGGACTTGTTTAATCTGCAAGTACTGCTCTTATTCCATTTCTAAAACAGAAAATTCTTAATTCGTCAATTGTGCTGAATCTGTATAAGTGTCCTTTATTGCTGGTGAGCCAGTAGTAGTCAACATCTTTTCGCGAACTCTCAGGCATCAATCTTTTTGTTCTTTCATCTTCAATTACTGCGTGGTAATAGAATTCCAATGGTCGGTCCTTAAAATCTGTCATAGTAAATACCTCTCTGTTTTGATGAGGTTAATCTACAGACTCCTTATGGCAAAATTATGTTGAATTTCGAAAATATTCGAATTTTATGGACATAATTTTGACACATTGTTTTTCTAGGATTCCTTTGTTAACAAAACAAAAGGAGTCTGGCTATGGAAGAAATTTTAGAAGAATTGGAATGTGTTTCTGATGAAGATCAAAAAACAGGATTTGACTGGTTTTCTAAATTTGATCATTCAGTTCCTGTCTGGAATGGGAAAAAATCAAAGCCCAGAGTTATTTTTCTTGATATTGATGGTGTTTTGAATTATGAAAAGTGGAGAAAAAATCAAACCAAATATTTTGAGAAAGGCGGTTTTAAATCAAATATTGAGCCAGTTGATGAAAGGAAGGTGAAACTGATTTCTAAAATCATTAGGAAAACAGGGGCAAAAGTTGTTTTGTCTTCTTCCTGGAGATTCATTTTGAACGGCGACAATCCTCTGTACTGGCAAAAAGGCAGCCGTGTAAATAGGGTGAAACTTTTGTTTTCCAAACATAAAATAAAAATTTCCGACAGAACAGGTTTTGATTTTGTCAGCAGCGACAAGAAAATGTGGGGACGTGAATTTGAAATTCACTCATACTTACAAAAGCATCCTGAAATAAAAAAATATGCAATTATTGATGATGCAAAAGAAGAACTGGAAATTTTTCTGAATACACCCCAGATGTTTTTAACAAAGTATGATGAAGAAGGCATTACGGGAAAACAGGCTGATGAAATAATAAAATACCTGAATTCTTGAAAATCAAGATAACGGGATTTTGTAGTGTTTTACAGAAAACATTATGGGGATTTTGTAGTATTTTTGTTGAATTTGTATGGGGATTCTGTATAATGAAGTTATGGAAGCCTTTAAAAGAAAGATATACAAAAAATTTCTGGAATGGAAAAATGAATCTGACGGGAGAACTGCACTGCTTGTTGAAGGTTCAAGGCGTATCGGAAAATCAACCATTGTTGAAGAATTTGGAAAAAATGAATACGACTCCTATATCCTCATTGATTTTGCATTTGCATCTCCTCAGATTAAAGATTTGTTCAATGATTTGTCAGATTTGGACGCTTTTTTCAGGCTTCTTCAGTTTTATACAAAGACGGAGCTTTATGACAGAAAATCCCTGATAATTTTTGATGAGGTTCAGAAATGTCCGTTGGCCAGACAGGCCATCAAAGTTCTTGTAAAAGACCATCGTTATGACTACATTGAGACAGGTTCTCTGATCTCCATAAAAGAAAATGTAAAGGATATCCTCATTCCAAGTGAAGAAAGAAAAATCCAGATGTACCCAATGGATTACGAAGAATTCTGCTGGGCCGTTGGTGAGACTCAAGCCTATGAAATGGGACGAACCATATTTGAATCAAAAAAATCTTTTGGAGAGGATATTAATCGGGAGCTGATGCGAAAATTCCGTCTATATATGATAGTAGGTGGAATGCCACAGGCTGTAGCAACCTTCCTTGAAACAAATAATTTTTCCAAAGTTGATGCAGTTAAACGAGATATTCTTACACTGTATGAAAATGATTATATGAAATTCGACTCAACTGGAAAAATTTCAAAAATGTTTGATTTTATTCCTGCTGAATTGCAAAAAAATGCATCCCGTTATCAAGTTTCGAGTGTCCTGGAAAATGAAAGAGCCAATAGTATGCTTGAAAAAATAAGTAAGCTGGTAGATTCAAAAACCGTTAATATTGCATATCATGCCAACAAGCCTGAAAGTGGCCTTGCACAATATACAGACCTTGAGAAATTTAAGCTTTTTGTTTGTGATACAGGACTTTTTGTAACCCTATGCTTTAAAAACAAGGATTTTACTGAAAATGTTGTTTATGAAAAACTTCTGACTGACAAACTTTCTGCAAATCTTGGTTATGTATATGAAAATGTAATTGCCCAGATGCTAAAGGCAAAAGGTGAAGAACTTTTTTATCACACTTTTCCCAGCACAACATCAAATCACAACTATGAAATTGATTTCATAATTTCCAGAAAACACAAAATTTGTCCGATTGAAGCAAAATCCAGTGCATTCAACAGACACAAATCTCTTGATGTATTTACAGAAAAATATTCATCTCAAATTCAGGATAGATATATTGTTTACACGAAAGAATATCGCAAAGATAAGGATATATTTTGCTTACCTGTTTATTTGGTACCATTTTTGTAGAGGTAACTTTCTCAATCCTCAAAAATACCTGAATTCCTGAAACTCAGTTCTCATTCTGCACGTTCTATTGTTAATATACACTTATGTCCCGAAAAAAAACTCCGTCTCCAAAAATCAAACTCTACTTCATGATGAACAAGGCTGCTGGTACGGTCTGTTCCACTGTCAGTGACAGGCGGCGGACTGTTTATGAGTCTTTTTCTGAGAATGACTTGATTTCTCCTGAAGGGGCTAAACTTCACTCCGTTGGACGGCTGGATGCTGATACTGAGGGCCTTTTGCTTTTTACAAATGACGGAAAATTCAGCAATTTTTTGACTCGGCCTGAAAGCGGAATTCCAAAGACCTATTATGTTGAATTGAAAAATCCTGTAAGCGATGCGGAAAAACTTGATTATGTTCACAAGGCTGGGCTTGGACTTATGCTGCCGGAAGACAAGAAGGCTCAGCCTGAAATGTGCGCTCCTGCAAAAATTGTGTGGTACGCTGAAAATGCGTGCCAGATAACTGTAACTGAAGGCAAATTCCACGAGGTTAAGCGGATTTTTAAGGCGTTGGGAAATGAGGTGGCCTATCTTAAGAGACTTGCTTTTGGCGGACTTGCCTTGGACAACGGTTTGAAGGCCGGTGAGTTCAGAAAGCTTACTGAAAATGAAGTGGAATTGCTCAGTTGCGGTGGGTGGCACGGATAATTGGCGAGTTGAGCTTGTTTTATCCGTAGTGAAATTTAGGTTGTCGTGAGAAACACATATAAAAGTCGAAAAATTGCTTAATTATATGTGCCTGAAGCTAGCAAAAAACTGGAATTTTTCAAAATGTACGGATAATTGTGGGAAAATACTTAAATTATCTGTATGAATTTGCAAAAAAATGCCCAAATTCAGCTCAATCTCAGCTTGTTTGCGCTTAAAACTCAAAAATCATACAGATAAAACCTGCAATTCCAACAACTTATATGTAGAATTTTCAAAATTGCGATTTTTAGACGCACTGCAACACAGATAAATGGCAGAAAACAGTTAAATTATCTGCAGTCAAAATAAAATCGCTGATTTGCACTAGGATAAAAATCGCAAAACCCGCAATTTTATCCTACAAACGCACAAATCTGCGTCACAACACGGCTTCTAAATAAAAAACTCTACTCCAAAAACTACTGCACAGCATACACATGCCACTGGAAATAGTCCTGCACCAAACCACGCCATTACCATTCCAACTGCAAGAGCTGCAGCCCCTGCCGCCGGTATCTGTGTGGCCTGCACAATGGCTGGAAATGTCATCACTGAAAGGGTCACATAAGGCACATAATATAAAAATGAACGAATGAACTGATTCTTAATTGGTTTTGTAATCAACGTCAGCGGCAAGACTCGGATCAAATAAGAAACCAGCCATGCTGTAAAAATGTAGATGTATGGATTATTACTCATTTTCGGACTCGCTTTTTGATGAATTATTGGTGGTTTCGACCGGCTCAACCACCGCAGTTTCTTTCTCAACCACCGCAGAATTTGTTTCGACCACCGCAGAATCTGTTTCTTCTTTGACTGGCTTTATGATGGCACACACTGCGGAAATTGCCACTGTCAGAATGATTGTTCTTGTGCCTGATGAAAGTCCGCTGATAACTGGTGCCACTGAACAAATCCAGCTGGCAACAAAACTTACCAGAACTGCGATTCGGATTACCAGATCTTTTCTTGCTGGCGGTACGATTATAGCTATGAACATTCCGTATAATGCTACAGAAAGTGCGCTCACAACTCTTTCTGGCAGAATGTTTCCTGCAACAATTCCTAAAGATGTGCCGAGGCTCCACAAAAGGGTTGCGATTATTATTGCGCCATAGTTGTAGGCCGGTTTAATTTTTCCTGGGCGCGAAATGGCAAGTCCAAAAAGCTCGTCTGTTACAGCAAAACCGATGAAAAATCTGTGAAAAAATGGTGTCTTCGCGTCAAATTTCTGACTCAATGCGCAGCTCATCAAAAGGTACCTGGCATTTACAACCAGTGTGATGATGGCAATTTCAAAACAGGTTGCCATCTGCTGGATTGATGTGAAAAGCGCATATTCTCCTGCGCTGGCAAGGTTGAAGAAGCTTGCAATGAATCCCTGAAGCGGTGTTAGTCCTGCGTGTTTTGCTACGATTCCCAGTGAAAATGAAACTGCAAAATATCCAAGGCCAATCGGAATTCCGGCTGCAAGTCCGTTCCAGAAAAGTTTTCCGTTGTTTGTGTCATTCATAGTGTACTAAAGTATAATGATTTTCTCTTTCTTAATCATCCAATGCAAGGGAAGCAAGTTTTGATGCATAGCTTGAATCTTCTCCGGAGTTTTCTGCAGTTCCAGTTTTTCCAAGTTGTGCCTGAAAAAGCATCTTTTTTGTATCTTTTGTTTCCTTTCGTTGTGAAGCCATTTCTTTTGCATTGTACAAAATTGCTGCGGCCTGTTCTGAATTGACTTTCAAAAGTTCCGAAATTTCTGATTCAGTTGCTTCTGCCAGTTTTTCCAGAGTCATGTAGGTTTTTATCAGGAGCTTTTCGCGCTTTGGACCAACATTCGGCAGCTGACTGAAGGCTGAAACTGTGTTTTCCTTTGTTCTGAGCGTCTGGTTTCGGCTTGTGGCAAATCTATGGGTTTCATCTCGCACTCTCTGTAAAAGCCTCAATGCATCGCTTCGTTTTGGAAGACAGATTGGTTTTGATGTGTGAGGTCTCCAAATTTCTTCGTCCCGTTTTGCCAGTCCTGCAATTGGTATGTCCAGTCCCAGAACTTTCAGGATTCCGTCAACGGCGTTTACCTGGCCAATGCCACCATCTATGAGAATCAAATCTGGAAGTTCTGCTTTTTCATTTGCCAGTCTTGAATAACGGCGTGTTGCAGCTTCTCTCATGGATGCAAAATCATCTATTACGCCGTTTGTGGTTTTAAGTCTGAAATATTTGTAATTTTTCTTGTCTGGATTTCCGTCCCAGAAACTGATGAGGGAGGCAACTGGAAATTTTCCGCCGATGTGGGCAATATCAAAGCCTTCAATTCTGTGAGGAAGACGGTCCAGTCCCAGCAAATCTTTAAGCTCCTGCAAAGCCGGCATATCACCGCGTTCACGGAGCCGTCTGATTATGTCTTCCTTTGCATTGTGTTCAGCCATTTCAAGTGCGGCTACATCCCTTTTTGTAAATGAGGAATTAGGAATTGGGAAGGAGGAATTAGGAGTTGATGATGAAGTGATGTTTACCTGGATAATTTCGCATTTTTTCTGGAAGTTTTCGTCCAGCCATTTTTCCAGAAAATTTGCATTGTCATTTGATGAAATGTACAGTTTTGGTGGAATTGTTTCTGGCTCTGAATAATAGGTTGCTCCAAATTCTTCCAGCAGTTCTTCGTCTTCTGCCAGGCTTTCTACGCGGAAATTGTCTCTTGCTGTGAGTTTTCCTTCGCGGATTTTAAGCACAGTGAAGCTTACCAGTTCTCCTTCCCTGTAGTGCGCAATGTAGTCGCGGTCTTCTGAATCAAAATCTTCAACTACATTCTGATTCTGCATTATGGCCAGGGCTTTCAATCCGTCACGCAATCTGGCGGCCTTCTCAAAGTTCAGCTGTGCTGCTGCGGCCTTCATTTCTGCAGTCATTTTTACTACAGTTTCGTCCCCTTTTCCCTCAAGTAGAGCCTTGATTTCTTCGATAAATTCATTATAGGACTGTTCTTGAATTTTACCGCAACAGGGTGCCTTACAACGGCCAATGTGGTAATACATGCAGGGTGCTTCGCGCTTTTTGAATGTTCGGCAATGTCTTACAGGATAGATTCTGTAGAGAGTGTCGATGAATGTGTCGAGAGCACCGGCATCAGGGAACGGACCAAAATATGTTGAACCGTCATGGCGAACCTGTCGGGTTTTGTAGAAGCGGGGAAATTCTTCCTTTGTGATTTTAAGCACTGGATAAGATTTTCCGTCTTTCAACTGAATGTTATAGCGGGGCGTATATTTCTTGATTAAATTGTTTTCAAGCAAAAACGCTTCGTATTCGTTGCCTGTCGTGATGTATTCAATTGATTTGGCATTTGACACCAGAAGCTGTGTCTTTACGTGTCTTGTGCCTGAAAAATAAGATGAGAGTCTGTTCTTAAGGCTCTTGGCTTTACCGACATAAATGACGGTTCCTTCAGCGTTCCGCCACATATATACACCGCTTGAGGAGGGGGCTCTTAACGCAGTTTCGTGAAGTTTTTCATAATCTGGGTTAGTAGTGTTGTTCATATGGGATTCTTAAAAAATAGTTTATCACTTTTGAGTGTTTTGCTCATCTCAAATTTTGCATTTGCTGGTCAGAGAAGTCTTGTTTTAGGTGGAGAACAGGGCTGGAAGAACATTGCGCAGATGCAGGGACTGGCACTTGGAAAAGGTCAGTTCGGTTACGATTCAATTGAACTTTCAACTTTCATTGCTGAAACAACTCCTTCAACAGACATGCTTCTTTCTTTTGACGGCAGCACTTTTTCTGATCTTGCAGGAAATTACAAGGTTGTTTCGAACAAACTGGTTCCAACATCAGAAGCAATCAAAGGAAATGGTGCTGCATTGAGCCGTGGTCTTGGTGACGGAATCACTTTGCTTGGCAACAACAACGCACTTTTTGGAAAAGAAGGTCTGGCCGGTTCATTCACAATTGAATTCTGGCTTTGTCCTTCAATTGCTGAAAACGGTGAGACAATTCTTTCATGGCGCTCTTCTTTGAATTCAGCAAATTATTCAGAATATCAGATGATTTCTGCTTCTATTTTCAACAACCATCTTCAGTGGACCTTCAACAACGTGTTTGACCGCTTTAAGGCTGCAAAAGTTGTGCTTGAAGGCTGGAGCACAATGGTTCCACAGAAATGGAGCCGTCACACAATTTCATTCAATGACGAAACTGGTCTTCTTGAATATCTGGTTGACGGACGTTCAGAAGCAATTGTTTATGTTACAAGAAGCGGACACGAAAACGGAACTGTCTGCAACCCGGTTTTGGGCACACGGGCTTCCATTGAACTTTGCGGTGAATATGCCGGAAAAATCGACAACTTCAGAATTGAACGAGCCGCATACAGAAGAGATTCAAGAAATGTATTTGCCACAGGTAATGAAAAATATCAGCTGGGCGGCGGAAAATTTGTAACAGAACCTATTCTGGTTTCTCAGGCTGCCGTTATGAATCAGGTTGATGCTTTGATCAGCGTTCCTGTTCAGTCTGATGTAAAATTCTTTGCACGTTCCGGCGACAACTGCTACGGCTGGACAGACACTTATCCAGAATGGAAAGAAATCACATTGGGTGAAAAAATTGAAGGAATTTCCGGACTTTATTTCCAGCTTTCCGGTGAACTTTTGCCAGATGGCGGAGCTTGCAGCACTCCTTCAATTTCTGAACTTACAATCAAATATGAAGAGCAGGACGAACCTTTGCCACCATTTACAGTTCGTGCAGATGCCGGAGACGGTTCTGTAACTGTAAGCTGGAGCTATTCAGTTGATGAAAGCGCCGGCGGATACATGGTTTACTATGGCAACAGACCTGGCGAATATTTGGGCAGAGTTGCTTACGAAGGTGCTTCACCTGTAAAAGTTGGCAACCAGACTTCAGTTACATTGACAGGATTGCAGAACGGCACAATCTACTATTTTGCAGTTTCATCATATTCAAAAGTTGACGGAAGAATCCGCGGAACCTTGTCAAAGGAAGTCTTCGCAAGACCTTCTTCAAGACTGGCTCAATTGGCGCACTAAAGACAACACTTCAGGAGTTAAAATATGGCAGACAATGAACTTCTCTTAAAACGAGCTAAAGCAGCTCTTTTGGCCAGGGATTATCAACTGGCTTCTAAGCTTTTTAAACAGCTCATCACAGAAAATCCTGATGTGGTGGACTACAAAATTCAGCTGGCCAAGCTTTATGTAAAAAGCGGAAACGATGCAAAGGCTCTGGACATTTTCTCAAAATTACCAAAGGAAGACTTCAACAACCTTACGATTCTTATGGAAATGAGCGGAATTTACCGTCGCCAGAAAAAATACGAGGACTCTGTTGCGGTTCTTGAACAGGCTCTTATGATTTGTGCTGACAGTTCAGAAGACAGAGCTACAATCAACTATAACCTGGGCTTCACTTACCGTCTTATGGGAAACAACAAGGAAGCTCTGAGCTGCTTTGAAGAAGTAATTGAGCAGAATCCTGAGGACGTACTTGCCTACAACCACATTGGTGCAATTCACGCACAGACAGGCGCACATGACAAGGCAATTGAAGCATATTTACAGGGACTTAAATTTGATCCAAACCATCCGGTTCTTCAGTTCAATATTGCAAAAAGCTACAGTGAAATCGGTAAAGAAGAAAAGGCCCTTTCTCATTATGAAGCTGCTCTTCGTGCAAGACCGGGCTGGCTTGATGCCATTGAAGAATATGCAAATCTTCTCCTTAAAAATGACAAGGTTAAGGAAGCTGATGATGTTGTAACTCAGGCACTTAAACTGAATCCGGACGATGTGAAAATGCACACTTCAATGGGTAACGTTTATAACAGAAAGAATATTTTTGAGACAGCTGAGCAGGAATTCAAAAAAGCACTCAGTGTTGATGATGAATACAAACTGGCTCTTACTGGTCTGGCTCATTCTCAGGAAAAACAGGGCAAGCACGAAGAAGCCGCTGAGACAATTCAGAAGGCACAGAAGGTTGCTCCAGATGATGTTGCAGTAATCAAACAGACTGCGCATATTCTCCTTTCCGCAAATTATCTTTCTGCCGCTTACGAAAAAATCTCAAAGCTGTGGGAAATAAATCAGAATGATCCTCAGACTGTGAACCTTTTAGGTCAGTATTATATTGCAAAGGGTGATGAAGGAAAAATTGAAAGCTGCTTCGACAAATTGCAGACAATTGATCCGGATTATAAAGATGTTTACAGGGACTGGGGCGAACGATACTTGCAGAAGGGTGATGAAAAGAACGCCGAACAGTATCTTCAGGCTGCGGTTCAGGAAAATCCAAAGGATGCTGAATCAATGATTTTCCTGGCTGAGCTTTATGAGAATCAGCAGAACCCGGAAAAAGCTCTGGCTATGTACAAACAGGCAAGCAGGGCAGACAACTTCAACCAGCTTTCCCGCCAGGAAACAATGCGTCTTACTGATGGTGGAATTGCCAGCGTTAATTTTGATCTTCCAAAGACTCAGATCAGAATTGCTCCAATCGATTCAGATAATGGAAATGCTGATGATTTGCTGGAAAAATCAGAAAAGCCTCAGGACAACAAAATTCCAGATTTGCTCAACGACACTTCTTCCAGCCTCAACGATGATTTTGCAGATTCTTCTGAAGAAGAAATTTCCATGGCTGAAGATGACAGCAACTTTAATGAGGATTTTCCAGAAACTGCTGAAGAAGAGCCACAGAGCGACGATGACTTCAACTTTGATCAGTTTGGAATGGAAAAGCTCAGCGTTGAATCTGAAGAAGATATTGTTTCTGTTGAAAGCCTGATGCATCTTGATGAAGATATTTCAACTCAGGGTGAACCTATGGACATTGACCAGCTGGTTGATGATGGTTCTCCGGTTGACGAGGACGATGATCCAGAAGTTCAGTTTATTCCAGATGGTTCTGATATTTCTGAGACAGAACCTGAGCCTGTGGCACCTAAAAAGACAGCTCCAAAACCAGTGGCAGCTGAACCAGAAGAAATGGAAATGCCAGAGCCAATGCCTGAATCAGTTCAGAATGAGCCGGAGCCAGAACCAGAAATGCAGGAAGAAACAGAGCCTGTTCAGAGTGAAGCTGAAACTCCTTTTGTTTTTGATGAAACTATTCACGATCTTGAAGAGCAGATAAAAGCCGCTACTGATCTTGCCGCCACAGCCAATGAAACTGCAGAGCGTGCAATTAAGGCTGCTGAAGAAGCCTTTGAAAAATTCTCCGCAGCAAATGAAGCTGAGGTTTCTGAAGAGGAATCTGAGGAAGAAAGTGTTGAAGAGTTTGCTGAAGAAACAGAGGAAACAGAAAATACAGAAGACCAGCTTGATGAACTTGAAGAAAGCGATAATGATCTTTCTCCAAACGAACTTATGATCAAGCGTGCAATCGACATGCTTCCACAGATTGTAAGTGCAATTGAAAACCGCACAATGCTGTACAAATTCCGCTCTTCTCTGGAAATGTTCAAGAGCTTGCGGGAAATGCTGGATTATCTGCCAGAAATGCAGCGAAAAGAATTCCTTACAAGCAAGAACAGACTTTTGCTGGACTACATTATTTCAAAGCTTTCTGGAAAACCGGGACTTTTTGCAACAGCAAAGGCTTTAGTAAATTCAGGAATAATTCACGAAAATCCTGCTTTGAGCGCCTCTTCAAGTGAAGGTGTGGAGCTTACAAAGGAAGTTGTGGATATTCTCAAAAATCTGAGTGAAAATCTCACAGATGAAACTCTTAAAGAGGCCCTGAACAGAGAAGGCGATGATTTGAAACTTAAGCTTTAGCTTTAGATTTTTGCACTATTTTTGAGATTCGTTATTTTACTTCAAATTCGATTTCATCCTTTTCATCCACCAGCTGGACTTTCAGCTGGTGGTTTCCTTTTTCTGCCGGTATGAAGAATTTGAAGGGTCTGTTTATTTTTTCTGATTCAACAGGTTTTCCGTCAATATAAACTTTCAGTTCTTCATTTTCACTTTTTCCACCTATGATTTCCACCGCAATCTGATTTTCGTCCTTCTCTCTTGTTGAGGCGTAGAAAATGCTTTTGTTTTTTGGCGAGATGATTTTTAAGTTTTGTGAAGAATTGTTCAGAATGCTGTTCTTAAAGTCGCCGGAAAGCCACTGCTGGTATTCTGCTGGATAGCTTGTGATTAATTTTGCGTTTTTGAGACTGTGCCAGCTGCAGATATTCTTTCTTTCCGTTTCTAAATTTTCGTTTTTTGCAAATTCCAGTAGGGTTCTGGGACAATATTTTCCGGCTGCCATTCCTGATGTCTGACAAATTTTGATTTTTGTGTAATTTTCAGGCAATTTGAAGGTTTGTGGAATTGTATTTGAAGCCTTGTCCTTTTTTACCAGATAATCCAGTGTTGATTTTGCTATGCCTGCTGGAAGTGAAGAGCCTGTTTTTCCGATTACAGTGTTTCCGTTGAGATTTCCCATCCAAACACCAACTGTGTATTCCGTTGTAGCTCCAAGTGCCACAATGCTTTGATACTGATTTGCGGTTCCAGTTTTAAAAATTGAAGGATATTCTGTCTGAAAACTCTGGGTGAAGCCAAAACCACCAACCCGGGCTGTTTTGTCGCTTAAAATATCACAAATTATTCTTGCTGTATCTGAATCAAAAATCTGGGTTGCTGTTTTTTCGCCATTTTCTGAAAAAACAATCAAAGCTCCGTCATTGGCAAATACAGTGAAGGCCCGTGCCAGTTCATAAAGGGAAACTTCTCCAGCCCCCAAAGCCAGTCCCAGATCCGCTTGTCTTCCGTTTTTTTCCAGCGAATAAAAGCCCAGTTTGTTCAGAAGTGAAAGATAATTTTCCACGCCGCATTGTTCCAGAATATGAACTGCAGGAATGTTCAGACTGGAAGCAAGTGCATTTCTAAAAAGCACAGGTCCATTAAATCTGTTGTTAAAATTGAAGGGAATGTAGACCTTCTGCTGTCCGAATTCCATGGGAACATCCGCCAGCACCATGTTCGGTTTAAAATTCTGCTCCAGTGCCAGGGCGTACAAAAATGGTTTCATGCTGCTGCCCGGCTGATTCGGCACAAGCACACCGTCAATTTGTCCTGAATGGGCCTGATCAAACCAGTCGTTGCTTCCAACCCAAGCCAGAATATTTCCGGTTTTGTTGTGAATTACAATTGCAGCAGCGTTTTCAATTCTGGAGCGTTTTGCCTGATTCAATTTTGCAAAAATTTCTCCCTGAACAAGCTGCTGCAAGTCCAGATCGCAGTCTAATTTTAGTTTTGTGATTTCTGTTCCGAATCTTTCACCCAGCTGACCTTTTAGAAAATTCACATAATGGGGCATTTCAAAAGGCCACTTGTATTTTTTTGCTTCAGTAATTTCAGGATTTTTAAAAGGATTGTTCAGGCTTGGATTGCGCGGAATCTGAGCCAGGGATGTCAGCTGATTTTCTGTAAGTTCATCAAGATTTTTTGAAAAATAATAGCGGCTTGCCGAAGTAACACCTTCCACATTGTTTCCAAAAGGCAGATTGTTCAGATAAAGCTCAAGAATTTCTGTTTTTGAAAGTTTTGCTTCAATTTTAAGCGCGTTCACCACATCCTTGAATTTTGCAGCCATGTTTCGTTTTGGAGAAGGAGACACCATTTTTGCCAGCTGCATTGTGATTGTACTGGCACCGCTTACTGTTCTTGCTTCCTTTGTGTTCTGAAAAACAGCCCGGCTTGCCGCCATTAAATCAATTCCAGGGTGCTTGTAGAATCTTCCGTCCTCTGCATCCAAAATAGAGTGCTGAACTTTTTCTGGGATTTCTGAGATCGGTGTAAATTCCCGTCTGAGTCCATTTTCAACCGGCGTAATTTGAATTATGTTTCCATTGCAGTCAAGAATCTGAACAGAATATTTGTGCTTCAAAAACTCCTTCAATGCTGGGAAAGGTGAAAAAATTACAGCGCACAAAACCAGCACCAAAAGAGAAATCAGAAAAAGTGGAATAAAAACTTTTCGTTTCAGCAAGGCTTACTCAATCGTAAACAAGTATCCGTCAGTTCTTCCAAAAATTTCCGGCTCATACATACATTCAGCCTGGACTGGTGTTACAGGATAAACGCCTCTTCTGGCCGCACGGAAGGTGAATTCAATCTCTTTTCTACCTTCAGTGTATGTGTCCCAGAAATATTGAATTTCATTGTCGTAGATTTCCTTTGAACTGAGATCGTTCCACCACCACCAGTAGCCGTCAGAAGAAACAGTTGAATCTGCGTGGCTTCCGCTGGTAACAAAGGTTGAATCCAGAATTTCTGCCCCTGAAGGAACAGGAACTCGCAGCGCAAGATAATCTCTGTCGTGGTTTGAATAAACTGTAAGCTTCACTTTGTAGGTTCTGCCAGCTTTAAGGGCAATTTTTGTGTCCTGTGGTTTGATTTCTTCTTCTGTTTCAAAATCAAAGAGCTGGTATCGCAGCGGAACTCCAGTGTCGCAGGCTGTGTAAAGTTCATCAGGCAATGCATAACGCATTTCTGCAGTGTAATACAAGGTTCCTTTTCCATTTGCGGCAAAATCCAGCTTGAGGTTTGCATCTCTTGGTAAGTCCTTCAATATTTCTGAATTAAAATCAGCCTTTGCTTCCACCGGTTTTGCAGCTGCACACTTGAAATTTCCAGAAACAAATTCCTTTCCTTCAATTTCTGCCTTTGCCACAAAATCAGTTGTGTCCAGCTTGCGTTCTTTTATCAATGTACAGATTGCTTCCAGAACCCTTGCTGTAGTTGCTGTGCTCTGCCAGTAGCCCTTTTGCTGTATCTTTAGCAGAGAGTAAAGAAGATTGTCAGCATATTTGTCATCATTTTGAAGCATTACAAGGAACTGCAAAAGATTTGCCTTTTCTTCAGCTTCAGAATGGTAGAAACACCATCTGCGGTTTTTGTCCTTGCGCTCAGGCTGCTTTACGTCTGCACTTCTTATTTCAAGATGAATGTAGTTTTTTAGGAATTCAGCAATGTTTTTTGCATTGTCCCTTCGCTCAAAGTTCAGATAGCTCATTCCAAGGAAACTTGCCACAGATAAATCTTCCCTGCTTGCTTCTTCAATGTCTGAAATCCATTTGTTCAAAGTTGTGTCCTTCATTATTGAGAAGGTGTACAGCGCAAAGGCTCTTTCATAATCAGAAGCTTCTTTCATATTTGCAGAAATGTAGCTTTTCAGGGAATCAATGTTGATTGGAAGCTGTTTTTGAGTATAGCCTTGTGAAACTGCCAGAGCGTAAATATGTGCAATTCTTAAAGAAACATAGAAACTTTCGTGGTCGGTATCTGTTGGCCAGTAAGGGAATCCGCCGTTTTTGTGCTGAATATCCTTCCACTTCTTAAAATACTGCTTCACAACCGATTTTGGACTTGAAACTTTGTTGTCCATTCCAAAAACCTTTATGTAGTCGCCGAATGAAACCAATGGAAGAATTCTTGAAGACTGCTGTTCCATGCACCCATAAGGATAGTCAAAGAGATAGTTCACGGAAGTTCCCAAAAGTCCAAGCTGTGTGGCGTCCAGTGTAACTTTCACTTCTCCCATTCCGTCCTTTGCAAAACCTGGAATCTGCAAATATTCAGTTTCTGAACCCTTTCCTTCAAAATAACCAGTGTTTCCAGTCATTGCCACGGCTTCAAAAACATAGGATTTTTCTATTTTTAGTGGTGAATGAAGCTTTTCATTGAGAACATCGGATTTAACAGTGTAGACAATATCAATTTCGCCTGCTTCTTCTGCCGCAACATCAAAATAAACCACGCTGGTGCTGCCGGATCCAACTTTTACAGTATGAGTGCTTTTTCCGTCAATGCTTGCTTTTCCTTCAACAACTGCAAGTCCGTCATCATTTTCTTCATTCAGAATTTCTTTGGTTTTTGGAGAAACAATCGCTGCAGAAACTGTAACTTCAACTGTCTTGTTGTCCAGATTTGTAATCAGAACTCCACATTCAGCCGTATCACGAACTCTAAGTTTTCGTGGTTGAACCGCCTGAACATTCACCGGATTTTGAACTGCGAATTCACTTTCCTTAAGTGCCACCAGCTGATCTGCAACACCAAAAGCCGTAAGCCTGAATGTAGTCAAATTGTCTGGGACCTGGAATGTGAAGGAAACTTTTCCATCTGAACCAGTAATCAGAACCGGCTCAAAGAATGCTGTTGATTTGAAATTTTTCCGTTCAGCTTCTTCTCCGTCCTTGTTGTCTTCAGCATCACCGCCCTGCAAATTCTTTATGTTATAGGTAACTGGATCCATGAGCATTGCACGGCTGTCACCACCCAGAGTGTAGATTGGGAAACGGTATTTTGAATAGAAGAATTCAATTGGATTTGGCACATGATAGTTGACAAGGTCAAGAACGGCCCTATCTGCAGCCATTACTGTAAGTTCAGCATCTGCAATCGGTTTTCCACCCTTTGTTGCTGTGAGAGTTACTGTGGCCATTTCTCCAGGTCTGTAAACTTTTTTGTCGGTTTCTGCTGTAATAGAAAAAGCTCGAACCATTGGATTTATCATCAGTGGAGTTACGCCAAAAAAGCCCTTTGGTTTGTTCACATCTGTCTCACCAAAACTGTGTTCCGGCTCTTTTTCTCTCGGCTGATATGAAGAAATGCAGACATAGACGATTGGAACATAGTTTCTTGCGATTTTTACGTCGATTACCTGTGCTGATTCTTCAAAATGCCTGAATTCTTCTGTGAAAATTCCTTCCCGTTCTACTGTAATCAAATAATCTCCGGCTGGAACTGGGCTTTCAAGAAGAATGTGGGCTGTGTCTCCGGGATTGTACATTGTCTGGTCTGGTGTAAGGCGCAATGTGGCAGAGTCGTCGTAGCTGAACCAGCTGGCTCCTTTTCCGGTAACATAGAATTTGTAGTCCGTAATGGCACTGCGGTTCAATTTGTCTTTTCCAGAAATGCGAAGAGTGTAGTAGCCTGCATTTTTTGGAGTGACTTTGAGTCTGCCCTTTGTGCCTGCAGAAATTGTACCTTCAGCTTCAGTTTCAACATGCTTAGTATATCGCTCGTAAACGCTGTCATTTACGCTGTTCTGATAATTGTAGGTCCAGTATTCACGGCTGAGTTCGTATGAAAGTTCGCCTGAAACTGTTTTTGTGTTTTCAAGGAGCTTTTCTGTAGGTGCGACCAATGCAAATGGAAATGAAAGTTCCTGATTCTGCTTTGGAAAACCTGTAAGATTTTCTGGGCGGGCAATACCAATGTAGTAGCTGGCCGGGTGAACCATTTTTGAAGAAATTGCCGCAATCTGCTGATTTGAAGAGTCTGTAACATAGGCTTCGTTTCTGTAGATGTATGGAATCGGTTTAAGGTCGCTTCCAGAAACACAACTAAAACTTGCCTTTCCATCGGGAGTAAGTTTGCCGCTGCTTTCTGAAACAAATTTCCTTGAGTCGTAGTCATCGTACATTCCATAGGTATAGTTTTTAGCTTCAGGTGAAGATGGAGTGAATGAGGTCGCTTCCGTGTACCATTCTGAACGGTATTCAGCACCGCCCAATGCACCACCAGCAAGATAGGTGGCAGCTAAATTTGAAGAAATCACATCACCGGCAAATGCAGTTGTTTTAGACATTGTAAGCTCTGCCTGAAATTTTAACGGTTCAAAGTAGGCCACAGTGAAGTACAATCGTTCAATAATTTCATATCCGTCGTCGCTCAGATAATTTTTTCTGGTGTATTTAAGGTCATAGCTGCCCGGCTCCAGATCTTCAGGAATTTCAAAGGCTCCGTTGAACCCGCCTGACGCAGAGGTTTTTCCTTCAATTGTTCCAAAAATTTCAGGACCGTTGTAGCTGTATTTTTCAAATTCCACGGTATAATCGCCGGTGAATGCTGAATATTTTCCAAGCAGCAGGTCCCAGTCAATTCCCTTGAATGAAACCTTTTCACCGGGCTTGTAAAGTCCACGATCCGTGAACATGAATGTGGCATTTCCCTTTTTGCAGGCATTATTCAGACTTGAATCGTAAACTCCTGAACGCCAGGTGCTGTGGGAATTTGGCTTGAATCTGAGTCTGTCTCCTTCAAAATCCACATTTACAGTAAGTGCGCTGCTGTCAGAATATTCTGTAATCAAATTGCGCTGTTTTTTTGTGATTGGAATGATTGCAATTCCATTTGGGTCTGTTCTTACGGTTTTCGTGGAAAGTCCTTTGTTTCCTGTGATTGAAACTTCCGCATTTTGAACTGCCAGATTTTTTTCCATTGTGCGAACCATTACCACAGCCTTGTTGATGCCGATTCTGGCAGTTGCGGCCAGGTCCGTTACCTGAATGTTCACATATTCTGAAACATTATTTTTTACAGGATTGTCTTTCCAGTCGTATCCGGTGTACTCAATGCTTGCTTCAATTTTTACAGAACCCCGGCCATTTTCCAAAAGCGGTTCCAGATCTATTTCCTGATAAAGCGTCTTGTTCCGCTCCAGATTTTCCAAAAATACAGAACCTTCGTCTCCTGCCTTGAACTTTTTGTTCCAGTTCATCTGCCCCAGTGGATTTTCTGATTTTGTTACACGCCAGGCACTTTTTTCAGTGGCATTGCAGTAGCTGAAAAGATATTTGTGGGGAAACTGGGCTTCCATGATTTTGTTTCCATAATCGATGAATTTAACAAAGCCCTGTCTGTCCTTGCGCTTGTTCTCTTTTTTTTCTGAATCGTTGTGGTAGCTGTAATTGCTGTAGCTTACTGGCTCAGCCTTTACTGGTTCTGGAATTTCTGTGGAAGCGGTTTCTGAAAGGGAAACCAACGGAGTTTTTCCATCAGTATTTGGCTCAGTTTGTGCCGCAGTTTTTGCAAAATCGCTTCGCTCCACCCGTTTTGTGCTGTACTTTGTTTTGTATGAAGAAAGGGAACGAAGCCCCGGTATTACAGAAGTTGAATCTGAATCCCCGCCTGATTTTCCGCTTAAATCAACTTTGTCATAGGTTGGTTCAGGTTCGGGCCTTTCTGAAGTGTAGTCCAGCGTAAAAAGATCTTTGAATTCCTGGGATTCGCCCAAAGAAAATTCTTCAATTTCAGCTGCAGCAGAAACCGAGGCAGATTTTTTCTCATTGCAGGAAAACAAGAACATTGCCAAACCAGCTGCCAGAACAACTTTGCAAATCTTCATAAAAAGCCCCCTGATTGTCACCGAGTCTATTAAAAAAATATCATTTTTCTCACCTCGACCGAAATCTTTGTCACCTCGACCGGAGTGGAGAGGTCTATACTTACGCTCGTGTTAAATTCGAATTATTTTAGAGTGTGTTATAACTTCATTTCCGGTTTCTGTAATCAGCACATCGTTTTCCAATCGGACACCGCCCAATTCCGGATCGTAAAGGCCCGGTTCAAGAGTCACAATCATTCCAGGCTTGAATAAAAGTTCATCCGGCTGCTTTGGACTTACCCTTGGGAATTCATGAATTTCAAGCCCAATTCCGTGACCCAATGTGTGAGGCATAACCTTCTTTGCTTTTGAAAAAACTAAATCTGCCGCCTGAGAAGCTTTTTTAATCGGCATTCCCGGAGCATACAATGGAAGTGCCTGCTCAGCAGCTTTTTGAACCAGTGCCAGCAGCTCCTCCTGCTTTTCATTCAACGGGCCTTTTGCAACTGTAAGAGTGGTGTCGCTGGTGTAACCCTTGTAAACAACACCAAAGTCAAGAATTGAAAGCCCCTGTGCCGGCCAGTCTGCATTTGTGTAGCCAGGGAAAGCGTGAATTGCAAAACTTCGAGAAGGACCTGCCGCCAAAGTATCAAAACCAGTGCGTTCACAACCGCATTTTCTAAGCTCAGATTCAATCAAAAGCGCCACATCCATTTCTTTGTGAAGCCAGTTTTCCCTGATACCTCTTTCAATTTCAGAAATAATCCAGTCACCAACCCGGCAGGCTTCCTTTGTACATTCAATTTCGTATTCATCTTTAGTAGAGCGCATATTCACAACAAATTCGTGAACAGAATGCTCGCGGCAAAGAACATCCCAGCCTTCCAAAGCATCAACATACTGCAAGAAAAGCGGGTAAGGAGTAACAGGCGGAATATCCAGCTTAAGTCTGGTTTCCTTCAATTTAAAAGACTTCAGAACTTCAGCAACAGCCTTTGTATTTCTTCTTTCATATTTATTATATGGAAGAATTTTCACACCAACAGACATTTCCTTTGCAAGATTTTCATCCCAAGGCACCAGAGCACACTGACCATTTGCAGCAGCAATAAAAATCGCATCACTTGGATGGCCTGTAAAATATCGCACAGCAACATCACGGCGTTCTTCCGTATCTTCAAAAAATACCGCAGTGATTCCGTTTTCCTTCATAAAGTCAAAAAGTTTCTGTCTGCGAACTTCATAAATCGCATTCAATTCGTCTTTTGTGTATTCTTTCATAATTTTTTCTGGGGCTTCCCGTTTGCAAGCAAACGGTCGGGCTTTTCGGGGTTCCGCTTCCGCTCCATTCTTCCGTTCTGGAGGTTTCGACATAGGGAGCGTTAAACAAACACCTGAGAGGTGTTTGTAGCGAGTCTCCTGGAGAGCTATGCTCGTAAGTCTCAACCTCCGCCACTTCAGAACGCTTCGCGCCCCTACAATCCCTAAGCCGTTCTATCTCCTGAATTTTTTTATAATAACTTTAACTATTTCATCCTTTGTGAGAATCAGCAAGGCCACGCCCACAAAACCGTAAATAATTGCACAAATAATGAACGGTGCTCCAAATCCAATAATTCGGCCATGACCTTCAAAAACTGGAATCAAAGCCCGGCGCACAAAATAGGTTGGAACAGCAGCAATCAAAGAAAAAGCAACCAGCTTAAGCGCATAAAGCACAGTTCCAATAACCACAGATTTTACATCAAGATTGGGATTTTTTCTCATAAATGCAAAAAGCAGCACAGAATTCGCAAAACTAGCCACAGAAAGAGCCAGAGCAATTCCGCCGCCCCTCATTGGCTTTATCAGACACAAGGCCAGAAGAATGTTCACCGCAAATCCAAGGATTCCGGCCAGTGTTGGTGACTTTGTGTTGCCCTGAGCGTAGAAAGCCGGAGAAACAACCCTGTTCAGAGCAATAAAGAAAAGTCCCGCAATGTGCCATCTGAATGCAGAAAGTGTAAGGGCAACAGATTCATCGCTGAACCGCTTTGATTTGTACACTAAAGAAATAATTTCCTCGCCGCAAATCAGGGAAAGAAAAGTGATTGGAATTGAAATCAGCGCCATGATTTTTGCAGCCTGACTCAGCATTGCGTTAAAGTCATTCCAAAGCTGTTTTTTTGCAAGACCGCTTAAGTCTGGAAGAATTACGGTTCCAATGGAAACGGCAAAAATTCCAAGAATCAGCTCCTGAAGCCTCAAAGAATACTGCAATGAAGAAACAATTCCTTCACCGGCGCGACCAGCCAGTGCTGTTGAAACAACATCGTTAAGCTGGTAGCAGGCCATTCCAATAATCGTAGGAACAATCAGCTTCATAACGCGACGGGTACCAGGATTTGAAAAGGCTTTTTTCAAAGTGGTGAAGTGGCAGCCCCAGCCGGTTTTAAGCACAAAAGGCAACTGAAACAAAGCCTGAATACATCCGCCAGAAATAACGCCGATTGACATTGCTCGGGCAGCCATCTGTGCCTTAGTTTCTGGATCTTCAATTTCCCCAGTAAGAATCGGAGTGAGAACATAGGTCGCAGTAATTACTATTGAATTGAAAAGCACGGGAGTAAAACCACTTGGAGAAAAAATCTTCACGCCGTTCAAAATTCCCTGAAAAAATGCCGCAATTGAAATTACCAGCAGGTAAGGGAACATTATTCGTGTAAGAACAGAAGTTTCAGCAACAAGAATCGCGTCATCAGCCTTCAAAAAAATCTTCACGATAAATGGTGTGACTAAAATTCCCACACGCACAACGCAGGTCGTATGGAAGGAAATGAGTGTCAATGTTGCATTCAAAAATTCTTTGGTAGATTTTCGGCCCTCGTCACTTTCAGAATCTTCCAGATAACCCTTGAAAGTCGGAATAAAAGCCACGGAAATTGAATTTTCAGCAAAAAGTCGACGGAGCAAATTTGGAATCATAAAGGCAATTCCAAAGGCATCAGCATATTTTGAAGTTCCCAGAAAAGCTGCCTTGGTCATTTCCCGAACCAGTCCAAGAATGCGGGAACAAAGCGTAAAAAACGAAAGCGAAAGCCCCGCAGATAAAAGAGATTTAGTTTTAGGTTTAGCGGCAGTTGAACTGTCATTTGCGATGGTTGAACTATTACCAGCGGTGACTGAACTGTCATGCGCGGTGGTTGAGCCTGTCGAAACCACCATTTCTTCATTTTTTTCCATAATATAAAAGAATAATGAAAAGCGAAGAGTTTTTAAATGGGAAAGATTTTTGAAAAAGCTTGATTGTAAATTGAAAACAAACTTGTAAAAGTGTAACATTTTCTAGTTAATCAACTTGAAAAACTGTGGTAATTGGTGGGTGCTATGAGAAAAGAATTTTGTGAAAAAGACGGAATCTTAATTACATATACTGCAAATGACGTATGTTTTGAAAATGTTCAGACTGCGGAATCCATTTTGCTAAAAAACAACGGCGAAATAATACATTCGAACTTTGACGACGAAAAAAATGCTTTTTTTCAGGAATATTTAAAATCAATTTATAACGGTATTATTTCCTTTACAAATCTTGATTCTTTGGAGAGTGCATAATGCCAGTGTATTTGAGAACAGCTGGATACAAAATTTATATCTGGTCAAACGAAAAAGATGAACCTGTGCATTTTCATGTAACAAAAGGCGATCCGTCTGAAAACGATAGTAAAATTTGGGTTTTGTCCAACGGTTCTTTTCAATTGGCTCATAACAAAGGTTGTATTCCGCAGAAAGATTTAACCAGAATTTTTACGGCAATGGAAAGTTATTATTTAAATTTTCTGGAATTTTGGAAAAATTATTTTGGCGAGATAAAATTTTATTCCTAATGGGAAATGCTAATATTTTTGCAAAAATTTGCACTTGAAACATTCATTTTTCTTAGTTATATTTAAAACAGAAACGCACCTGAAACATCAGGTCGTCTCCGATGGGTTAAAAACTCCCACGCGAAGGGGAGAAAACCGCCTCAAAGTTTGCCGACTAGGGCGGTTTTTTTTATGCTCGTTCACTATTTTAAATAGCTATTAAAAAAATCCCATTCTTCCCACAAAAAATCCATAAAAATCTCCAATAATTTGAATTTTTGGAGATTTTGACATACAATGGTTTTATGTCAAAAAATACAATTCCTACACGCGCTCAGGTTCCTGCTTCGGACAAATGGGACCTTTCCACTTTATATAAATCTGACGAAGACTGGGAAAAAGCCCTTGCTTCAATTTCTGAACTTTCACAAAAGGTTGTTTCATTTAAAGGCCACCTTGCAGAATCTTCTCAGCAGCTTCTTGGCGCATTAAAGGCAAACGAAGACCTTGAAAAAGTTATCGAAACTGTCTACAACTATGCTTCCCTTCAGCACACTGCGGACGAAAGTGATTCAGGTGCTCAGGACAGGGAAGGCCGTGCAATGATGGCTTATGCAAAGGCAGAAAGCGAAACTTCCTTCTTCACTCCTGAACTCATGGAAATTCCTGACGAAACCGTTTCAAAATGGCTGGAACTTCCAGAATTTGCTGACTACAAAATTTTCGTTCAGAAATCCCTCCATTACAAGCCATATACGCTTTCAGAAAAAGAAGAAAAGCTTCTGTCACTTCAATCGGAAAGTGGAAACACTGCAGACAATGCATTCAGTCTCCTTACAAATGTTGACCTGGACTTCAAGCCAGTTCACATCAACGGAGAAGAAAAGCCTCTTACCCAGAGCACATTCACCCTTCATCTCCATAATGCAGACCGTGAAGTCCGAAAAGAAGCCTACAAAAATTTCTACGAAGGCTTTGTAAAGCATGAAAATACACTGGCTTCACTTTATGCAGGTTCAGTAAATCAGGACATTTTTATTGCCCGTGCAAGAGGTTACAGTTCTTCACTGGAATCACGGCTTTACGGAGACAAGGTTCCAGAATCGGTTTACAGAAATTTAATCGACACTGTTCACAAAAATCTTCCAACCCTTCACAAATATTATTCACTTCGCAAAAAGATTCTTGGTCTTTCAGAACTTCGTCACTATGATGTTTATGTTCCATTGGTAAAGGATGTTAAGGCCAGCACAAGCTATGATGAAGCCGTTGAAATCTGTCGAAATGCCCTTGCACCACTGGGAAAAGAATACACGGACATTCTCTGCGATGGTCTTAAAAACGGTTGGGTTGACCGCTACGAAAACAAAGGTAAACGTTCCGGGGCATTTTCTTCCGGGGCTTACACAGGCTATCCATACATTCTTTTAAATTACAAGGACGACTCAATCCGTGACCTTTTCACAATGGCCCACGAAGGCGGTCACTCAATGCACTCCCATTATTCAAAGACAAACAATCCTTTTATGTGCTACAGCTACACCATTTTTGAAGCTGAAGTTGCATCAACCTTCAATGAAGAACTGGTTTTTGAATATCTGCTGAAGAATGCAAAATCAGAGGAAATGAAAAAATACCTCCTTGCAATGCGCGCCGACGACATTCTGGCAACCTTGCACCGTCAGACAATGTTCGCTGAATTTGAGCTTAAGGCCCATGAACTTGTAGAAAATGGAACTCCACTCAGTGCAGAAGTCTTGAGAAAGATTTACCGTGAGCTTCTGGTTCAGTATTTTGGTCCTGAAATGGTTTTTGAAGAGGAATCAGACATGGAAGGCCTGAGAATTCCGCATTTTTACAGCGCATTCTATGTTTACAAATATGCCACAGGAATTTCAGCCAGCCTTGCACTTGCAAAACGGGTAACTCAGGGCGGAGAAAAGGAACGGGAAGACTATTTCAAATTCCTCAAATCAGGTGGCAGCCGCTATCCAATCGAAAGCCTGAAAATTGCCGGAGTAGACATGTCATCATCCGAACCAGTTCAGAACGCATTGGACGTGTTTGCAGACATAGTTAAACAGCTTGAAAAATTGTTTTAGCAAAAAGCAGGGTGGTTGAGCTTGTCGAAACTACCCTGCAAACAATTTTGTTGCTTTGATTTCGACCGGCTCAATCGGCGCAACAAGATAAGCAAATGCAAAAATTTACTAAAGTTTCAGTCAAATCTGTCGATAATTGAAAGGATAAAATGTAATCTGGAGTTGGAAAATGGAAAAGTCAGAGTTTTACACATTCTTAAAGGGAATCCCAAAGGCAGAACTTCACATCCACATTGAAGCTGTTATGAGCAAAGACACCATCAAAAAACTGTACCTCAAGAAAAATGGCGTAGAATTTTCTGATGCTGAAATGACTGAACTTTTCAACTACTCTGACTTAAACGGATTTATTGCAGCCTTCCTTAAGGTTCAGGATTTGTTCACTTCCGTTGACGACTTTGACCTTATTTTTGAAGACCTTAAAAATTATCTTCTTAGAAACGGCATCGCTTATTGTGAAGCATTTTTTGCGCCATCTGCATTCATCAAGAAAGGCTTCTCTTATGCTGAAATGACAAAAAATTTCCAGAAGAACCTCAAGAAAATCGAAGAAGAAACTGGAATCAAAGTTCTGCTCATGGGCGATGTAAGCCGAACCTTTGGCCTTGAAAATGCAGAAAACAACTTCAAGATGTTCTCGGAAAATCCATTTGAAGGCTTTATTGGAATTGGGCTTGGCGGTGCAGAAAGCAAAGGTCCTTCCAAAGATTTTGGACCTGTTTTTGAAAAGGCACACAAGGCTGGTTTCCACGCTGTAGCCCATGCAGGCGAAGACTGCGGTCCTGAATCAATCTGGGATGCCATTAAAATCTGTAAGGCTGAAAGAATCGGTCACGGAATTACAGCTTCACAAGATGAAGAACTCATGAAATATCTTTCAGAAAATAAAATTGCTCTGGAAGTTTGTCCAACCAGCAATGTTTTCACAAAAAAATATGTTAAGGCAATGAGTGAGCATCCGGTTCGACAGTTCTTTGATAAAAAGGTTCCTGTTGTAATCGGCACTGATGATCCGATTTTCTTTGGCGTTGAGCTTTTGGACGAATACTGGAACCTTTACACCGATCTTAAATTTACAAAGGAAGAATTCAAAGAGCTGATTATGAACAGTTTTGATTATTCATTCCTTTCTCCAAGCGATAAATTTACTTTCAAAAACTCAGTTGAAGACAGCTGGAAATAAAATTTGGCAACCGTAGCAGATTTTCACAGGCTTTCGAAAATTGATTATCTCAACAATCTCCATCTTGGAATGACTTACAGGAATTTTGTCCGCTGGTCTGATTTTCTTATTCCGGGCTTTCCTGAAAATTCACCTTGTCTTGATTCCAGTCTCAGAGATGAAGTTTCTTTTTACACTGATTTAAAAGTTCAGACAAAACAGGATTTCTTCAATCTGGTTTATCTTTCGATTTCTGAATCAATGGCGGACAGTGTGAAGGTTCTGAACGGTGCAGTTGCCTTTGATTTTTGCAAAAAGTTTCAGACCGCTGCGAATTTTATCGAAGTTTTGAAGGAAATTGAAGAAAAATATTCCAACGAAATAAAGATTCGTCCAACTTTGAAAATCAACAGCAATATTGAGGAAAATCTTTCACTTGCAGAAGCCTTTGTTGACAACAAAAGCATTTACGGTGTCTATGTTGTAGGAAACAAATTTACTTCAGAGAAAGTTGAGAATTACAGGAATATTTTAAAAATCGGAAGAAAAAATGGTTTGCGGACTTTGCTTGAATGCAGGTCTCTTTCAAAAACCGAAGATCTTTTGTTTGCTTTGAAGACATACGAGCCTGAAGCCCTTAAAGATTTGCCCGACGAACTTTACAGCAGTGAAGTTGAGGAGCTTATAAAGCAAATGGATGTGAAAATCGTCCTTAGTCCTGCAACACAAAATTTGAAATTTATGCGCAAGCTCGCAGATGACGGCCTTAAACTGAATCTTTGCACTGACAGTTTTCTGTTCTACAAAAAATCCCTTTCTGAATTTGCAGCCGACATTTGCAATTCCGCTCTCTTCACAGTCGAAGAAATGAAAGTGCTATTTGCAACGCTACTTTAAATATACCATCAACAGCATTATGTCTGAATTTCTAATTCCTGAGATTCGGCTGGCTTGGCCTAGGGTTAGGGGACGTACGGCTTCTAGTTTGGCCCGGCTTTCGGAACTTAGGGCCGGTAATTTTCCGTAATCAAAATCTGCAGGGATGTGGAATTTTTCCATTTTGTGCATTTTTTCTACGCGGGCATCCTGCTTGATTATGTAATACTTGTATTTTGCGTCTTCCTGGGCAATTTCCCAAACCAATGGAGCAAAGCCCGGATTTTCTGCGTCTGGTTTCTTCAAAAGAATTTCCACTGCTTCATCAACCTGCTGATACTTCAGGTTTGTGGCATCCAGCTGAGCCTGAGTTTTTATTCCAACCTTGAATGCTTTTTCAGCAAGTCTGCGGTCTGCCGTATCATGTCGAAGCTTAAGTCTGTATTCAGCACGGGCTGTGAACATTCTGTAAGGTTCTTTTGTTCCCAATGTAACCAGATCGTCAATGAGAACGCCGATGTAGGCTTCATCACGGCCCAGAATCATTGGTTCCCATTCTGGAATCTTTCTGAAATTTTCTCTGCCCTGAGCACGCTGACAGGATTCCAGCATTTCGTTTACAAAATGAGTTTCTTTTGCGCTGATCTCAGCAAACTGTTTGATTTCATCTTCAGAAAAATGTGCTTTTGGCATAAAACAGCCTGCTTCTGCACTGGCCGGAGCCTGACCCATTTCAGGTTTTGCAGCGCACAGTTCTCCGCAAAGCTCCTTGTGTGCCCTTGCATAAAGACCGGCGTTGATTCCTGCAACCAATCCCTGACCTGCTGCTTCTTCATAGCCTGATGTTCCGTTGATCTGACCTGCATCAAAAAGTCCTGCAACACGTTTTGTTTCAAGGCTTGGAAAAAGCTGGGTTGGCTCAACATAATCGTATTCAACAGCATAACCAGGTCTTGAAACATGGCAGTTCTCAAATCCCGGCATTGTTCTTAAAAAAGCATCCTGAACTTCTTCCGGCAAGCTGGAAGAAAGTCCGTTCAGGTAAATTTCATCAGTTGCAAGGGATTCCGGCTCAACAAAAAGCTGATGTCGTTCCCGTTCTGCAAAACGCATTACCTTGTCTTCGATTGAAGGACAGTAGCGGGGACCGATTCCGCTGATTTTACCTGAATAAAGTGGGGATCGTCCTATATTTTCACGGATGATTTTATGTGTATCTTCGTTTGTGTAGACAAGATGGCAAGGAACCATAGGTCTGTCTACAGTTTCATTTTCAAAGGAGAACGGAATTACAACATCATCTCCGCCCTGTTCTTCAAGCTGTGTAAAATCGATGGTGTGCTTTAGAATTCGTGGAGGAGTTCCAGTCTTAAGACGGCCTGTGGTAAAGCCAAGACGGTTCAGTGACTGTGTGAGACCAAATGCAGCCTGCTCTCCAATTCTTCCACATGGAGCATCGTATTCACCAATGAAGATTCTTCCGCCCAAAAATGTACCTGTTGTAAGAACACAGGAACGAACTGGAATTATGCGGCCTCGTTCTGTTACAACCGCAGTGATTTTTTGTCTTTTTCCGGATTTTGCTGCTTCAGAAAGAACTTTTTCTTCTGTGTATTCACCTGGAATCTGGCCTTTTTGCTGGCTTTCTGCAGGTGGAAGATCTGTGTCAGATGCAGTTGTGAGAATGTCTACAACTGTGTCCATTAATGTGTAGAGATTTTTTGTAGTTTCAACTGTCTGGCGTGCCAAAGAAGAGTAGAGCAGTTTGTCTGCCTGTGAGCGAGGTGACTGAACTGCAGGACCACGGCTTTTGTTCAGCATACGGAACTGAATCATTGATTTGTCGATGAGTTTTCCCATTTCGCCGCCAAGAGCATCGATTTCTCGGACAATGTTTCCCTTGGCAATTCCACCAATGGAAGGGTTGCAGCTCATTCTTGAAATGGAGTCGATAGTCTGCGTAATAAGAACTGTCTTGAGTCCCATTCGGGCACAGGCAAGGGCAGCCTCAATACCAGCGTGACCACCGCCAACTACAGCAACATCATAAAAATCATAAAAACCGGACATAACGATAATTATATAGAAAATTGTCAGCGTGTACAAATGACGCTTTTTCCTCTATAATTTCTTCTATTATGAAAGCAATTTCCAGACTTTTTTGCGCACTTTGTTTTGTTGGTGCTTTTTTATTCACAGGCTGTTCGGGCAAGCTTGGTTACAGCGTTCTTTTGTGGAACAATCCTGAGCTTGGAGTTTCAGACGGAACAATTCTCACTGTTTATATCAAATCAAACATTTCACAGGTATATGTTGCCTCATTGCCAGATTCAAAAGAAAAATTCGAGCTTCCTTTGTGGCAGATTACGGAACCAGAAAGCAAGGGCAAGGCGCTCAAACAGCAGCAGCGTTTTAAGGATTTTGAACATACATACGCTTCTGTAAAGCTGGACGGTCTTCCAATTCGTGCTGATGCGGTGAACACTGCAAAACAGGTTTATCGTCTTCGTCAGGGTGAAATAATCCGTTGTCTTTACCGTGGAAAAGGTGCAGCTGTTACAAACGGAAATGGAAACATGAGCGGCGAATGGCTGAGAGTTCTCACTTCAACTGGAACAATCGGCTGGTGCTTCTCCCACAATCTGGAGCTGTTTCAGGCCGAAAATGAAGTGGTGTTCAATGGTTCAGCTTCTGCAGAGACTTCAGAAAACACAGGCTCAACTTTGGAAGAAGTGTTCAAGGCTGCAAATGACAGAAAATGGTATCCTGAAAGCTTCTCAGAAATGATAAAGACTCAGCGAATCCATGTTCAGAAAATGGACCCTTCTTATGGTTTTGATTTTGGCCTCAATGTTGATGAGGAAGGAAATGTTTCTTTAAACGGAACTGCAAAAATTGCTGGTGAAGATGGCGTTAAAACCTGGACTTACACAGGAATCACAAAGAAAGCAGAACGTGAATATGAATTTACCGGAACATCACTTCAGGCAACATTCCGTGGTCAGAACACATTGGTCATTCAGTACATGGAAAAGGGCAAGGTGAAGGTTGAAACCTTTGTGGCAACTGGTGTTAATATAGAAGAAATTGTTCAGAAAGAACTTTACCGCAGACAGGACGAACTTAAGAAAATTGCTTCAGCTGGTCCGGTTTTCAGAAGCTCAAACTACGGTACAATCGAATTCAACAATGAAAACAGCGTAACCTGGAAGGACTACAAGCTTCTGGTTCCTTCTGTAATCAGTGAAAGCGCATTGGGTTCAGTTACAGTCACAATAGAATACTTCATTTCAAATTCACTTAAATCTTCTTACGACGGTGTAATTACAATGCACTTTGTGGGAATGGAAAATGGAATCAACTTCCTCTATAAACTTACAGATACCGGCCTTCGTCTTGAAGATGCAACAAAAGCACCTGTTAAAGAAGGCATAATCACAGCCCGCAGCGCCTCTCCAATGGTGCTCTTTTTTGAAAAAAACTAGGAACTGAATATGGCTTTTGTACAATTTTCACAGGTGTCACTGTCTTTTGGAGATCGTGACATTCTTAAAAACGTTTCTGTAAATCTTGCATCCGGCTCCAAGGCGGCTCTTACTGGTGCCAACGGAACAGGAAAATCAACCCTCATAAAAGTAATGGCTGGTTTGGTTCAGCCTGATGAAGGCCAGCGAATTGCACAGAAGGATTCAAGAATCGCATATCTTCCACAGAGCGGACTTACTCACCACGGCTGCTCATTGCGTGAAGAAGCTGACAAGGCTTTTGTTTTTGGATACGAACTGACAGAAGAACTTGAAAAAATCGGAGACCAGCTTAAGGAAGGTAGTGGAAATCAGACGGCACTTTTGGAACGCCACGACAAAATCATAAACGAGCTGGAAGATTCCGGCTGGAACAGAAGAAGCGTACTTGCAGAGCAGATTTTGATTGGTCTTGGCTTTAAGCGAGAAGATTTGGACAGAAACTGCGAGGAATTTTCCGGCGGATGGCAGATGAGAATTGCATTGGCAAAGGCATTGATGGTAAATCCAGACATTCTTCTTCTTGACGAACCTACAAACTACCTTGATATTGAAGCCCGCCAATGGCTTGAAACCTTTTTGAACAATTTTAAGGGCGGATTTTTGCTGGTCAGCCATGACCGTTACTTCCTTGACCACACAATCAACGAAGTTTACGAACTTTTTAACGGCGATTTGCACCGCTATCCTGGAAATTTTTCTCATTATGAAAAGGTTCGTGAAGTTGAACTTGAAACTTTGATTCACGAATACGAAAAGCAGCAGGATGAAATCAATCACCTTCAGGAATTTATTGACCGATTTAGATACAAGGCAACAAAGGCAATTCAGGTTCAGGAAAGAATCAAAATGCTGGATAAAATTCTGGAAAACGAAATCGTAATTCCTGAATCGCTGAAAAAAATCCATTTTAAATTTCCGGCAGCCCCACATTCAGGCCGACTTGTGGCAACTTTGACTGGAATTACAAAGTCCTACGACGGCCAGCGCAAGGTTATAGACAATCTGGATTTGCTTCTTGAAAACGGTGACAGACTTGTGGTTGCTGGCCACAACGGTGCTGGTAAATCTACTTTGCTCAGAATTCTGGCCGGTGTTGATCCAAATTTTGAAGGCGAAGTTAAGCTTGGTGCAGGTGTTTCAATCGGTTACTTCTCTCAGGATAATGCGGAAACCTTAAAGGGCAGTGCCACAATTCTTGAAACAATCGAAGCCGATGCACCACTTGAACTGATTCCAAAAGTTCGAGACATGCTGGGGGCTTTCCTTTTCCGAGGAGATGATGTTTTCAAAAGCCTGGACGTACTTTCCGGCGGTGAAAAATCTCGTGTGGCTTTGCTCAAACTTCTGCTTCGTCCTGTAAACCTTCTGATTCTTGACGAACCTACAAACCACCTGGACATGCATTCCAAGGATGTGCTTTTGAATGCGTTGAAGGATTTTGGCGGAACTGTAATTTTTGTAAGCCATGACCGTGGATTTATCGAAGATCTTTCAACACGGGTTCTGGAACTTAAGCCAGGCCAGTTCAGAACTTTCCCAGGTGACTACAAATATTACATGCAGAGGTTAACTGATGATAGGGAGCGGCCACAAAGTGGCAAAAACTCACGAGGTGAGTTTTTAGAGAGTCTGCCGAAGAGCTATGCTCGTAGGGCAAATGGCCTTGTTGGAAATGCAGAGTTGAAATCTGATGGTAATGCGGTAGTTTCGACAGGCTCAACCACCGCAACATCGAAAACAACCACCGCATCTGCCTCAAAATTGAGTTGGGAAGAAAAAAAGAAACAGGATGCTGAAAAACGCAAGGCCGAAAAACTGGTAAAGCAGCTGGAAGAAAAAATTGCAGCACTTGAAGCTGAAAAACAGGCAGAAGAAAACAAAATGGCAGATCCTGAAGTCTATTCCAACGGAGAAAAAGCCAAGGCCGTTCAAAACAAAATAACAGAATTGTCAGAACAGCTGGAAAACCTTAATATGGAATGGATGGAAGCTGCAGAAGCTTTGGAACAGTTTAGTTAAAGTGAAGTGGTAGCGATGGTAGCCCCGAAGTTCTAAAACTGCGGCGGTGGTTGAGGCTCTCGAAACCTCCAGAGCAGTTTTAGAATGGAGCGAAAGCGGAAGGGCGGACGTAGCGACGGCAACTTGTTGCCGTACCACCCGTAAAAAATAAAATAAAATGGAGAATGCAATATGAAAGTTTTGGTTATTGGTGGAGCAGGTTACATTGGCTCACATGTTGTAAAAGAATTGATGAAAAACGGCCACAAGGTTACAGTTTTTGACAACCTTTCTTCAGGACTCAGACAGAACCTCTTTGCAGAAAACGAATTTATTTATGGAAATATTTTGATTGAACATGACTTGAATGCGGCATTTGAAAAGGGATTTGATGCATTCATCCATCTGGCAGCATTCAAGGCGGCCGGTGAATCAATGATTGACCCTGAAAAATATTCCGTAAACAATCTCACTGGTACAATCAACATCATGAATGCGGCCCTCAAGCACGGCTGTAAATACATGGTTTTCAGTTCAAGTGCTGCAACTTTTGGTGAACCTCAGTACCTTCCAATCGACGAAAAACATCCGCAGAAACCTGAAAATTACTACGGCTTCACAAAGCTTGAAATTGAAAAAATCATGGCATGGTATGATCAGCTTCGTGGACTTAAATATGCAGCCCTCCGTTACTTTAATGCGGCTGGTTACGATGTTGAAGGCTTCCCTTGCGGACTTGAACAGAATCCGGCAAACCTTCTGCCAGTAATTATGGAAACAGCCTGCGGAATGCGTGCAAAAATGAAGGTTTTTGGAACTGACTATGACACCCGCGACGGAACCTGTATTCGTGATTATGTTCATGTAACAGACCTTGCAACAGCACATGTAAAGGCACTTGATTACATTTCAAAAAACAACGAAAGCCTTTGCGTAAATCTTGGAAGCGAAACTGGTGTAACAGTAAAAGAAATGCTTGATGAAGCAAGAAAAATCACGGGCAAGGAAATTCCTGCTGATTTTGTAGAACGCCGTCCCGGTGACCCTGCAACCTTGTACGCAACTTCAGCTTATGCAAGAGAAAAACTCAACTGGACTCCAAAATATTCAGACGTTCACACTTTGCTCGAATCAACCTGGAACGCATACCTCAAGAATGGAAAACTGGTGAAGTAATTAGGAAGTAGGAATGAGGAATTAGGAGGTGAGGGGAAAAGCCTTTCCCCTAGTCGCAGCCAGTAAACTGTCTGCATCCATACCCCATTCTCCTAGGGGCTCGCGCCCCTAAGACCCCCAGTAGAAAATTCAACTTGCAACCTTGAAATTGCGTAGCAATTTCGAATCCGCGTGGCAATAAAAAAGGAAGAATCTATGTCTTTTGATAAACTTAAAAATTACCTTAACCTGAACGAAACCCGATCTTCCATGATTGAACTTCAGACTTTACTTACTTCAATTCCTGCCATGGCTCCTGAAAGCGGTGGTGACGGCGAAATTGAAAAATGTCACGCACTGGAACAGTGGCTCTTGAAGAATGGATTCATTGTTGAGATGTTCCATAGAATTGATGCACAGGACAAAAGGGTTCATTCTACAATCAGGCCAAATTTAATCGTAACGATTCCTGGAAAGTCTTACCATTTGGGTGACGAAAACGATTTTTCAGTTTGGGTAATGGCTCACCTTGATGTTGTTCCTCCCGGAGACCTGAAAATGTGGGATTCTGATCCGTGGAAAGTTGTTTACGATGAAAAAACTGACAAACTCATCGGCCGCGGTGTGGAAGACAATCAGCAGGGACTGGTCAGCGGTGTTTTTGCGGCTCTTTCTTTTCTAAAAAATAACGAGACTCCAAAGCATACAATAAAGCTGCTTTTTATGGCAGATGAAGAGTTCGGTTCTGAATATGGAATCAAGTTCCTTTTGCGTGAGCACCGTGAAATTTTTGGTGAAAAAGACTTGATTCTGATTCCAGACGGCGGCGATCCAAAAGGTGAAACCATTGAGATTGCTGAAAAGAACATTCTGTGGCTTCGGCTTCATACAAAAGGTTTGCAGAGCCACGGTTCAATGCCGGATAAGGGAAAAAATGCTCATCTTGCTGCAGCTGCACTGGCTTTGAGCCTGAACAATCTGGAAAATGTTTTTTCAGAAAGGGACGAATTGTTCACTCCAAGCTGGTCCACATTCCAGCCTACAAAATCAGAAAGCAATGTTCAGACTGTGAACATTATTCCAGGCGACGATGTTTTCTACATGGACTGCCGAATTTTACCAAGATATACGCTGGATCAGGTTCGTGCAGAAGTGAAAAAACGGGTTGAAGAAGTTGAAGCAAAATATGGCGTAAAAATTGAAGTAAGTGAACCACAGGCCCAGCAGTCACCTGCAACACCAATGGAAGCTCCAGTTGTTCAGAAACTTGCCGCAGCAATAAAAAAAGCCCACGGTTTTGAAGCCAAGCCAATCGGAATTGGTGGCGGCACCGTAGGCGCTGAACTCAGAAACTGCGGCTTTAACGCTGCTATCTGGTCAACAATGGATGAAGTCTGCCATCAGCCAAATGAATACTGCTATGTCCGCAACATCATAGCCGACGCAGAAACATTGTGTGCGATGCTAAGTGATTAGAAGTATAAATCACTAAATACAAAAAAAGCCCTGCGCTCTCGCCGGAAACCTGCCAAAAACATCGCGGTGCAACAAGTTGCAGGCGATTTTTTGTCAGAACTCCGGCTACGCTCCGGGCTTTTTTTACTTGCATTAACAAATAATATTTCTAAGCACTTCTATCTAACCTTAAACAAAATTCCCAAAACTGCGACTGTAATCAACAACTGCAGCAGCAAGAACTTGATCAGAACCTGTGTTGGGCTCCAGCCGTGATTTTTTCTCATGTGGTCGTGCAGTGGAAAACGAACATTTGTAAAGATTGAAATGTGGCAGAATCTCTTCAGGAAAACCTTCAAAAGTCCCAGGCCGCCGTTCACAAAAATCAGGGAAGAAGTTGCAAGAATCATGAATGGATTTCCGCTGATCATAACCATAACACCAATGTAAAATCCCAAAGCACGGCTTCCTGCGTCTCCCATCAGAACCTGACTAGGAAATGCGTTGTGCCACAAATATCCCATCAAAACACCAGAAAGTGCAAAAGTCATTACAGCCCAGCTGGCACCGTCTTCAATATGTGGAACCAGAAGATATGCAGCAATGTCTTTGTGTCCAAGAATAAAGTAAAAAGCAACTCCAAGAGTCAAAAGGGCAACAAGAACCAAAGTTGAACTCAAACCGTCCACACCATCAGTACAGTTTGTAGTATTGATGGAAGCCCAGATCATTATTGTAGAAATAATGCAGAAAAGCCATGGAGCAACAGCAATTTTGTTTGAAAAAAATGGAAGCCAGAAATAAATTTTTCCGTCATTCGAACCGTGAAGCAGATAGAAGCAAATTAAAACAGATGCAACGATGCTGATAAAAAGATCAAGAAGAGCCTTTCTGTATTCGCCCCAGCTGTTGATACTGTGGTCGTCAAGATAACCTGTAAGCATCATAAGCCAGGTCAGAATCAAAATTGAAGTCTTGATCCAGTCCAGTGGAACAAAAATCAAACTTAAAATTACGAAGGTAGAAACCCACACAACTCCGGCACCAGTCGGTTTTCCTTTTGCGGCTTCAGCATTGATTGTGAATTCCCGTCCACGATCATGAGGAAGCTTGTCATAAAAAGAAGGAAGTGCGTATCTGATGATTAAAAATCCAGAATACATTGCAAGGGCAATAAGCACTGTGTAAGACTGCAGCAATCGTGCAGGACCAAAATATTGATTTAAAATTCCACCAAGTAAATAAAGCATACTTTCATTATCGGAAGGTAGAACTAAATGTTTATTAAAAGAAACTAAATCACATTTGGAACAGATTCTGTTTTATCTTCTTTTATATAGAGATATTTGAATGGATGAATGTCCAAAGCGTTCACGAACCAGCCACCCACATTGTTCAAATTCACAGCATGAAGAGAAATTGAGTGGGAAACAGGAAGAATCACGCCTTCATCAAGCAAAAGCTGTTCAGCCTGAGACAGAAGCTTGTAGTGCTCCATGTTGTCCGTTGTATTTGAGGCTTCTTCCAGCAGCTTGTTGAATTTTTCACTGTTCCATTTTGTCTGGTTCAATGTGGAATTTCCGCGAAAAAGTTCAAGGAATGCCAGTGGATCTGCAAAGTCCCCAATCCAGGAATAGGTGAACAAATCTGCGTTCCAGCCAGGAATTGAATCTATGTAGCGGTCTTCAGGTGTGGTCTGAATCTTAAGCTCTACTCCCAGTGGTTCCCAGGCTTCCTTCAACAATTCTGCCTGCTTCTGCTGTCTTTCTGAAGTCATGGAAACACCAAAAGTAATGGAAATTTTTTCGTTTTCTGTATAGCCCAGAGCCTTTCTTGCATCCTTCATCATTTCCAGAGCATCTTCAGGAGAAGTGTCTGTCAAACCTTCCACTGCAGGATATCCGGCCAAAGGGTAGATCAGTGTTGTGGCCTGAACCAGCGACTGTTTTCTCAATGCTGACCAAGGCACAGCTGATAAAAGTGCATTTCTGAATTCGGCATTGTTCCAGGGCCTGTTCTTGCAGCTGAAGAAAAGATATTCAGTTCCAAAAATTGCTGAAATCCGAACTGCATTTTTGTTGATAAGTTTTGCAGTGTCCACCATTCCAGAAACCCAGTCTGTTCTGCCGGTGTTGAAAATCCAGGCATTTTCTGAAATATCGCTGGAGCTGCTGATTGTGATTTGTGGCAGGTGTACATTTTTTTCGTCCCAATATTCAGGATTTTTTTCCAAAACAAGGGAAGCTTCTGTTCGTTCCTTGATTTTAAATGCACCGCTGAAGGCTTCTTCTCCGCCTGCTGTTCTGCATACTGAAAAAGCGTGGTGGCATAGGATTTTTGAAAGGTGTGCTGTTGGTGTTCTCAATGAAACAACAAGGGTTTTGTCATCTCTTGCAGAAATTCCCACATCGCTTTCTGAACATTTTCCGTTTCTGAAATCCTCAGCATTTTTGATGCAGTCCAGAAGAGAAGCGTATGGGGCCCCCTGATTTTTCAAAAGTTCAATCCAGCAGTTTCTTACAGTAAAGGCGTTGATAGCTTCACCGTTGCTGAATTTTGCATCTTCACGGATTGTAAATGTCCATCTTTTTTTATCTCTGGAAATTTTGAATGATTTTGCGATGGCAGGAACTGGATCTAAGGTTTTAGGGTGATATGAAAAAAGTCCTTCGTAAAGGCTGTCTAGAATCTGTGCTTCACTGGAATAGGCTGCAGTGTGAGGATCCAGATTCCAGTTCTGGGATGCCATCTGAATATTAAAGTTGCGCTGCAGTGACTGATCCACTCCATTTTCTTTGTTTTCATCTGCTTCCAAATCCACAATCTGATCAACGGATTCAGGTGTGTCCAGGTTCAAAGTTTCGTCTTCGCCTTCCATTTCCTGGGCAAAACAGAAATTCAGGATAAAAACGGCACCTAGCATCGCAATTATTTTTTTCATCTTTAGCAAATGTCCTTTTTTACTGGGTGATTCCCAATTTTTTCATCTGGGCTTCTTCCTCAACGTATGCAGTGTATTCTGCACGGTGCTGATTTGCCTTTACAATAGAATTTTTCAGCGTTGTAAGGTCGATTTTAAGTCCCTTGATTTTGGATTTGTTTTCCTGACTTGCTGCAGCTTTAAAGAATTCATCCATTGCATTGAGCAAAGTGAGCATCTTGTTGCATTCAGCAATCTGTGCAGAAACAAATTCAAGAATCTTTTCTTCAGGAAGCGCATAAACCTTCTGATAGCCGGCTGAATTTTTCTGACCTGCCGCTGTGTATCGTCTTGCTTTTGTTGCAATGTCGTTCACAAACTGATGATAATTGATTCTTTCATTTCTCTTTGAGCCGGTGTGTGGATCAACGATTGTGATAGTGTAGAAGAGAGGTTTTTCCTGAATGCCAAATGCCTTTCTGAAAGCCCTCTTCAATTTGTCCATAAAGGAGTTGTGTTCGCTTTCAAGAACATCATGGTTTTCCTGAAGTTTCTGAGCAATCTGCATAAGCTGAGGTGGAGTTGCTCCAAGAACCAGAATTGCATCCATCAGCATTGCCTTAGTGTCAACTTTTGTTTCTTTCTTTGACTCTTTCTTTACTTCAATATTGAGCTTCGCAAGAACTCCCTGCTGAAGACTTGCTTTGTTGCCGGCGTGGTCTTCCTGAACAATTTCATCGATAAGCTCATTGTAGAAAGGAACCTTTCCCATTCCAGAAGAAAAGTTTTTTCTGATCATGGCAAGTTCGCTGGCTGGAGATTCTGCAGCTTTTGCAGCGTCATAACCTGGAGCCATGCAGACACATTTTCTTACCTGTCCCTTGTAGTACTCCTTCTGAAATTCAGAAAAATCTTTAAGCTGGGAAATGATGTCTGTCTGAGCATGTGAAGCCTTTGAAAGACTGTCATTGATCATGCTGGCAGTGAGGGCATCTGAATTTTGTCTTGCATCAAAGATAATTGTTGCAAGTACACGGGTGTTGATTCGGTTGTTGTTTACAGAAAATGAATTCCACAGAATTGAGTTTGCAAGATCCACCAGTTTTTTGATGTTTTGCAAGGTGATATGTTCAACAGAAAATTTGTAATAGTTGCAGAGGAAGTCCAGAACGCTCTCATAGTCAGAAAAACGCTGTCCCATGATAACTGAGCGTTCATTTTCGATGAACTGGGCGCTTTCTGGAGACGTAATATCTGAAATTTTCTTTTCCAGTTTGTACGGATCCGGCGTAATCACCGATTTTTTGAGAAGAAAGTCATAGAGTGTTTTTACGCAGGTGTGAAGAAGTCTGAAATTATCCAGAATTTCAGGAAGTCCTTCAGAGTCGTACCATTCTGCCTTTGACTGCAATGCCGGCAAAAGCTGTTCTGTGAAATTGCTATTATTTTCCATATCGTTAAGATTATCGGCAAATAAGGCCATTAAGTTTAATAGAATAATATAGAAGGGCAAACCCCAGTGGGTGACTTCACAATTGAAAACTTCAATAAAATTTTGTATTCTATAAAGACTTATTTATTTTAAGAAGGGTATTTTTATGGCAGAAAATGAAAAATTACAGATCGTACGCCATTCATGCGCACATGTTATGGCCGAAGCAATCAAAAATCTTTTTCCAGGAACTAAAATCGCAATCGGTCCTGCTATCGACAACGGTTTTTACTACGATTTTGACTTTCCAACCGACCATAAAATCACCGAAGCTGACTTTCCAGCTGTAGAAAAGGAAATGCGTAAAATTCTTGCATCTGGCGCTGAATTTGTTCGTAAAGAAGTTTCTAAAGAAGAAGCCCTCAAGATTTTTGCTGATGAACCATACAAGGTTGAACTTATCAATGACTTGCCTGCTGATGCAGTAATCTCAACATACGAACAGGACGGCTACCTTGATCTTTGCCGTGGTCCACATGTTGCAACTACAAAAGAAATCAACGGTCAGGCATTTAAATTGGACAAGCTTGCCGGTGCTTACTGGCGCGGCGACTCTGACCGTCCAATGCTTACTCGTGTTTATGCACTTTGTTTTGAAAAGCCAAATGATCTTAAAGACTATCTTAAAATGATTGAAGAAGCTGAAAAGCGTGACCACCGTAAGCTTGGAATTGAAATGGATCTTTTCCATCTTGATCCAGAAAACCCTGGTCAGACTTACTGGCATCCAAACGGATGGACTATTTATACAACAATGCAGGATTACATGCGCAAAATGGTTCGCCGCGACGGTTACCAGGAAGTTAATACTCCTGCAATCATGCCACGCACTCTCTGGGAACGCTCTGGTCACTGGGGACACTATCAGAAAAACATGTTCATTACTGAATCTGAAAAGCGTCTCTTTGCCATTAAGCCAATGAACTGTCCTGGTGCTTTGGAAATCTTCAAGAGCCGCCAGAGATCTTATAAAGATTTGCCACTTCGTCTTGCTGAATTTGGTCACGATACCCGCAACGAACCTTCTGGAACTTTGCATGGTGTAATGCGTGTTCGTGGCTTCGTTCAGGATGATGCACATATTCTTTGTACTGAAGAGCAGGTTTGTTCAGAAGTTGCAAAATTCTGTAAGCTTCTCAAGAATGTTTACCACGCATTCGGTTTTGATGAGCTTGTTGTTAAATTCTCTACAATGCCTGAAGATCACGTTGGTGATTTGGCAACTTGGGAAAGAGCTGAAAAGGCTTTGTCTGATGCTTGTCACGAAGCAGGTCTTGAATATGAAATCCAGCCGGGAGAAGGTGCTTTCTACGGTCCAAAACTTGAATTCAAGCTTTACGACTGTCTTGGCCGTGAATGGCAGTGTGGTACAATTCAGGCTGACTTCCAGCTTCCATCTGCTGAACGCCTTGATGCAACTTACATTGGTGCAGACAACCAGAAGCATCATCCTGTAATGCTTCACCGCGCAATTCTCGGTTCATTCGAACGCTTCCTTGGTATTCTCATTGAAAACTTTGCCGGAGCTTTCCCAACATGGCTTGCTTTTGAACAGGCTGCTGTTGTTCCTGTTACAAATGAATTTGATGACTATGCAAAAGAAGTTCAGGAAGCTTTGGTTGGAGCTGACATCCGTGCAAATGCTTACCTTTCTTCTGACAACATGCGTACAAAAATCAAGACAATCACAAAGGAACACAAAACTCCTTATATTTTGATTGTTGGTGAAAACGAAAAGAAAGAAAAAACAGTTTCAGTTCGCTTCCGCCAGAGTTCAGGCCTTGAACAGAAGACAATGAAGCTTGAAGAATTCATCGCATACGTTCAGGACAAAGTAAACAACCACGTTGTTGGTATTTAAGTAAAAAAAAACAATAGTGCCTGCCATTTTTTTGGCAGGCATTTTTTTGTTCATATAGCCTAAAGGTAAAAGAGGTCTGATTATGATTTTACATATCAACTGCTGTACAAGAAAAGAATCCAGGACTAAAAGACTTGCGAATGCATTGCTTGAAAAACTTAACGGCGAAGTAGAGGAAGTGAATCTCTATCAGCAGAACTTGTCTCCAATGACAGAGGATAAGCTGTTCAGACGCTCTGAACTTTCTCAAAAGAAGGCATTTTCAGATGATATTTTTAAGTTTGCCCGTCAGTTTGCTCAGGCTGATACAATCGTAGTTTCGGTTCCTTTCTGGGATTTGTCTTTTCCTGCTGTGCTAAAGCTTTATGTTGAAAACATTTATGTGACGGGACTTGTAACTGAATATGACAAAAACGGGAATCCACATGGACTTTGCAAGGCTAAGAAACTGTATTATGTTGCAACTGCAGGGGGTGCATTTAATCCAAAATACTCGTTTGAATATTTGAAAGACCTTGCCCAGAATTATTTTGGAATCAAAGACGTTGAGCTTATCGCTGCAGAAAAGCTTGATATTGAGGGAATGGATTCAGAGAAAATTCTGGAAGCGACAATTGCAGAAATAAAAGCCAACTAACGGACTTGAACCGTTGACCTGCAAGGTCCTTTAAGGTTACAATTTACTCGAATATAACCGACTCGATTTTATCCGAGTAAAAAGGCAGTTTTTATGGTAGGTGAAGAAGTATTTTTAGGCAGAGACGAGCAGATAAAGACAATTGAAAAGTTTTTATCCTCAGACAAAAATAATGCCGCTTTGATTTTTGGCCGTCGTCGTGTTGGCAAGACTGAATTAATCAGGCACTGTTTAAAACGCTCGAATTATTCTTCAATATACTATGAATGCAAGGAAACGACTGAAGCTAACAATGTTGAAACTCTGTCTGAAATAGTTGCAGAGGCTTTTGATCTTCCTCCATTGTTTTTTTCATCTTTTGAAGCAATCCTTACTTTTCTTTACAAGCAGGGTTCTGAAAAAGAATTGGTTCTCGTAATTGATGAATATCCTTATATCAGAAATGTAGTTAAAGGCCTTGATAGTATAATTCAAAATCTAATTGACAATAATAAAAACAGATCAAAGTTAAAGTTGATAGTTTGTGGTTCCTATGTAGAAACAATGAAATCCCTTCTTTTTGAAGAGAATCCTCTTTTTGGTCGATTCGATTTGGTAATGAATCTCAAGGCCATGGATTATTTTGAAGCTTCGCTTTTTTATAAAGGTTTCAATAACGAAGATAAAATTCGTTTGTATTCAGTTTTTGGTGGAATACCTTATTACAACAGACTTGTAGACTCTTCAAAGTCTGTTAAGCAGAATATTATTGATTTAATAGCAAGTTCTGGATGTCGCTTTGAAAATGAAGTTCAAATGCACTTGAAATCAGAAATTTCAAAAATGGTGAATGCTTATGAAGTTTTTGAAGCTCTTGCAAAGGGGTATGTCAGGTTTAGTGATATTTTGTCTCAGTCAAAGGTTTCAAGTTCTCCAACTCTTGCGGATGTCCTTGAAAAACTTATTCTAATGGATGTGGTTGCAAAGGAGTCTCCGATAAATGACGAAAACAACAGAAAAAAAACAGGGTATTATGTTTCTGACCAGATGACTCTGTTTTATTTCAAATACATTTTTAGAAATCTTTCCAGATTGGCTGTTATGGAGTCAGAAAGTTTTTATGACAAATTCATTGCCCCTGATTTTGAAGGACACTATGTTCCAAAGGCTTTTGAGCAGGTTTGCAGACAGTTTTTGATTAGGAAAAATCGTTCTGGGGAACTGGAAGAGTCTTTCGAAAAAATAGGGAAGTATTACTATGATGATCCTATAAATCACAAAAATGGTGAATTTGATGTGGTTACTGAAAATGATGGCGGGTATGTATTCTATGAAGCAAAATTTAGGGATGAAAAAATTGACAAAAGTTTGATTTTGGAAGAAATAAATCAAGTAAATGCAACAGGTTTATTCTGCAAAAAATATGGATTTTTTTCAAAGACTGGTTATAAGGAAATGGAAGAAGACTTCAAGAAAAATCTGATTCTTTACAGTATGGATGATTTGTTTTAAAAAGCCAACTAACGGACTTGAACCGTTTACCTGCGTCAAAATCACAGATTTTGCCGAGACTCGCTTTTCAACTCATCTCATGAGTTGAATTGCCTTCGGCAACCAGCTCCCTATCTTTACGAGGGTATTGCAGTTAAGCCGTTTGTCGGACTCGAACCAACTACCTGCGTCAAAATTACAGATTTTGCCGAGACTCGCCTACAAACTCATCTCATGAGTTTGTTCGTCTTCAACGACCGGCTCCCTACGTTACGAGGGCGTTTTGATAAAGCCAACTAACGGACTTGAACCGTTTACCTGTTCTTTACGAGGGAACTGCTCTACCTGGTGAGCTAAGTTGGCATGTGATTTAAATTATCAAAAAATTTGGAGTGCGTCAAATATTGTTTTTAGCAGGCTTCTTCATTTGAATTTTTCTTTGCTGATTTTTATAATTTATATATGGCTTCTTCAAATTCAGATACAATTGCCTTAATGAGGGCAGACTTATTTTAAAAAACGCAATTCCTACTATTATAACCATGATGGTCACCGCAATTTACAACACTGCGGACACTTTCTTTGTTTCACAGCTTGGAACCTCTGCCAGCGGTGCTGTTGGAATCATTTTTTCACTTATGGCATTAATTCAGGCTGGCGGCTTTATGATTGGAATGGGTTCTGGAAGCATCACCAGCCGTGCTTTGGGCGCAAAAGACATGAAGACTGCCAGCAAATATTGTTCAACGGCTCTGTGTTCTGCCTTCACGCTTGGTCTGATTTTTGCAGTTTTTGGAACAATCTTTAACCGGCAGCTGGTAACCTGTCTTGGTGCAACTCCTACAATTCTTCCATACGCAATGGATTACGCCCGTTACATAATCCTTGCTTCTCCATTCATGATTACTGCCTTTGTAATGAACAATCAGCTTCGCTTTCAGGGAAAGGCCGCTTTTTCAATGATTGGAATGGTTTCTGGTGGAATTCTGAACATGCTGCTGGATCCTCTTTTTATCTTTGTGTTCAAAATGGGAATTTCAGGTGCTGCAATCGCCACTTTGGTCAGCCAGATTACCTCATTCAGCATTCTGCTTTCTATGTTTATCAGAAAAAAATCCACGGCTGAACTTTCTTTAAAAAATGTCAGCAGGGAAATCAAAACTTATTTCGACATAATCACCACAGGCCTTCCTTCACTTTTCAGACAGGGAATGGCTTCAGTTTCAGGAATTGTAATGAATATCAGTGCGGCAAAATATGGTGCAATGCTCACTGGTTTTGCCCTCACCACGGCTCAAACTGCCGATGCTGCCGTTGCAGGAATGTCCATCACAAACAGAATCTTCATGCTGCTGCTTTCTGTTGCAATTGGTCTTGGTCAGGGATTTCAGCCAGTGTGCGGAATGAATCTTGGCGCTAAAAAATATGACCGCGTAAAGGCTGCAAATAGATTTTTGATTAAAGTTACTTCAGTAATTATGGCTGTATTTGGACTTGGTGTATTTATTTTTGCACCTGAAATTGCCAGATCCTTCCGTGATGATCCTGCTGTCATTGCTGTTGCCACTGTAGCAATGAGATTTCAGGCCTGTGTTCTGCCATTTCATTCTCTGATTTTTGGAACAAATATGCTGCTTCAGGTTGCCGGCGTTAAAAAAAGTGCCACAATTCTTTCTTCAATGCGACAGGGAATCATTTTTGTTCCGCTGATTCTGATTTTGCCGCAGCTTGTACAGCTTTTTGGCGCAGAACCATTGCTGGGTGTTCAGATGACTCAGACTTTCAGCGATCTTCTTTCCTCTTTAATAGCCCTGCCGTTCATGCTAAGATTCTTCAGAAAACTGGAAAAGGAATAGAAAATGAAAGATGCTTTTGTGAAGGTTAAGACCGATGTGCTCAGTTCAAAATATGAGGCAGCTGTTGCCAGGGAAATTCCTATTTACAGCAGGGGAAACGGTATTCGAAGCGAATTTGAACGAGATTACACACGGCTTCTGCACTGTCAGGCATATTCAAGATTAAAGCATAAGACCCAGGTTTTCTTTGCCCCCCACAATGATCATGTTTGTACACGAATGGAACATGTTCTTCACGTGGCTTCCGTTGCTTCAACAATCGCAAAATATCTTGGCTTGAATCAGGACTTAACTCAGTCAATTGCAATTGGTCACGACATTGGACACGCACCTTTTGGTCATTCCGGCGAGGAAATTCTGAATGATCTGCTGGGACGAAAAGAAGGTGCAAATGCTCCAAAAAAATTCTGGCATGAGAGGAATTCACTTTTTTTTGCTGATTATATAGAAACTTTGGATGATCCAAACGGAATCAAGCGGCCTTTGAATCTTACTTATGCTGTTCGGGATGGACTTATCTGTCATTGTGGTGAAGTTGACCAGCAGGGAATGAAACCCCGTAATGAAAACATGAATCTGTATGAAATCAAACGGCCTGGTCTTGTTCAGCCATTTACCTGGGAAGGTTGTGTCGTAAAAATCAGTGATAAAATCGCCTTTCTTGGACGAGACATTCAGGATGCCCGTGCTTATCATCTTCTGGACATGGGCAGTTACCGTCAGCTTCGGGAAATTGTTACAGAAACCTTGGGAATGACTAAAAACGGTCAGACACTTTCTCACAGAAGCGGACGAGCAGTTAATCCTTCAGTGCTTATAAATGACATGATTGTGGATCTTTGTGAAAATTCCAATCCTGATGAAGGCCTGTATTTTTCCGAAAGCTATTTCAGATTTATCCGGGAACTTAAGAAATTCAGCTTCTCCAACATCTACAATCACTGGCGGCTTCAGGAATTTCAGAAGTATGCAAGAAATGTGCTGGAAACTGTTTTCAATGCGCTTATGCGTGCTCAGATTTATGTTCAGAAAGGAACTGTGGAAACTCATCTCAAAAATTATCCAAAGCTGGGTGAAGAATTCACAAAATGGCTGCTGCATTATTCAAATTATGCTTCAGTTTGTGGCCAGAAGAAAAGTCCGATTCACTCAATTCCAGAAGTCTTTGATATTAATGACAACGAAAGCTACAAAAAATGCGTAATCGAATTCATTTCCGGCTGCACGGATGATTTTGCCATAGCATGTTTTGAGGAAGTTATAAGTTTTTAAAATTGCAATTTTATTTTTGATTAAGCTCGCTGGGTTACTGCTTTTGCCAGCTGGTCTGCACAGCTTGTACCTTTTGTTCCGCACAGATTTCCAAGAAGCTTTGCTGAAATTTCTTCTCCTGTCATCCCCTCACAAAGCTTTGAAATTGCTTTTAAGTTTCCATTGCATCCGCCTTCAAAACGAATGTTGTGGATTCTGTTGTCCTCATCCCGTTCAAAAGTGATTGTGCGGGCACAGGTGCCTCTTGTGTTGAATACTACTGTTTCCATTTTTTCCTCATTTTTTTCTGGACATTATATCATCAATTTTATTCTCTGAAAGGGTGAAAATCAAAATTCTCATTAAAATCAAAAAATCATAAAAAAAAGCCCGGACTGCTCCAAAGGGGGTAGAAGCAATCCGGGTAAAATCTCATTCAAAAGACTTTTTTTATTTGCATGGGCGGTAAGGATCCACCCCTTTGCACAATTTTGAACCGCAAATTATTTGTTTGCGATACCTGAAATTCTGTACCACTGGTATTTCTTGTTGTTGTAAGAGTTGCAGTTTGATACGCTGATTTTTCCAGAGTTTCCGTTTCCGTCGAATCCAGAAGCAAGGTTTCCGTAAGCCTGGTCACCCTGACAAACATGTGCTACAGAGATTCCTGCAGAACCGAGTTTGAATCCGTTTCCGTCACCGTTAGCAGTTGTCTGATATGAGCTGTTGATGTAGCCGTTGTATTTAGCTGTACAGTTCTTGATTGTTACTGGATATGGCTGTCCGTAGAGGTCCCATCCGTCATCTGAGTTGTAAGCTGCTACACAACCTTCAAATACGTTGTTTTTTCCTGCAGAAAGTTTGCAAGCGTATCCGTCAGCATTTTCACCGCCGTTTGCTTTGTCGTAGTTGTAGTATGATTCACACTTGTAGATGTAGTTGTCATGTGAGCCGTTGTAAATCTGGAGACCTGAGTCACCGTTGTATGTTGTCTTTACATAGTATACATAGTTGTTTCCACCAACCTGGAATACGATACCGCAGTCTGGAGCCTTTGTGATTGTCATGTTGCAGATGTTCCAGTATGAACCGTTCACCTTTACACCCCATCCTGAGCTGATTCCAGAGCAGTCCAATGTGTAGCCGCAGCCGTTGAAGTTGATCTTAGAAGAAGCAGTTCCGCTGTTGAGAAGCTGAAGCTGTTTTGTAAGCTTGATGTTTGCACCAAGGTTGATTGTTGAACCTGCAGTTGCATTTTTGATTGCTGTCTGAAGTGCACTTTCTGTTTTTACAGTTGTGTTTACTGCGCGTGAAGCTTCTCCAGAAGTACCTGATCCGTCTGTAGCAGCAATATTTGAACAAGAAGCGAAGAGAAGTGCAGAAGCGATGGCTGCACCAGCAAGAATTTTTGTAACTTTCATAAAATTTTTCCTCTTTTTTAACTTTGTAAAGCGAAATTCTCTCTCGTAGTTTTTTATAAACGAAGGTCAGAATAATTAAAAATCAGCCTGACTTTGTATTAAACCGCGGTGTTTATCGTTTACAGGGATATATTATATATAACATTTACAAAATGCAAG
>JAGHUJ010000006.1 GCA_018064905.1 Candidatus Treponema equifaecale
TCCCGCAGGTCCGTCCATAGCGATTATCATACGATACCTTCCAAGAATATAATTTCTTAAGAATAATTTATCTATAAAATTATCTATTCTTGCATAAGTTCAACAGAGACTTGACTTCAGCAGGGCTCAGGTCACGGCTTTCACCGGGCTTCAGGTCTCCAAGTTCAATTGTTCCGATTCTTACACGCTGAAGGCTTCGGATTGCTGCATTTTTACTTTCAAAAACACGACGAATCTCACGGTTCTTGCCTTCCACAAGGATCACCTTCATCCTGTGGGCATTCAGCTCTGCGGCATCCTTTGCTTTGTAGAAAACACCTTCAACACGGATTCCACGCTTAAAATCCTCAGCCAGAAATCTAGGCAAAGGCAAGCTGGATTCTACTATATATTCTTTTTCAATTTCTGCACTTGGATGGCTCAGTTTTGCGGCAAAATCACCGTCATTTGTGAAAATAATAGCACCGTGGCTGAACATATCAAGGCGGCCCACATTGTAGAGACGCTCAGAATATTTTTCTTTCAACAATTCAACTGCAACAGGTCTGCCCTTTTCGTCTGACTGAGTGCACACATAGCCTGTAGGTTTATTCAAAAGCACATAGCGTTTCTGTTCTTCCAGATGAATTTCATTTCCGTCAACACAAACCTTGTCTTTTGGACCAACCTTTGTGCCAAGCTCTGTAACAACATTTCCGTTTACAGTAACCCTTCCGTCCAGAATAATTTTTTCTGAAGCACGGCGACTGGCAACACCACAATGAGCAAGGAAAGCCTGAAGTCTGATTTCTTCTGAATTTGTAGAATTAGCGGGCAAGTACGAACCTCTCTTCTTCATTAGCATCAAGCTGTGGCAATTCTGCAATGGAATTCAATCTGAAGAATTTAAGGAATTCCTTTGTAGTTCCAAATTCAACTGGACGACCAGGAGTGTCACGACGACCAACTTCCTTTACAAGCTGACGCTCAATCAAAAGCCTGAGCATATTGTCTGGAGAAACACCGCGCAGATTTTCGATTTCAGCACGGGTTATAGGCTGCTTGTATGCAATAATTGAAAGCACTTCCAGCGCAGACTTGGAAAGCTTGCCTTCATTTTTGTTGCCGTAGCGTTCCTTTACAGTATCCCAGTATTCTTTTTTTGGAGTGAGAACATAGCCGCCAGTAATTACAGAAAGTTCAACGCCGCAGTTTTCAGCAGTGTATTTTTCTTTTAATAATTCTATGCACTGGTCAACAACTTCTCTGGAAAGCTGGCTGATATTCGCAATTGCATCAGCTGTCAAAGGTTCGCTTTCAAGGAACAAAACCGCCTCAATCAGTCCAGCTTCTTTTTCTAGATTAATGTCCATTTTATTTTCCGTCTATAATATGTTAGTTTATTTTCTGAATCAATTTATGCCGCTGTATACTTGCAGATTTTAATGTCACCAAACATTCTGTTCTGATAAATGGCAGCCATCTTGAATTTTACGGCTTCAAGAATCGCCATGAATGCACAGATCACATCCAGCAGGTTTCCCTGACGAACAATAAGGTCGGTGAACATGCACTCTTCCTTGCTTTCAAGGAGCTCGTTCATCAAAGTGATTTTTTCATTTACAGAAATCTCCTCATACATATCAAGGATTTTCTGGTCTGTATACTGGCTCATAAGATTTTTGAACATTTTCTGCATCTGTTCAAGCAAATCCCATGTATCAACCCGTTCCCAAAGATTTTCATCCTCGAATGGAAGCACGCGCTGAATCTTCTTTCGTTCAAAGCTCCATTCGCTCTCATCCTGCTTTTCCTCAATGAGATTTGAAAGTTTCTTGAACTTCTGATATTCGATAAGTCTGTCAACAAGCTCCTCACGAGGATCATCAAAGTCCAGGTCATCTTCAAGCTTTACTTCAACAGGCATCATCATTCTTGATTTTATGTAGATGAGTCGGGCAGCCATGCTGTAGAATTCGGACAAATCGCTAAGCTCAAATGAAGCCGCATAGTCCAGATATTCAAGGAACTGCTCCGTAATTGTGGCAATTGGAATGTCGTAGATGTTCACCTTGTTGTCACGAATCAACGCCCAGAGCAAATCAAGGGGGCCTTCAAATTCACCCACGGTGTAACGGCGTTTTTCTTTTTTTGTTTCTGATTCCTCAATCAAGGTCTGCTGTGACTGTACTGTCTGTTCTTCCATAGCCTACTCCCGATTTTTCTACCAGACTTGCAAAGTCTGTTCTGTCAAGGATTTTAACCACGTCACGAACATCCAGCTCTGCAAGACAATTTGTATAAAAATCTGCCTTTAAAACATCGGCAGAATGAGGAAAAATCTCAAGCAATGGAACCAAAACAAAGGCTCTTTCCGCAATTCTTGGATGGGGAACCAGCAGGTTTTTCATTGAATCTGCAGAATCAGTTATATTTATTGATTCATTTCCGTACAGTTCAATGTCTATGTCCATGGAACGAGGACCATTGCGGATTTCTGAATTTCTGTTTCGCCCAAGCTCAGCCTCAATTTTGTGAATTTCACTTAAAATATCAGAAGCCGAATGCTGAGTATAGCCAAAAACCGCCATATTGTGAAAATCAGACTGATCCTCATAATACATTGGTTTTGTACCATAAACAGAAGAAAATGCAAAATCACGGCAGAACAGCGACTCCAGCAACCTGCAGGCCTTTGCCAAAAGCTGAAGCGGCGAAAAACCGTTCCAGCCTTTGTTGGAGCCAAGTCCAAGGACACAATATGTCATTTTTAGAACAATGCATCCTTCGCACTGACTGCAGCAGGTTCTTCAGGCAAATCCAGCTTAGGAGCCTTTGCAGCAGCTTCTTTTTCAGCGGCCTTCTTAGCTTCCTTTTCTGCTTTTTCTGCAGCTTTTTTAGCTTCAAGAACAGCCTTTTCCTGCTCAGGATAAACCGCAACACCTTCTTTGTTTCTGAGAATCTGACCAGGGAAAACTTCGTTGCGAATCTGAGATTCAATCTGTTTTGTATATTCCGGATTTTCTTCAAGGAATCGAAGGGCATTTTCCTTACCCTGACCAACCTTTTCTTCACCACGAGTATACCATGCACCGCGCTTGTCAATGATTCCGTGCTTAACTGCTGAATCAAGAATGGAAGCAGTTGCAGAAACACCTTTTCCAAAGTAAATGTCCAGTTCAACCTTGCGGAATGGTGGCGCAACCTTATTCTTTACAACTTTTACTCGTACACGGTTTCCAACAGCATCTTCCTCACCCTTTCCGTCGATTGATTCAATACGACGAATTTCAAGACGAACAGAGGAATAGAATTTAAGTGCGTTACCACCAGTTGTAGTTTCAGGATTACCGAACATTACACCAATCTTCATACGAATCTGGTTGATGAACACGATAATACATTTTGATTTTCCAACAATTGCTGTAAGCTTTCGCAAAGCCTGGCTCATAAGACGAGCCTGCAAGCCCATCATCGAGTCCCCCATATCACCTTCGATTTCTTTCTGAGGTGTGAGGGCCGCAACAGAGTCCACTACGATGATATCAACGGCACCGGAACGAACCAGCTGTTCTGTAATTTCAAGAGCCTGCTCACCTGTGTCCGGCTGTGAAACATAAAGTTCATCAATGTTTACACCAAGATTTTTTGCATAAACAGGATCCAGAGCATGCTCCGCATCAACAAAGGCTGCGATTCCACCCAATTTCTGAGCTTCTGCAACAGCATGAAGAGCAAGAGTTGTCTTACCTGAACTTTCAGGACCGTACATTTCAATGATACGACCTCTAGGATATCCACCAACGCCCAATGCTTCATCAAGCAAAATTGAACCTGAAGGAACAACATCAATTCCCGCAGCATCAGCCTGTGTGCCAAGCTTCATCAGGGAACCTGCACCAAACTGTTTTTCAATCTGAAGACGAACAGTTTCAAGGGCCTTGAGTTTTTCCGACATATCTGCCGGCTGTGTTTTTTCTGGCATTTTGTCCACCTTAAATATTTAATTTCCCACCATAATTAAATAGGCAAAAAAGTGTTAGTTTCGGCAATAAATTTGAAGAAAATTTTATTTTTTTCAAATTTTTTTTATATTTTTTTCTGAAAATCCGGAAAAATCTCCAATTTCTCCATTTATTCAGTCATTCAATTCATTTTTTGTGGCGAACCATTGTCCGATTCAACCAGTTCTATTTTGTTTTCAACGGCTGGTAAACTGCCCTTCCGCTTAAAACAAGTTTTCCATCCTTGCTTTCTATTCTTGCAAGCACCCGAACAGGTCTCTCGCCGTCAATTGCAGGAACAGGAGCCTCATCAAAATACAATGGAACAAAACCTTCAACCCTGTCCATATTTTCATAGCCCACAAGCAGATCGCAGCGATAGGATTTTCCTTCCGTAACTGCATTTGAAACCCGTCCAGACCAAACAACCCAGCAGCCAAGATAAAGCACAGGATCCTGGGCCACATCTGAATAACCAAAATTATCCACCAGCGAATCAAAGCTCTGTTCCTGAAAATAGGAAGCCACAGTATTTGCATTCTGCTTGATTGCGTCGCTGGCATTGGAATTAAGAAGTCTGTTCACTTCAACCTGTGCGGCATTTTCACGACCAGCTCCATAATATTGAACGGCATTCTCATAAGTCTTAAGAATCTGCTTATCGTTCAGAATATATCTGAAAACCGCATTGGAAAGATCCTTTTGCTGAGGATTTTTTCGTTCATCCAAAGTAAGGAAAAGCGAACTCAAATCTCCCGGAGTTTTTTTGGAAAAATTGAAGCGTTTTGAAAGCGTTGTCAGATTAGTAATATTGAACAAAAGAATCGCCAGAACAATTCCTGCAAGAACCGAAAGACCTATTCGCTTTACAGTGTCTGGATTTACTCCCAATGGCGGATAGAATTTTTCTATTTCACCAGTATCAACCAGCTTACAAATTTCTTCATAGCTTCCATGAGTTTTAAGGAATTCCATAGCAGACAAGGCAGTTTTATTGTCCGGATCATATTCAAGAACATCAAGATAATACTGAATCGCCTTTTCAGTGTCCCCGCGGCGCAGATAAAGCACAGCCTGAGCATTGAGAAGAGTCGGATCTGTCATTCTTATATGTCTTGCCCGCTGAAAATATGAGCTTGCACTTCCCGTATCACCAAGATAAAGACAAGCCAGACCAGCAGTGAGAAAATAGAAAAAACTGTCGCGAAAAATTTCAGGGTTTCTGCCCTCTTCAAGAAGAGAAATTACCATAGAAAATTTTCGACGACGCAGCAGACCATGCGCCCTTTCAAGAACCGACTGACTCATTACTGCTGCCTTAATTTAGCAAGAATAGCATCCAGTTCCGCATTCAAGCGCTGAATTTCATTTTTGTTCACGCTGCCCGAATCAGACTGCAATGAATCAATCTTGTCTATGAGATTCTGGATATATCTTGGATCCAGCTGATAGTCCTTGATTGGTGGAACCACAAAGTCCACGTTTGTACGCTTGTCTGAAACATCATTTACATTCATGAATTTTGAAGGAGTTCTTTCAACTTTTATTGTTGGTGCCGGTGGTTGTGCCGCTGCTTTATTTTCTGGCAAGTCAGAAGTCTTTATCTGCTGAACCAATGGTTCCACGCCGTCAATATAATTCATACCACGGCATTTTTCATCATCAGCAGCAGTAAAAATGAAGAATGTGTTCTCAGCTGTTGCCTTTGGATCAAGCTGAACCTTTGGCCATTCAATCATCACTGCAGAATTATTAAATGAAGAAATATGATTGAATGTACGCTTTGTATTTACCGCTTCATCCCAGCCCAAATTCTTGATTATTGAAGGATTTGCCACAACTACTCTCAGAACCGGCGAAATTTTTTCACCAAAAAGCATGATTTGAGATGAAGTTCTTCCATCAGATGAAAGAAGATAACGCATTGTTTCAAAATCAAAAATGTCATAGGAGCTTTCATTGTTGATTTTTCTTCCGTCAGCAGTGATGAAATGTGCAGAAGTGTTCTCTCCAAGAGCAGTATCAAGCACAGCTTTAACGGAAATATCGCGGGATTTTCCAGAAAGATTTGTGGCGTACACTGTCATCTGAACTGCATCCTCGTCAAAGCCTTCTTTTTCTTTTGATGAAATCAATTTAAAATCTACAGTAATCTGGAAAAGTTCAGGTCGAACAAATGCCAGCTGAGCACCGTCTTTTGTACGCCGAACCTGTTTTTTTACAGCATTGTCCTGACTCAGGTTGTAGATGCTGTTTCCAATTTTTACGACAAAATATGATGAGTCCGAATTATCAACAGAAGAAAGCACAGGAACAGAAATTCCATGCTCTGGCTTGACCAGAATATTGAAGGATTTTTTTTCAAGCTTAAGGGCAATGGATTTTTTTTCGATCTCATAGCTGCTGACAGGCATATACAGAATATCCAGATTTTCATCTTTAACGGCATTCTGCTTAAACCGAAGCTCAGCCTTTTCTTCCTTTGTGAGTTTTTTGCTTACCTTTTCTGCAGCAGGCTTTTCCGGAACTGCCACTTTTTTTGGCTTAGCCGCAACAACAGAGTCCAAAAGAGCCATTGCACACAATAAAACAAGTATTTTTTTCATCTAATTAAATCTCCGAAATCTACTGCTCATCAAGAAGGTACTGCAGCTGCTTTGCCTTACGCTTTAAGGCCTCGACATCCTTGTTGTTCTGATTTGTCTGAGCATCTCCAGAACTCATCTGGAAGCCAGGTTTACCAGGCCTGTTTTTGTTAAGCTGCAAAGAAGTCTCATTTACAAGATGAACAGCCGCTGAACCTGTATTCAAAATATTTGGTTCATTCTTATCTTCTGTTTTTTCTGCCACAGCAGATGCTGACTGAGTTTTTTCTTCTGCTGAAGAAGTTGAAGCAGAAGAATCAGCAACAGTTCCACCGTTGGCCGCATTTTCAAAGCTTATTCCAGTTCCAGCAGAACCATCCGCAGCAAGCATTGCCTCAAGTTCAGCAATTCGTGCCTGAGCATCTATAAGCTCACGGTTAAGCCCAAGCCTGTCTTCCATCTGATAGATTCTAAGCTGGCGTTCATATTCCTCTCTTGTAGAAAGGTTTTCCTCGCCGATTACTTTTAGAAGGTAAAGCAATTTTTCTTCACGCGAGCGTTTGTCTATCAAATCAAGCTTGTACTGTGCATCCAAAGCCCGCTCACAGTTTTCAAAATCGTAGGCAACTCTCTGATAAAGTCCTTTTGCTGCCGGAAAATTGTATTCGTCATAGAAGGCTTCAGCAATCCAGTACAGAGCCAGCGGATAAAGCTCATCGTCATAATGCTGGTGACAGAAATCGCTGAGGGCAAGTATGGCATCCTCATTTTTTCCAAGAAGATGAAGCAGCCGTCCGTTCTGATACTGAACATAACTCAGATAAACACTGAATGGAAATTTCTCGATGAATTTCTCGCAATCTTCCTGAGCCTGCTTGTATTCACCTGAATAAATTTCTGATTTTATGAGCATGAAGTAGTTTTCATCGCTGGCATTTCCAGGAGCGGACACAACTTTCTTTAGAAAAATTGCAGCTGATGCCCAGTCCTCATTTCTGAAAGCCTCGTAGCCCTGCCGTAAACTGGCCTCCTGGGATGCAGAAAGCGTTCCTTCTGAAAAAGCAATGGAACCAGACACGAGAAGAAAAATTGAAATGAAAACACCAAAAGCCTTCTTCAAAACTAATACTCCCACTTAAGCTTGCCGCTGAAGAATGCAGAACCAGAAACAACGATATCACTTCCAGCCTTTACCACTTCATCAACGTTATTTTCATTCACACCGCCGTCAACGGAAATCTTGAAATCTAGCCCCTTCTCTTCACGGATTTTCTTAAGTCTGGAAATTTTCTCCACACAATACGGAATTAATTTCTGTCCGCCAAAGCCCGGGTTTACAGTCATAACAAGAACCAGATCAACGAAAGGAAGAATTTCTGAAATTGATTCCAGCGGTGTTGAAGGAACAATTGAAATTCCGCATTTTTTTCCAAGTTCATGGATATGATTTATGAGACGATCCGCATGAACTGTAGATTCAAGATGAAAGGTGATCCAGTCCGCACCGGCTTCAGCAAAAGAATCCACCATAAGCTCAGGTTTTTCTACCATAAGGTGAACATCGAACGGCAAGTCTGAAAGTTTTCGCATTGACTTGATTACAGGCTGACCGTATGAAATCTGTGGAACAAAGGCTCCGTCCATAACATCAACATGAACGGCACTTCCACCCTGAGTTTCAATCATTTTAAAAGCAGAAGCCAAATCTGAAAAATCTGCAGAAAGCAGAGATGGCGCAAGTATAGGTTTATTCATCTTATCTATTATAATAACAAATGAATTCTATATTGTAAACAATTCTAATTATTTTCAGAAAATTCTTTCAAAAAACCTATTGACACATTTTTTAATATCTTATATAAACTTTACCCCCTTTTTACATTTTTTTTAGATTTTATTGACTAACACCCCCATTCTGCGATAGATTTAAAGATACCTATGGCAATTCAACCTGAAGAAGAATTAAAGAAAGCTTATCTTATGCTGGAGGAAGGAAAAACTTCCCAGGCAATGCATTTTCTTACAGAAATTCTTTCTGAAGCCATGGTATACGACTACGACGGAACTGAAATAAACTTTGCACTCTGGTGCTGTTCCTACTGGGATGATTTCATCAAGTCACTGGGAAGAATGGACCATTACGAGCAGGGAGAAAGTCTCATAGCACGATGGAAGGCATTCAGAATCGACTATGACAGGCAAAAAAAATCTTTTCCAAAAGTTGTAGGCGCATTGCAGAAGGGAATTTTCACACTGGCACTTGATGCCTACGAATCCCTTTCAGATGAACAGAATATGCAGCAGAAGGCAGAAATCAACAGAAAACTGGGCTTGTGCTGCAAAAAGCTCGGAAAGTATGAAGCTGCACTGGAGCACCTTACTGAAGCAAACCAGTATACTCCGTCATCAGCTGCAGTTCTGGCAGAAATGGCAGACTGTTTTGCTCTCTGTGGTGAAGAAAAAAAAGCAAAAGTGCTCTTTAGAGAAGCATTTTTCATAGATGCACAGAAAATCGAGCTGAGTTTTCTTGACTCAGAACTGATTGGATGTCTGGTAAGGCAGGTAAAGGAAAAAGGCTTTACCGGAGCTGAACTTCAGGAATGGATTCCGGTTTACGGAGTTCTGTACGGAGTTTTCAATGTAAAGCGTGAGCTTCGTACCCATGAGGTCACAAGGCTCAGAGGTGAAATATATGCAAAGGAGAATGATTTAAAGGATCCGGCAAATGATGCAGGAATCATAACTCCAAAGCTTATAAACATGTATTTCTGGCTTATAGACTATTATGTGCGCGCTGGAGATTCTGGAACAAAGATAAATGAATATCTTCTTCAGATTCGCGTTCATAATGAGAATATATACAGAATGTACACAAGATAAAAAATGTGTTCATTCGAATGCGCACAGGTCAATTCAGATTCTGTGAACATTTTTAGTGGGTTTATTAAAGTTCTTTATAGATACAGGAGTAATTTATGTCAGAAGAGCTCGTAACATTGGTTCAGGCAAAGCTTAAGGAAGATACCTGGACTCGCGCAACAATCAGCAATTACACAAAGAATGACCTGATTGAATTGACAACTATCGTTGAAAAAGCAAGAAATGAGAATTGCATCGACGAAATCAAGGCCATCTGTGATGAACAGCTTTCACACACAAAGGACAGCATCACAGCTCTCTATATCTCAGGAATGCTGGGACTTAAGAGAGGTTCTTTGGATAACTCTTCATTGGAAACTCTTGTAGACATCTTCCAGAACAACCACAAGGAACCAATCGTAGTCTACATGTGTGAGACAATTCTTGCTGACGATGCCGCAAACAAGTTCGCTCTCAGAACACTGGCCGCAAGCTACGATCTTGCCGGAAATCCAGAAGTATGGAATGTTTATGAAAAAATCGTAAAGGTTGACTTCTCTGAGGCAGAAATCGCAAAGAAGCTGGCTGACCACTACGATGCAGAAGGAGACAAGGACAAGGCAACTGATTATCTTAAAAAAGCCCTTCTCCGCTACGTTAACAACAAGAACATCAACTCTGCAAAGGAAATCTGGTCTAAGCTTGTTGCCATCATTCCAGAAGAAATCGACTTCTTCCTCCTGGTTCAGAGAAAAATCGCAAAGGCAATCAGCGCAGACAAGAGTGCTTTGATGATGCAGGAACTCTACGAATGGTACAAGGCCAACGAAAAATGGGATACTGCCATCGACATTCTCAAGCTCAACCTTTCCATCGATCCAACAGACTTCTGGGCTCGTCGTGAAATTGCAGAATGTTTCTCAAAGAAATACGCAAAGCACAGCCATGTAGAAGAATACATCCGCTCTTCAGACATTACTCAGAGCTACAGAAATGTATTTGAAGCAATCAGCGACTTTGAAAAACACATCGCATTTGACGCAAGAAACTTCGTTTCACACCGTACCTGGGGCGTTGGTGTAATCCTTAAGGTTGAGAACGAAACACTTACAATCAACTTCGGTAAGAACGGAAAGAAAGACATTTCCCTCAAAATGGCCGTTAGCGCACTTCAGCCACTTTCAAGAGACCACATCTGGGTTATCAAGGCTACAGTTGGATCAAAGTCATCTAAGTTCGCAACAAAACAGGCTCTCGCAAAGGAAATCAAGGAAAACAAAGCCTGGGCTCTCAAGACAATCATCACAAGCTTTGGCAACAGCTGCGACTTCAAGAAAATCAAGGCAGAATTGGTTCCTTCAGTTCTTACAACAAGCGAATGGACAACATGGAACTCAGGAGCAAAAAAAGTTCTTGAAGAAGATGCAACATTCGGCGTAAATCCAAACAACATCAACGAATATGTTGTTCGTGAACGCGCAATCACTCCAGAAGAAAAATACTCAAACGAATTCAAGGCACAGAAGGCATTCTTTGCACGCATCGACATTCTCATCAAATTCATCGAGGATGATTCAACAGACAAAGAAAGCGAACTTCTTGCTGATATGTTCAGCTATTTCACAGGCTATCTTAAATCATTCAGCAATGTGGATGAAGAAGTTATTGCTTCTCACCTTCTGGTTCAGGAAGTTGGAAGAGAAATTCCAAACCTCGCTTATCAGCCAAGATATACATTCGCTCAGCTCTACGGAGAAATCGACAATCCAAAAGAAATGTACACAGTTCTTAAGGGTTCAAAGAGAGGCGAACTCAGAGTTAAATTCCTTGAATCAATCAAAATGCTTCCAAACTGGGAAGATGAATATATCAAGCTCTTCCCTGCAGTTCTCAGCAAGGATGTCATCAACACTCTCATCAGCGCTGGTGCCACAGACAAAGTTCAGAAGCTCGCTGTTACAGCATTCAATGACTTCAGAGGCTACAGAGACGTTATTTTGTTCCTCTTTGAAGAATGCAGTGCAGAAGACTGGTTCAAAGAAGCAAACATTCCATTGCAGAAGCAGCTTATCGCCATTGTCAACATCATCTCACAGTGTTTCAGAGAAATTGACAACCATGTTGATTCAACAGAAAACAAGAAGATCATCAAGAATGCATGCAAGTTGATTTTCGAAAAAGAAAATAAATATGCAGAATATATGCTCTCTTGCGATATTGATCAGATGTCTCACCTCTACACATTGGTTGACGACATTGCAGAACTCAGCGGTCCAATCACACAGCAGCTCCGTAACAGAATTCTTGAAAAATATCCTGACTACAAATTCCACACAACAGAAGAAAAATCTTCTTCACCAAAGGGAATGCAGGTTACAGCAAAGAAACTGGAAGAAAAGCGTGCACTTTTGGACAAAATGCAGAATGTGGATTTGCCAGCTATCGCTCACGAAGTTGCAGAAGCAAAGGAAAAGGGCGACTTGAAGGAAAACGCAGAATATATCGCTGCAAAAGAAGCTCAGCACAAGCTTGGAAACGACCTCAAACGTCTCCAGGAAGAATTGGCTCGTGCAGTTGTATTCGATCCAACTACAGCAACAACTTCTATGATTTCTTTCGGTACAGAAGTTACTCTTACAGACAAGGCTTCTGGAAAAGACGAAGTTATCACAATCCTTGGACCATGGGAATCAGATCCAGACAACGGAATTCTTTCGTACATGTCACCATTCGGAAATGCAATCCTTGATCACAAGGTTGGAGAAGAACTTACATTCACAATCAATGAACACAAATACAACTATGTTGTAAAAGCAATCAAGCTCGCAAAGTTCTAATTGAATGAACACAAAAAAGGGGCTGTCCTAAAAATTAGGACAGCCCCTTTTTTTTGCAATTTCTAATTTTATGTTAAAAATTTAAGTTATTTTTTTTATTTCAGAATTGATTTTAAGAACTGCTGAAGACGCTCGCTTTTTGGAGCATTGAAGATTTCTTCTGGTGCGCCTTCTTCAACAATGTAGCCTTTTTCCATAAATACTACCCTGTCGGCAACTTCCTTTGCAAATCCCATTTCATGAGTTACAACAATCATTGTCATACCGTCTTCTGCCAGCTGTTTCATTACAGAAAGAACTTCTCCAACAAGCTCTGGATCAAGTGCTGAAGTTGGCTCATCGAACAGCATGATTTTTGGTTCCATGGCAAGAGCTCTGGCAATGGCAACACGCTGCTGCTGACCGCCTGAAAGTTTGCTTGGATATTCGTTGATTTTGTCACCAAGACCAACACGGTTCAGAAGATCAATGGCAAGCTCCTTTGCCTTGTTTTTTTCAAGTCCCTTAACGTGCATTGGAGCAATCATTACGTTCTGAAGGACTGTTTTATGTGGAAAAAGATTGAAACGCTGGAAAACCATTCCCATTTCAAGAAGGATTGTGTTGCGTTCTTTCTTTGAGATTTTATAATTACAAACGCCATCTGTGTAGTCATCAAGAAGCTTATCTTCAACAAAGATTTTTCCGTTCTTAACAGGTTCAAGATGGTTCAAAGTTCTGAGAAAAGTTGATTTTCCGGCACCAGACGGACCAATAATACAAACAACTTCTTTTGGATTTACGGTAAGTGAAACGTCCTTTAATACGTGCAAGTCACCAAAACTAATAGCTATATGCTCTGCTCTAATCATGCTCATAATTTTTCTCTCCCATTACTCGTAAACTGAGAATTTCTTTTCCGTTTTGTTGAAGCAAAAAGAGAAAACTGCAGTGATGATCAAATAAAGAATCATGGCCGGAATATAAACCAACTCGTTTCCGCTTGAAGAAGAAATGCTTCGTGTAACCTTTGTGATATCTTCCAAAGCAATGAGGGAAACAAGAGAAGCATCCTTTAAAACCATGATGAATTCGTTTCCGATTGACGGAATAAGTCGTCTGATTGACTGTGGAACAATGATAAGGAACATTGTCTGGAAATAGTTGAAGCCCAAAGCGCGGCTGGCTTCGTACTGTCCCTTGTCAATAGAGTGGATTGCGCCGCGGATGTACTCAGCCATATAGGCAGCCGAGTTCAAGGTAAAGGCGATGAACGCCGCAAGAAATTTGCTTCTGATTGTCATGGCAGGCCAGATTTTTGGCAGACCAAAGTAGACAAAATAAAGCTGCATAAGAAGCGGCGTTCCTCTGAAGAAGAAAATATAGGCTCCACACAGTTTGTTGATGATCTGTTTTTTAGACATTTTACCAAGCGCCAGCACAAGTCCAAGGACAATGCCTGCTGCGACACTGGTAAGAGTCAGAAGAATCGTGATTTTGGCTCCATCCAGAAGAGCTGGAACCCAGCCAATAATTTTGTGTAAAGAATCCATATTTTCCCCGTAAATATTTTAATTAGTTTGTAAGGTCAGCACCAAAGATTTTTTCAGAAATAGCCTTAAGTGTACCGTCAGCCTTCATTTCATCCAAAGCCTGGTTGATTTTTTCTGTAAGAGCAGAATTACCTTTGCGGATTGCAACACCAAAGAATTCATCTGGTTCACCCTGCCATACAGAAACGAATGGTGAACCTTCTCCAAGATATGCTGCAGAAACCAAAGCGTCACTTACAACAGTGTCACAGCGGTCAAGTCTGAGATCTTCGTAAGCGTTCATAACTTTGTCAAAACGAAGAACATTAGCTTTAATTCCCTTTGCGAGAACATTTTTCTGCATGAAGTAATCAGAAGTTGTCTCACCCTGAACACCAACGCTCAAACCTTCCAATTCTTCTGGAGATTTTGGAGAAACCTTAGAGTTCTTTGTGATGATGATAGCCTGACCGTTTCCAATATATGGTTTTGTGAATTCCATAGATTCAAGACGCTCTGGAGTAATTGTTGCAGCAGACATTACACAGTCATATTTGTTTGTTTCAAGACCGGCAAAAATTCCGTCCCAGGCAGTATCAATGAATTCAACCTTAAGACCAAGTTTTTCTGAAACTGCTTTACCAAGCTCAACATCAAAACCAATTGGAGTTTTTCCGTCTTCTGCAAAATATTCCATTGGTGGATAACCAATTTCCATACCGACTTTGAGAACACCTTTTTCGATTGTGAACTCACCAGCTTCAACTTTCTTGTTGCATCCAGAGAAAGCAACAATCATTCCAAGACCAAGAAGGCCTGCAACGATTTTTTTCATAATAAAACCTCTTGTAAAAGCTTAAAAATAAAAAGGACACGAACGAAACATCCATGTCCTCATGTATATTATTGTAGAAAATATGCATTTTTTAGTCAATTGCACGTTTTTTTTGTATATTTATGCAGAATATTCACAAATCAAACTTTCGCTCACAACTCCTCCAGATCCATTACTTTTACGCCATCTTCAACCAACATCCGGGCAAAAACACCCATTCCATCCACAAGCTTCTTTTCAAAACTGCCGTCATAAATCTGCCTGCAACCACAGCTGGGACTTCTGCTCTGTAAAATCGCAAGATCAACCTTTTCCCGCAAGGCAATTTCCAGCGCTAACTGTGCACCTTTTCTGAATTCTTTATCAACTACAATTCCCTCACGATTTGTCACAACACCATTCACAATTTCAGCAGGAACTCGCGGAACAGGTAAACCGCCCAAAACTTCCGGACAAACAGGAACAAGTTCATGGCCTTTTACAAAATCAGCCACAGATTGAGAGAAATTGTTTCCGCCGTTGTATTTACAGTTTTCGCCCAACAGACAGGCACTTACTAAAATTTTCATATTTTTTTCACTTTTCCTTTTTTTGTATTATAATACTTTATACTGAAATTTTAATCTTTCTGGTGAAAACATGAAGCACACAACCTATGAGATACTCAAATTCCGTACCTTTGAAATAATCGAAAAAGGAAAGAAAGGCGACTACGTGAGCAAAATTTTCGATCTTTCAATTATGTTTCTTATTATTTTAAATATTTTTTCCATATATCTGGAAACGATGCAAATTCCAGAACACATAAAACAACAGCTGAGCAGATTCGAGACCCTATCTGTAGTAATCTTTACGATTGAATATGTTTTGCGAGTTTGGACTGCGACTGTTCCCCGCCCAAGAATGAAGCCAGCAAAGGCACGCCTGAAATACATGTTTTCATTTATGGCTATGGTTGACCTTCTGGCCATTTTGCCCTGGTATTTGCCTTTTGTGGTTGTTCTTGATCTTCGCGTCCTCAGAACTTTGCGTCTTATGAGACTTTTTAGAATCTTCAAATTTAACCGCTACACTTCTGCACTGGAACGCATTCTGAATGTACTTAAGAAAAAATCTCCGGAACTGCTTTCCTCTGTTTTTGTTATCATGATTTTAATGCTGATTTCTTCTATTTTAATGTACACAATTGAAAATCCTGTGCAGCCAGAAGTCTTTTCCAACGGTTTCTCCGGATTCTGGTGGGCAGTTGCAACATTCACAACAGTTGGTTATGGCGACATTTATCCAATCACCGTCGCCGGGAAAATTTTAGGTGCCTTTATGGCTCTTCTTGGAATCGGTGTTGTTGCAGTTCCAACAGGTATCGTTTCATCAGGCTTTGTAGAACAGGTCACAAATGAAAGGCGAAAAGTTTCATCAAGGAAAAATGACTTTAACTACGCTCCAGGCAATCACGAACATGTAACAGGTCAAAACAACATCAAATACAAGTTCTGTCCTTTCTGCGGTGAAAAGCTGGAAGAATAGTTGCACAAAAAAAATGCCTTCCTTCCTTCCGCATAAATTCACACAGAAGGAAGGTTTTAATATGGGGCTTACGGCAGCAAGCTGCCGTCGGCTGTTCGCGAGAAATAAAATATTTCTCGTAACAAGTTTTCGGATAAAAACTTGCACCTTCGCTAACGTTCATTGGCGGATTGCTCCGCAACCCACCAACTTTGGGGTTCCATAGCCTAAGCCAAATTCAGGCTACTGAAGGATTGCGCCCTTATCAGCAGAACTTACCAATTTAGCATAGCGAGCAAGGTAGCCAGTCTTAACCTTTGGTTCAAGAGGCTTCCAATTTTCCTTACGCTTAGCAAGTTCTTCATCGCTTACTTTGAGTGTAATTTTGTAGTTGTTGATATCCAGCTCAATCAAATCACCTTCCTCAACAAGACCGATTGGTCCACCTACAGCAGCTTCTGGAGAACAGTGTCCAAGAGAAGCACCACGAGTAGCACCTGAGAAGCGACCGTCAGTAATAAGGGCAACATCTTTGTCCATTCCCTGACCGGCAAGAGCAGCTGTTACAGCAAGCATTTCACGCATACCTGGACCACCCTTTGGACCTTCGTAGCGGATAACTACAACATCACCTTTGTTGATTTTGCGTGCCTGAACAGCAGCCATTGCGTCTTCCTCAGAATTGAATACGCGGGCTGGACCTGTGTGGAGCATAAGTTCCTTTGCGCAGGCAGAACGTTTTACTACAGTTCCGTTTGGTGCAAGGTTTCCAAAGAGAATTGCAATACCACCGTTGTCTGAGAATGGATTTTCGATAGGACGCAAGATTTCTGGATTTCTGTTACGAACCCCCTTGATGTTTTCTGCGATAGTCTTTCCTGTTACAGTCATAAGGCTTGTGTTGATAAGGTTCTTCTTTGCAAGTTCTGCAAGAACAGCCTGAACACCACCGGCATCATCAAGCTCGCACATAAATGTATGGCCAGCTGGTGCCAGGTGACACAAGTTTGGTGTGCGGTTAGAAATTTCGTTTACTTCGTGAAGGTCGATTTCAACACCTGCTTCATGAGCAATAGCTGGCAAGTGAAGCATTGTGTTAGAAGAACAGCCGAGAGCCATGTCAGCAGCCAAACCGTTCTTGAAGTTTTCTGCAGTCATCATCTGGCGTGCAGTGATTCCCTTTTTGTAGAGATCCATTACAGCCATACCTGCGTGCTTAGCAAGCTGCATACGACGGCCTGTTACAGCAGGAATTGTTCCGTTTCCTGGCAAACCAAGACCAAGAACTTCTGTAAGACAGTTCATAGAGTTTGCAGTGAACATACCAGAACATGCACCACAACCAGGACAAGCATAGTTTTCCATTTCGCGGAGCTGTTCTTCTGTTACCTTACCAACTGCAAGACCTCCAACAGCCTCGAACATATCAGTCAAAGAAAGATTTTTTCCAGAATATGGGTTTGAAGGATCATTTCCTGGCAAGTGCCCTGGCATCATTGGACCACCAGAAACAAATACAGTTGGAAGATCCAGACGAGCCGCAGCCATAAGCATACCTGGAACGATTTTGTCACAGTTTGGAATCATTACAAGAGCATCAAACTGGTGAGCTTTTGCAACACATTCAACTGAGTCAGCAATAAGTTCACGAGTTACGAGAGAATATTTCATTCCTTCGTGTCCCATTGCGATACCGTCACAAACACCGATTGCAGGGAATTCAATTGGAGTGCCGCCTGCCATGCGAACTCCAGCCTTTACAGCTTCAGCGATGCGGTCAAGTTCAATGTGTCCAGGAATCAATTCATTCTTGGCACAGATGATACCAACCATTGGCTGATTCAATTCTTCATCAGTATAGCCTGATGCGTAGTAAAGTGAACGATGTGGAGCACGAGCTGTGCCCTTGCATGCGTTGTCAGATTTTTTTGTTACTGCCATTTTATCTACCTCAAAAAATTTTATTCGAATTTTGCAACAAAATTATACTCTTTCCCGATTATTGCGTAAAGTGAAATGATAGAAAGTCAATATTGCAAAAATCGCAATTATACTAAAAAGTAGTAAGGTTCCTCCCAACTCTTGAATTTTGAGTCATGAGTAAGAAGTATCATGGCATCCCCTTTTGCCTGAGCCAGCAGCATTCTGTCAAAAGGATCATTGTGAGCTACAGCGCCTTCCTTATGCTGCAATGTTTCCAATGCACATACATGGCGGTCATCCAGAGGAAGTTTTTTATATCCGGCATCTTCACACCAAGCTAAAAATTCTCTACCACTAATCGGCATATTTTTCTTAGCCATATATTTGATTGCGACCTCCCACATAGAAACTATACTATAGTAAATTTGGTTTTCAGGATTCTGTATATATCTTTTGGCTTCAGCCGTAAGTCGAGGATCATCTGTTACAGACCAAAGAATAATATGTGTATCAAGAAGTAATTCCATTTTCTAACCTCACACCATTCCAAAAAGTTTTGCAATTTCATCATTATATTCATCAATATCATCTGGACACACGAAATGTCCTTTTGCACCACCAATCCGCCTTGAAACATCATCTTCAATAAGAGTAATTTTTGCCACAGGTTTTCCACTACGACAAACAATCACTTCACTTTCCTGCTTTTTTTCAAGAAGAAGCAGCAGCTTTGAAAAATTTGTTTTAGCCTCAAGAACATTCACCTTACACATAAAGAACTCCCATCAATAAAAAACTGGTCACCTTAGTCAACTCGTATGCAGCAATTGTAAAACACTTAGTCAGGTTAGTCAACAACAGGAAATAAATTGAGAGCATAAAAAAAGCCTACCTCGCTGTGGTTAGTTGAAGTAGGCTTTTCATTAAAGCAAACAGAAGCTAGCCACTTATGAAGCGGTGCTTTCTTGCTTTAAATATAACTTATAATTTTCTTGCAGTCAACTTGGTTTTTCTTCAAGGATTTTTTCTGCTAATAATTATCCCACTTAAAATCATCAAAATCCAGAATCTGAATTTCCATATCATTTCTGAAATATTTTTCAAGTTTTCTGATTGTCAGAGGAGTTTTGTTCTTGTAATTTGGATTCAGATAGACAAAAGCATTGTAAAGCGAATTTTTATTTTGGGTTTCAGGACTGTGGTCATCTATAAAAATTATTCCTGCAAGATTCTGAGCCACATCCATCACCTGAACTTTTCCTTCTGGGTAATTTGAAGAATGATTTGCTGCATCTTCTTCCATTTTATTCAGTTCTATAAATGTTCTTCGTGCCAGTGAACGGTAGAAAAGGTTGTTGAAATCTTTAAAATCAACTGTTTCGTCATTGAACCAGGAATTTCTGACCATTGTAATAATCGAATACTCATTGTCCAAAAGCTTTGATCCGTAATCAAGAAACTTGAACTTGTAAGCTTCTGCCATTGCAAATGGTGAATATTCTTTTACTGTAGTCAGAGTGTCCGTGTATTGAATGCGAAATGTAAAAATTATCCCGGACTTTGACTGATATTTTATGATTTTTTTATTTTCTGAAACTGCACGAGTCAATTCTTTATAAATTATGCGTTTTTCATAGCCCAGATTTGACTTTACCTCAGTGTAATCAATGGAAGAAAGGTTATCTACACCAATCATCACAGATTTTTTCAGACTGAGCAATGCAAATTCTTCTACGGCCTCAAAAATTTCTTCAAGAATGTTCTGATGGATGCAGTTGAAGCTTTTTACATCGGTATAAATGTTGTTGTGGCGAAGATGAATGCAAAGGTCAATGTCAATTGTTTCTTTATGACCGATAAGTGCAGGAATTGAATTTTTGTGTTCAGAAACTGGATGAATTGAAATGTAATCGGTCTTGAAAAATTCACCGAACTGGCCATAGAAATCCAGTGCCACCAGTTCAGAATAAGGTCCGGCCCAGCCTGAATTTTTGGATTCTCCAATATTCTTCACTTTTTCTGCAATTTCGTTGATTGTTTTTCCGTCAGATTTATATAGTTCGTAAAGCCGGTGAAGCCTTGAAACAAAATTTTTTGCAAAGAGATTCAATGGTTTCCGGCTAAGAGTTGAAATGCATTTATTGGAATTGTTTTTCTGTCTGATTATTTTTTCAACGCCAAAAATTGATTTTATTATGTGTTCAAGATTTTCAACATCTGTCATTGAAATAATTTTACCACAGATTCAAGAAATTCTCAGAGTTTTTTATCCACAGATTTACACAGATTTCAATAAAAAAAATGGTGGCTAAGCTTTTACTCAACCACCGCGTGTTTTATAAGTCAACAACTGAAATATTATTTAATTGTTAAAATGTTTCATTTGCAAAGGCTGCATTGATTTCTTCCAATGTTATACCGTTTGCTATGAGAACATCAAGAAAACCTGCAGTCTCATAAGGATGTACGTTTGATCTATCCCTAATATATATTACATTATTGTTGAGGAACATATCCAAAAACTTTTTTGAAGCAGCAACACCACTCGACCATATGTACATATATGAATCAGAACGTTTTTCATAATTCCAGCCACCAGCGTAATCCCATTCTGCAGAAGGTTTCCATTCACTGCGAGGCGTTAACTTTATTATGTCCCCTGATTCCATTTTAAAATCAAATTCACTCCAGTATTCAGCATTATATCCACCCCATTTCATAGAACACCTTACCCTGGAATTTATCTTTCTGTCACATTTCTCATAACCAAAGAAAAGTGCAGTTCCATCAGGATTGTTACAGGTAATTGTATAAATGGTTTCTCCATCAAAATCATTTCTTACTTTTTTAACTTTCCATGCAGTATTTGCGGCTCTTTTCCTTGCGGCTTCAATATCAACAGCAGAACCTGATCCGGTTGTTGTACCAGAATCTTTTTTTGCAGTATTTACAACGGAATTTTTTCTTGCAGCAAACTTTACATCTTTTAGATACCTGTCTTTTGCAACTGTTGTACGGCTCATGGCACAAATTTCACCATCCTGCACATTTACAACACGAACATTTACTATCAAAGAATCCACAACATTTTTGATTGAGCCGTAACAGATATAATCAACACCTGCAAGTTTACCAATATCCTTTGCAGTATTTTCATCAACCAGTCCTGAAGACTGAAATTTCTGTTCAGAAAGGATTCTTTCCAGATTTGCCCTTTCAAAAACCCTAACTTTACCAGTTTTAAAAACAGCTTCAGTCAAAGAATCTGTAACATGGTCTTCCACATTGGCATTGCCATCTTCTGTGGTCAAAGCAACAAATGCATAGGATGCTTTTTTACCATCGCTTCTAACCTGAACAACTTTTTTTGCTAGTTCGGTAAAACCATCTGCCAGATTATAATTATCTCCCTGTGCACTAACAGAAAAAGAACCTGCCAGAATCAAAATAGATGCTAAAATCTTTGTTTTAATTTTCATTTTTTTCCCCATCTTATATAAAATCATTCTCTTGTGATCAGATAGATTAGAATTGCTGTATCTTTAAAATTTAAAGACTAATCCTACTGAAACTTTGTTGATATTTTGTTTTATTTCCGTATAGTATTCGCCAACATAATCGATTCGCAATTTACCCAAATCAATGCCAGCAATTCCACGTACCAGCGGACTGCTGATATTTTCTTCAGTTTTTCGAAGTGCATATCCACCAGCGACTTTAAAATGCAGAACGCCAAAATCTAATCCCAAATTCAAACAGGCAAATGCATGCGCCATTTCTTTCTCTGCATCTAAATCTTTTTCTTCAAAAACATCCGTTTCATCAGATTTGTTAAACGGATAGTAAATTCCACCACTCAATCCAAAAACAAGGACATCTTTACGTTTTTCCAATCCAAAAGTGAGACCGTAATAATCTGCATAATCTTTTACAGGAATGTCATAAAGTGCATAAAACTGTGTCAGACTTACACTTTTTCTAGATTTTGCATTTTTTGTCTCATTCACACCATCATTTTCTTCGTCTGAACTTTTTTTGTTCGAGGAAGCATTCAATGTGGCTGTATTATTTGTCATAACTTTGAGATAATCATCTGTTTCAATATAATCCGAAGAAAAAGCGCAAAGTTCACCTGTCTGAACATCAGTTACCTTTGCCTTGATATTCAACTGATCATCCACAATGCTGTAGTAGCCATAACAAACGTAATCAACACCAGCAATTTTTCCGACTTCCTTTGCAGTATTCTCATCAATCACGCCTGAACTCTGAAGCTTCAGCTCATTTAAAATATTGTTCAGCTTTGCCCTTTCCACAATTCGGATTTTTCCTGTATTAAAAGCTGCTTCCATCAATCCATCTGTAATATATTCATCAATTTCAGATTGAACTTCATCTGATGAAAATGGCATGAAGGCATAAATCGACTTTTTACCAGGCTCTTCCACAACAAGTTTTTCTGCTACATTAGCCAAAGAATCAACAATATCCAAAGCAATTGATTCAAAGACAAGACCAAACATAAAAAAACAAAGTGCGATAATTTTCTTCATTTATCCAGACTCCTGAAAAACGATTTAAACAAAAAAAAGGAATTTCCCCACGGAAATTCCTTTAAAATGCAAAATAAATTTTAAAAAAGAGAATTCTAACAACTGAACTGAACTGAACTGAACTGAACTGAACTGCCATTTATATTTTCCTTCTCTCTACTTAAACTATTTTAATAAATTGAAGGAAAATATACAACATTGTAGAGAATTCACATATAAATACTATTTACATGCCTCAAAAATGATGTCTGCAACAAATATTGCTGCGAGCACCCATGTAATTACTGGAACATCCTTTGTTCTGCGGGCTGCAACCTTACAGATAACATAGGAAATGATTCCCCACATGATTCCTTTTGCAATGGAATACGAGAATGGCATTGTCATAATTGCTATGAATGCCGGAATTCCTTCTGTTGGATCTGAAAATTTAATATCAACGGCTGCCTTCATCATCAGATATCCTACAAAAATCAAGGCTGGTGCTGTTGCTGCTGAAGGAATAAGGAAGAACAACTGTGACAGGAACAGTGAAAGTGCAAAAAGAACTGCTGTTACAACTGAGGCCAGACCAGTTCTTGCGCCTGCAGCAACTCCCGATGTTGACTCAACGAAAGAAGTTACTGTTGAAGTTCCCAATGCCGCACCTGCTACAGTACCGATTGAGTCGGCGAGAAGTGCCTGTTTTGCATTTACAACGCTTCCGTCTTCTGTAGTGAGGTTTGCCTGATCTGCTACACCAATAAGAGTTCCCAGTGTATCAAAGAAATCTGTAAAGAAGAATGTAAAGAAAATTACAAAGAATTTTCCGAAAGCCGCTGCTGCAACTTTTCCTGTCACAGGATCTGTAAAGATTCCGGCAAAATCAAAGGCAAAAAGATGTGGAGCAGAAGGTGTTGAGAATGGCTTGAAGTTTTCTGGAACAACTGTTACGCCAAATGGAATTCCGATCAAAGTTGTAAGAACGATGCCGATAAGAATTGCACCTTTTACATTCATTACATAAAGAACGATGATTACGATAAGTCCGATTACTGCTACGATGGCAGATTTGTTTGACATTGTGAAGTTAACGAAACCAATCAAGGTTCCTGTATCTGTTCTACAGATTCCTGCATTTGCAAGACCGATGATACAGATGAAAAGACCGATACCAACAGAAACAGCTTTTTTAAGACTTTCTGGAATCGACTTGATCATTGCTTCACGAACACCACAAAGTGAAAGAAGAATGAATACAATACCTTCAATAAGAACAGCTGTAAGTGCAAGCTGCCATTTGCAGCCCATTCCCAAAACAACTGTATAAGTGAAAAATGCATTGAGTCCAAGTCCAGGAGCAAGGGCTACAGGAAGATTTGCAAGAAATCCCATTACAAGTGTTGCAATTGCTGCAGAAACAGCAGTGGCTGTAAATACTCCGCCCCAGGTTGGGAATGTTCCAGCCGGCACATCAATTCCAGCACCAGAAAGGATTCCAGGATTTACTGCAAGAATATAGGCCATTGCAAGAAAGGTTGTAATGCCACCGATTACCTCTCGGCTCACTGTTGAACCGCGTTCACTAATTTTGAAAAACTTGTCCATTTTTCACCTCTTTTTTCTATAATCTACAAGATATATCTTGAAAGATCCTGATCCTGAACTACACCTGTAAGCTTTTCGTTTACGAATTTTGAATCGATGCTGATTGTTTCACCAGAATGTTCGTCTGCATCAAAGCTGATGTCTTCAAGCACCTTTTCCATGATTGTATGAAGACGGCGGGCACCAATGTTTTCGCTTCTTGAATTGAGTTCTTCTGCCAGTTCACTCATTCTGTCAATTGCATCTTCTGTGAACACAATCTTTACGCCTTCTGTTTCAAGCAGAGCTGTGTACTGCTTTGTGAGGGCATTTTTTGGTTCAAGAAGAATCCGTTTGAATTCGGACTTTGAAAGAGATTCCAGCTCAACCCGTAATGGGAATCGTCCCTGAAGCTCTGGAATCAAATCACTTGGAGCTGCCAGACTGAAGGCACCTGCTGCAATAAAGAGAATATGTGTAGTATCAACCACGCCCCATTTTGTGTTTACCTTTGAGCCTTCCACGATTGGAAGAATGTCTCTCTGAACACCTTCGCGGCTTACATGTCCTGAAGAATTTGCATTTTTTGTAGCAATCTTGTCGATTTCATCAATAAAGATGATTCCGCTCTGTTCAACCCTGTCCTTGGCAATATCAGAAACCTTGTCCGGATCAATCATTGAGTCCAGAACTTCTTCTGTAAGAATTTTTCTTGCTTCACGGACTGTTGTTGTCTTTTTTTTCTGATTGCGTCCGTTCAAAAGGTTCTGGATTTCCATCATTCCGTTCTGAAGATCATCCATTGAACCGCCTGCAATAATTTCCATGCTTGGAGCCTGTCTCTGTCTCTTTACTGTAAGTTCAACTTCACGATCTTCAAGTTTTCCTTCACGAAGCATCTGGCGGAATTTTTCTCTTGTGGAATTGTTTTCTGCAGAATCAGCATTTGCTTTTTCATCTTCGGCCTGTTTTGAAGCCAAAGCCGCATTCTGCTCATCCAAAGATTTTTCATCATCAGATTTTCCACCAAATGAAATTATTTCAAATGGATTGAAGCCCATTTTGCTTTCTTTTTTTTCTTCTTTTTTACCAGTTCCAGGAAGAAGCAAATCCAGAAGTCTTTCCTCAACCTTTGGTCCGCAGTCAGAACGCATCTGGTCTTCCATTTCTTTCTTAACATTGTTGAAGCCAACTGCCATCAAATCACGAACCATTGACTCAACATCGCGGCCAACATAGCCTACTTCCGTATATTTTGTAGCTTCAACCTTTACAAATGGAGCATTCACAAGCTTTGCAAGACGACGGGCAATTTCTGTCTTACCAACGCCTGTAGGTCCGATCATCAGAATATTTTTTGGAGCAACTTCATCACGAATGTCCTCTGCCAGATGAATTCGGCGGATTCTGTTTCTTAAAGCAACTGCCACGGCTTTTTTTGCCTTTTCCTGTCCGATTATGTATGAATCAAGCTTTTCTACGATTTGTTTTGGTGTCAATCCATCAATAGCCATAAAATTAAAGTTCCTCTACTGTGATGTTGTTGTTTGTGTAGATACAGATGTTTCCCGCAATTTTGAGCGAACGTTCTGCAATTTCTTTTGCTGTAAGCTCGCTGGAATCAAGATATGCCAAAGCTGCTGAATATGCGTAGTTTCCGCCTGAACCGATTGCAAGCACGTCATTTTCTGGTTCAATTACGTTTCCGTCACCAGAAATGAGAAGGATTTTTGATGCATCTGCAACAATGAGCATTGCTTCAAGCTTCTGCAGAGAGCGTTCAGTTCTCCACATTTTTGCAAGTTCTACTGCTGCACGAGTCAAATCTCCGTTGAATTCCTTTATTTTTTCTTCAAATTTATCAAGAAGTGTGAATGCATCTGCAACGCTTCCGGCAAATCCAGTGAGAATCTTTCCGTTGTAAATTTTGCGGACTTTTCTGGCATTTCCCTTGCAGACTGTATTTCCTAAAGTAACCTGACCATCACCGGCCATTGCAACTTTTCCGTTTCGTTTTACTGCAATAACTGTTGTACTGCGAATTTCTACCTTTTCCATATTTTAAATATAATCAATTTTTTTGGAATAAACAATTATTTTTTTATGGTTTCAATTGACTCAGCCACCGAGCCATTTCCAATCTTCTTTAGCCTTTGTTTCCGCCGTGGGGATGGGCTTTGTTGTACATTTCTATCATTCGTTCTGTGCTGATGTGGGTGTAGCGCTGGGTTGTGGAAATTGAAGAATGTCCCAAAAGCTCCTGGACCAGTCTTACATCGGCACCATTGGTGAGCATGGCCGTTGCAAAAGTATGTCTGAAGGCATGTGGTGAAACATGATGCTTGGTTCCGTCCTTTCCTGAATATTTTGTAAGGATAAAGCTGATTCCACGGACAGAAAGAGCGCTTCCCTTCTGGTTTACAAAAATGTGCGGTTCATTCAAATTTCCAAAGCGTTTTTTTCTATCTTCCAAATATTCTGACAAAGCTTTTCTGGCATCAGTTTCAAAATAAACCCGTCTGTCCTTGGAACCTTTACCGGTTACAATTGCTGAAGAATAGTCACTGGTAAGGTCTGATATTTTTAGGGAAGCAATTTCAGAAACACGGCAGCCCGAAGAATACATCATTTCAAAAAGACATTTATCCCGGGTGCCCCACAAAAGTTCATTGACTTCAGGCTGGGAACAGAGCTTGTCCACCTCAACACCTGTCATGAACCTTGGGATTTTTTTTGGATTTTTTACGGTTTTTAGTTCCAGTGCCACATTTTTTTGAAGATGGCCAAAGTTTCTGCAATATGAAAAAAGGCTTCTGACAGAAGAAATGAAGCGGTTTATTGAAGCTGAACTGCGTTTAAGTTTTGAAAGTTCACCTACACACTGCTTCAAATCCTCCAGCTCCACCAGATTGATTTCTCTGGCTGGACCTATGGTTTTCATATTCTTGAACTGGCCCAAATCGTTGCGGCAGGCTGTCACGGTGTTAGGCGAAAGGGGGCGCACAGATTCGATATAAACAAGAAATTCCTCAATAGCCTCAGAAACTGTCATGGTTTAATTATCGGCAGATTCAGCACCCTCATCAGCACTGTGGAGATAGTCACAGTCCGGGTTGATGCAGCTCTTGTAGTTTCCGTTCTTTTTGTCGAATTTTTCTACAAGGAACCAGCCGCATTTTGGACAGTACTGATTTTCCAATGGCTTGAAGTGGGAGATAAAATCACAGGTTGGATAATTTGTACAGCCGTAGAATGACTTTCCTCTGCCCTTTGATTTTCTTTCAACAATTTCACCGTCACAGCCATCCTTTGGACATTTTGCCAGAGGAATTGATTTTGTGTTGTGGCACTCAGGGAATCCGGAGCAAGCAAGGAAGAAACCAAAGCGTCCAAGTTTTTTCATCATTGGTTTGCCACATTTTTCACAAATTTTATCTGTTGGTTCATCAAGGAAGCCCTTAACGCTTTCTACAGAATCTTCAACTTCACCACAACGTTTGATGAACGGGCCGTAAAAGTCGCGGATCATGTCGTTCCAGACCAGTTTATCTTCTTCAACAGTATCCAGTTTGTTTTCAACTTCTGCCGTGAACTGCTCGTTGATTACATCAGGGAAAGATTCCACCAGAATTTTGCAGATCATTTTACCCAAAAGAGTTGGCATGAGCTGCTTGTTGTTTCTTGTGACATAATAGCGGTCAAGAAGTACGGAAATAATCGGAGCATAAGTTGAAGGACGTCCGATTCCTTTTTCTTCCAATGTTCTTACGATTGAAGCATCTGAATAGCGGGCTGGTCCCTGTGTAAAGTGCTGTTCCGGATAGAACTCATGGCTTGCTTCAAGAACTTCATCCGGTTTAAGAGAAGGCAAATTTCCAGTAACTTCTTCCTTTGCAGAAAGCACTTTAAGAACGCTGTAAAATCCCTTTTCAACAAGTTTAGATGCGCTGGCACGGAACAAAGCTTCTCCTGCCTTGATTTCCACGCTGGTCGTAGCAGATTTTGCATTATTCATCTGGCTGGAAACAAAGCGTTCCCAAACAATTGTATAAAGACGAAGCTGGTCGCGGGTAAGATAATCCTTTACATAATCCGGAGTATATTTTGCATAGGTTGGACGAATACATTCATGGGCATCCTGGGCACCTTTTCCAACAGCATACTGAATTGGCTCTGGTGGAAGCTGATCAGGATGTTCCTTTGAAAGCCATTCACGAACTTCATCCATAGCTGTCTGAGAAATACGAACAGAGTCAGTACGCATGTAAGTGATGAGACCTACACGGTTTGTTCCCATCTGAATACCTTCATAAAGCTGCTGTGCAACCTGCATTGTCTTTCTTGAGGTGAAGCCCAATCTGTTGGCTGCATCCTGCTGCATCTTTGAAGTTGTATAAGGTGCTTTTGGACGAACAGTTTTTTCAGTTACCTTAACGTCAGTAACCTTGCATTCAGAATTCTTTATTTCTTCAATAATATCATTTACAGCTTTTTCGCTTTTAAGTTCTGGTGTTTCATTCTTGTATTTTGAAAGCTTAGCCGTAAATTTTGTCTTTCCTTTCTGAAAATCAGCTTCAAGTGTCCAATATTCTTCTGGAATAAAATCTTCAACTTCCTTTTCACGCTCACAAATCAAGCGAAGTGCTACTGACTGAACACGACCTGCACTCAAACCGTTCTTTACTTTTTCCCACAAAATTGGTGAAAGGTTGTAGCCTACGAGACGGTCCAAAACACGTCTGGCCTTCTGAGCATTTACCTTTGCTTCAACAATTTCTCCAGGATTTTTTACGGCTTCTTTAATGGCAACTGGTGTGATTTCATTGAAAACGATTCGCTTGATGTCAGCACTTGTCTTTTCTTTGAGCACATTGTTCAAATGCCAGGCAATTGCTTCTCCTTCGCGGTCATTATCGGATGCCAGCAATACATGGTCTGATTTTTTTGCGTCTTTCTGAAGTTCCTTTAAAAGCTTGGCACGACCACGAACCGTAATGTATTCAGGCTGGAAATTATCTTCAATGTTGATTGCCATTCGTGACTTTGGAAGGTCAATCAGATGTCCCATTGAAGCTTTTACCGTATAGCCAGGACCAAGATATTTTTCGATTGTGGTGGCCTTTGCAGGAGACTCTACGATTACCAGAGTCTGTTCCTTTGCCTTTTTCTGAGCAGGCTTTTTTGCGCTAGTTTTTTTTGCAGTTTTCTTTTCAGCTGTAGTTTCTTTAGCCTTAGCCATGTTTTTCTCCACTTTATTAAAACCAGTTTCAGAAGTCGAACAAGCCCACAGTTTCTCTTGGAGCTATTACCGCTTCCTTGAATTCACCGTAGCTTGAAATCACCATAGCTCCGTCTTGAACGAATGCTTTTGGTGAGTTATTCAATTTATATTCTACTTTCTTTCCTTGTTCAAGTTCTTTTCTTAATTGTAATTCTGAAAATTGACTTATTGCAATACCTTCTGGCGAAAAACATTGTATATGGAAGAAAATGTTTCGATTATAGTCCAGAACCAGGCCTGCAGTTATCATTGCACCGCTTCCTGGTGGAGCTTGAATCACAACAGTGTCTGCTGAAAGGGCTGCAACAATTCTGTTTCTCTGAACATATCTGAAGGCCTGTGCAGGGGTTCCGGGAAGATATTCAGAAAGCAGAAGTCCACCCTTCTCCAGAATTTTTGCCGCCAGTTTTTTATGTGCGGAAGGTGTGATTATGTCGATTCCAGAAGGAAGGACTGCAACTGTGGATGGATTTTCTGATTTTAGCGCTCCACCGTGAGCAAATCCGTCTATTCCGTAGGCAAGTCCGCTGACAATACAGCAACCGTCATCGCAGGCTTCCTTAGAAAAAGTTTCAGCAGCCTTCTTGCCATTCGCTCCACAACGGCGTGTCCCCACCACGGAAATACACTTTTTTTGAAGCACTTCCAAATTTCCCCGGTAAAAAAGCATAAATGGCGGATCCTTCATTTCTCTGAGCATTGCCGGAAAATCAGAAAAATCAAGACAGGTGTATTTTATTCCGAAGCGTGGCAAAAGCTGAAAAGCAAGTTCCGCATTTTTTCTGATTTCTGTCGGATTGAAGCTGACTTTTTTTAGCGGACGCTGTACCAGAAGTGAAATTTCATCCAGAGTCATCTGATCCAGATGCCGTTCATCCTTTAAAAGAATAAGCTTTTCTCTGGCAGACAAAAAAGAAGCGCCTGAGAGTTTCAGACGCTTTAACAAATCGTTGTTTTGTATTTCTATATTGTTCAAGCTGAGTAACCTCAGAATAAAAATAATTATTTTGAGTACGCAGCGTCAAGAACAATTTTTTTATTTGCAAGGGCTTCCTGCTTTTTCTGCTCATTTTTTGTGATTGAAGTGATTTTGTCGTAGAGGCTTGCGGCATTGTCATATTTTCCTTCAACATAATAGGCTCTGGCAAGTACAAACATTGCGTCTATATTTTTTGTATCAAATGAAAGAAGCTTTTCAAGATGTGGAATTGCCTTTTCGCACTGATCCAATTCAAACACATAGAGAATGCCAAGTGCGTATAAAGCCCGGCCGTATTTTGGCTCATACTCAATTGCCCTAAGATATGCATCTTCTGAAAGCTTGTAGTAGTTGTATTTTTCTGTGGAAGTACCTGTGGCATTGTAATCAAGGCTGGTCTTTGCCATATAGCCTGCACAAAGTCCCACATAGTAGTAAAGGTTCTGATTTGTAGGATAGAACTGAATTGCCATCTGGAAATTTTTGAGGGCTTCTCCGTACATTTTTGCATCAAGATAGCGAACGGCAAGCATTTTGTACCAGATTCCGGTCTGGGCATCTGCCAGCTGAATGTCCGCAACTCTGTTCTGATAGCGGGCAATGGCATCCTTAAGCTCAACTTCAGTTGTAGGAGATTTTACGCCTTCCTCCAGCTTCTGCATACGCTGAATTGTTTTGTTGGATTTTGTACATCCGCACAATGTAAGAACTGCAAGACAAACACCAGCAAAGGCTCTGTGTTTTTTGTTCATAGTTTAATCTCCTTCTTTTGTAACGTGTCCAGGGAAATACTGCTGGTGGCCTTCTCTGAGCTGGCTGTCATCTACGTGGGTGTAAATTGTTGTGGTTGCCAGGTCAGAATGCCCCAGAAGCTCCTGCACGGAACGCAGATCCATTCCGCCTGCAAGCAAGTGGGTTGCAAAGGAATGCCTTAGGGTATGGATTTTTGAAGTTACTCCGCTTAAGCTTTCAAGCTTCTGAAAATTCTTCCAGATGCCCTTTCTGCTCAATGGATTTCCGCTGTAGTTCACAAAAACTTCAGGAACTACCTTGTCATTTACTAAATTGGGGCGAACATTGGAAAGATAGTTTTCAAGCCAGCTTTTTGCAGACTCTCCAAAGGGAACCATTCTTTCCTTGTCACCCTTTCCATGAACGATTAAAAGCCGTTCATTCAGATGTAAATTTTCAATTTTTAACCCCGCAGCCTCACTGATTCGAAGACCACAGGAGTAAATAAGCTCAAACAAGGCTCTGTCCCGGACTCCCAAGGGAGTTGAAACATCGATTACCGAAAGGAGCTTTTCAACTTCATCAATTGAGAGAACCTTTGGCAATGCCCTGCTGGCTTTTGGCCGTTCAAGAAGAGCAGCCACATTTTCCTGCCACAAATTTGTACGCACCAGGTAGGAGCCAAGTGAACGCAAAGCAGAAATGTCCTTGGCAATCGTCAGATCATCCACCTTCATTTCCTTTTTGCGCCAGGAAAAATAATATATCAGCTCCTTTGATGTGACATTGGCAAGCTTTATCTGTTCATTCTGCAACCAATAGAGAAAAGTTTTTACGCTTTCCTCATAGGTTGAGGCAGAATTCTCTGAAAGCCTTTCCACAGTCACCAGGTCGCTGTGAAATCTTGCAAGTAAGATTTCAATCGTCATTTTTTAGAAACAGATGTCCTTGTTGAGACCGCTCAAATTTCTGAGAATTGCAGGTGTGTTCAAGTCATTCTTATCAAAGCTTGAACCTGTTGAAGCTGGAGGAACCTGAGCTGGCTGTACTGTCTGGCTTGGATGAACTGGTGAATGATTCTGTGCACCATTCTGGAATGCAGTTCCAAAGCTCTGGGCAGCAGGTCTGGCAGCAGCTGTTTTTGGTTTTGCATCCTCTTCATAAATTGTATCAAATCCAAGTCCGCTGAGGAAATCATCCTTTTTTGCGACAGGTTCAGCAGCAGGTGAAATCTGTGGTTCAACAGGAGTTTTTTTTGTATTTCCGATTGAAACAAAATCATCAAGTGACATTGTATCAGACTTTACCTCTGGCTTTATGACAGGAGTTTCAACGATATTTTCTGTTGAAGTTGCACCGTCAAAACCTGTGGCAATTACAGTTACACTGATTTTGTCTGTCATTGATTCATCTTGAACCTGTCCCCAAAGTACAACTGCATCTGGATTTGCTCTTTCTGTAATAATTGAAGCAATTTCATTACATTCTGCAATACCAATGTCATGGCCACCACAAATGTTGATAAGAACGTTCTTTGCGCCGTCAATGTTTGTGTCAACCAGAAGACGGTTATTGATTGCATTGTGAGCAGCATCTGTAGCACGGTTTGTACCTTCGCCAACACCAATGCCAAGAATTGCATCGCCCTGATTCTGCATTACAGACTGAACATCACGGAAGTCACGGTTTACAAGACCTGGTTTAGTGATGATATCAGAAATACCCTGAACGCCCTGTCTGAGAACGTCATTGATTATGATAAAGGCCTTTTCGATTGAAAGTCCTTTTTCTGCATCTTTAAGAATAAGTTCATTTGGAATTGCGATAAGTGAGTCAACTTCAGCACGAAGCTTCTTTACACCTTCATCTGCGCGGCTCATACGAACCTTTCCTTCAAACTTAAATGGAGTTGTTACAACGGCAACAGTAAGTGCACCAAGCTCACGGGCAATTTTTGCAACTACAGGAGCTGAACCTGTACCAGTTCCACCACCCATACCAGCAGTGATGAAAACCATGTCCGAGTCTTTGAGAATTTCTTTGATCTGTTCCTGCTGTTCTCTTGCGGCTTCTTCACCAACTTCAGGTTTTCCACCTGCACCAAGACCGCCAGCAAGCTTCTGACCAATCTGAATCTTGTATTCTGCCTTTGATTTTGACAAAGCCTGAAGGTCTGTGTTCAATGCGATGAATTCTACACCGCCAACTCCAGTGTCAATCATTGTGTCTACGGCATTTCCACCGCATCCGCCGCAACCTACAACCTTGATTTTTGTAGGGCTGGCCAGATTCAGTCCTGTTTCAGACTGCTCTACTACCTTGATATCGTTTAAAGTCATGTTGTCCTCCCACGCACAACTGATTTTATTCTGTATGTATTCTTTTTATTAGAAGAATTTCTTCATAAGTTTTGAAATTATGCTTTCTTCCCCAGTTTTCTTTGGTTCGGAATGTTTCTTCTTTATAACTTCCTTTTCTGCTGATTTGAGATGCTCTTTGTGAGCCAAAATCAAACCTACAGCTGTGGCATATTCCGGATACCTGTAATTGTTCTCCATCCCCCCCAATGGCTGTGGAACACCAAGTCGAACAGAACTTGTCTGGAATACGGACTGTGCCATTTCAAGACAGCCTGGAAGTTGAGCACCACCACCAGTAAGGATGATGCTTCCTGCAAATTTTCTTCCGCTGAGCTTTGGTTTGATTTCAGAACGAACCATTTCAAAAATTTCTTTCATTCTTGCTTCAATAATAAGGGCAAGTTCAACTTTAGTTGTCAGTTCAGAACTTCTTGAACCAAAACCTGGAATTATGACTTCTTCATTTGAATTTTCAACCAATGGAAGCCAGCAGCATCCGCTTTCAACCTTAAGTTTTTCTGCAATACTGCTTGGAATATTTTTTACCATTGAAATATCGCTGGTAACAAGGTTTCCGCCAACAGGAATTGAGCAGGTACAGATTGGAGCATCATTTACGATTACCACAACATCTGTAGTTCCGCCGCCAATATCAATCAAAATTGAACCAAGTTTTCGCTCATCATCAACCATTACGGCTTCAGTACAAGCCAAAGTCTTAAGCATAACTTCATCCAGCGGATATTTTGTCTGCTCCATACAGTTTGTGATGTTTGAAACGGCAGTTCTTGAAGCTGTGATAATGTGAACCTCTGCTTCAAGCTTATATGCAATCTGATTCAGCGGATTTTTACCTACATCTGTTCCGTCAACAAAATAGCCCTGTGGAATTACATGAAGAAGATTTCTGTCCAGCGGAATTTTTACTGAATTTGCGCAATCAATTACACGGCGCATATCATCAGCATTTACGGCTCTTTCTGTCTTTCCATAAGAAGAAATCGCCACGGCACCCTTTGAATTAAGGCTTTCAATCTGAACACCGCCAATACCTGTTACAACAGCCTGAACTTCAAGACCTGCATTCTGCTCAACATCGTCGATTATTTCTTTGATACAGTTTTTTGTAGATTCAAGATTTACGATGGTTCCATTGCGCAAAAAACCGTTGGACGGCTTCTTGGCAACATCCACGATTTCTACTGAGTAATCATCATTAATAATTCCAACAACTGCCCTTACAGAACAGGTTCCGATATCAAGTCCAGCTATAACTTTACTCAAGGTATTCTCCCGAATAAGAATGGCCTGCATTTGAACGAGTGCGATATGAAACAGAACCGTAGCGAAGGTCAATTTCTTCTACATTTGGTTCAAGGGTGTTCACAACGTCCAAGGCTACCATCATGTACTGCAGAGCTTCTTCATTCAACTGGCGGCCTGTAAGAATTCTGGTTCTTGAATGAATCGGATAAAGAACAAGCTCGTAGTTTCCGTATTCCTTTGGAATTACGTGAATTTCAGAAATTGCTGCAAAATAATTCTGTGAAAGTCCGCGGATTTCTGCAATCTGCTCCATCAATGCGCGGTACTTCTGAGGAATTCTCATTCCCTCTGGTATATTTTCGACAGGAATTCCAGAAATTAAAGGAATAGACTTGTCGAGGCTCACAGAATTTGAGTTAGGTGAAAATAATACTCCATTTTTATCAATCTGAACAGATACTGTTCTTTCTCCGTCAGAAACAAATGTCATGGCAACTGCTTCCCGTTCCTTTACATTAATGTAAATTTTATTTGGAAAACGGCGCACAATTTCAACATCTTCAATGCCTGGAATTGTTGTAAGCATTGATTTTGCTTCATTTGCACTGAAACTGATGAAATTTTTGTTTGTTGTGGAAGCAATTTTTTCCATCATCATCTGATTTGAATAGTTTTTAAGTCCGTAGAAGCTTACATCAACTGTTTCCATACAAGGAATTACAAGGAAATACACGGCAAGCTCACAAATGAGAAGAATGGAGAAAATGGCAACAAAAACCTTGATAAGTCCTGTCTTTGAGTCCTTTGATTTTTTATGTTTTTTTGAATTTCCCACTTCGAATCCTTCCAGACTCTGAAAAACAAAATCACTCATATATTACCTCTCCAACTTCATAATCTTCTTTTTTTATATCGGTTGTTCTTGATGCATTCAAAAGGAAACCGCAGCTTGCCAAAGTGAACAAAATTGACGAACCGCCGGAACTGAAGAACGGCAACGGAACACCAGTCGTCGGAACAACACCGCCTACAACCGCAATGTTCAGAATTGACTGGGACACAATGGAAAAAACAAATCCAAACGCTGCCACAGAAGCAAATCTGCTGTTTGATTTTACAGAGCAGCTTATTCCCCGCCATGCAAACAATGCAAGAATCACAAAATAAGCCAGAACTCCAAAAAATCCCATGGATTCAACCCAGCCAGTAAAAATATAGTCAGACTGAATCTCAGGAACACTGTTTATTTTGGAAAGACCTGAACCCATTCCCTGCCCCCAAAGTCCACCAGCTGATATCGCCTTTCTTGCGGCAAAGGTCTGGTAGTTCAGCGTCTGCAGGTATTTATCCTGATCCAGAAAGCCTAAGATTCGTTCAAGGCGGTATGGTTCAAGGATTACAAAGAGTGCACCAAGGGGAAGCATAATTGTTCCTGCAGGCACAAGCCAGAAAATCTTTGATCCGGAAACAATGAAAAGCACAACTGCCAGGGCCGCCACAAAAACTGATGTTGAAAGATCTGACTGTGCAAAAATCACGGCAACCATCAGAAAACTGATGAGAACAGCTGGAAAAACCGTCTTGTCCAGGCTTTCAGGAATTGAGCTCTGCTTTTCAAAATAATTTGCAAGATAAAGCACAATCACAAATTTAATCATTTCAGAAGACTGAAAGGTAAAAAATCCAAGGCGAATCCAGCGTCTGGCACCGTTGATTTCCATACCGATTCCAGGAATGATTGTTACGATTGCAAGCAGCATTGATGAAAACACCATAACTGGAAGCAATTTTTTGATTGTATCCATGCTTACGGTTGCAAAAAATATGAATGCGGCAAAACCAAGGCCAGAACTGATCAGCTGTCGCTTTACAAAATGAAGTGAATCATTCTGAGTTCTAAGTGCATAGGCATCTGTACAGATAAAAAGTGTAAAAATTCCCATGCCCCAGAGAAGCAATGTAAAGAGAACAATAGAAATGTCGCTCTGCCTGTATTTTTCAAGAGGCTTGTCAGCTGAAATGTTGAAATTCATTTTAGTTTGAAGCCTCTGAATTTTCTTTAGTTTCAATCAGAGGAATAATCCGCTCCAAGCCCATTCCTCTTGAGCCTTTGAGAAGGATGTAATCACCTTCCGAAGCATATTCATTTATGATTTTTGCTGCATCAGAAATTGCTGCTTCATCTTTCCCGGCAATGTAATGGATTCTCAAATTTGAAAGCTTTTCATCAGCAAGAGAAGCCTTTTTGTTCAGAATCTTAACTGCTTCTTCAAAACCGTAAGACATTTCATTTCCAAAGAAGATGATAAGATCTGCCTTGCTGTTTACTGCGATTCGGCCCATGTTTGTGTGTTCTTTCTGAGAAAGCTCGCCAAGTTCCAGCATATCACCAAGAACGTAAATCTTTTTCTGATTTTCCATCTTTGTGTTTGCGCTGAGCTGAAGTGCCTTTACCATTGAATCTGGATTTGCGTTGTAACAGTCTTCAAGAATAGTGAATTTGCCTCGTTTAAGTGTTGAACGGCCTCCCAGTGGCTTCAGGCTTTCAATTCCGGCTTTGATCTGTCCTGGAGTAACACCAAGTTTACGAGCCAATGCTATTGCTCCAAGAGCGTTGATAAAGTTGTAACGTCCAGGCAAAGCCAGTTTGATTTCAATTCCTTCAACGGAGAAAGTTGTTCCGTCCAGCCCGTCATCTGAAATAAATTTTACTGCTGGATCTGTTTCCTCACCGTAGCACACAACCTCGCCCTTCACACCTTTTGCAAGGAATTTGGCAAAATCGTCGCAAGCCGGAATAAATGCGGCTCCTTCTGAATCTATGTGATTGAAAATATTCTTCTTTTCTTTTGCAATGTTTTTCTGAGAACCAAGTATTCCGATGTGGGCTGTACCAATGTTTGTGATGATTGAATAGTTTGGCTTGAAAACTTCGGCAATTTCCTTGATTTCGTCAACACGATTCATTCCCATCTCAAAAAGTCCCAGTTCATGTTCTTTTCGAATGTTGAACACAGACAAAGGAAGACCAGTCTCAGAATTGAAGTTGCCAACTGTAGCAATTACAGAAAATTTCTGGCGGAGAATTGATGCAGTAATTTCTTTGGTCGTAGTTTTTCCGCTGGATCCTGTGATTGCACAGCGGATAAGGCCAGGAAACTTACTCACGTACTCACCTGCAGCTTTCTGCAAGGCATGCATTGTGTTCTCCACCAGAATAAAGGCTACATTTTTGTTATTTTGGGCAAGAAGCTTTATCTCGTCCAGTATTTTTACATCTGCTTTTTTTGAAATAAAAACGGCAGAAGCACCAGACTTTACAGCCTGAGCAACATAGGCATGACCATCCTGAAATTCACCGATAAGAGGGACAAAGAGTGTTTTTTCCACAACATTACGGCTGTCAGTTGCAACACTGGTAAAGCAGAAGCTGCTCTCATCAAAATTCTGATTGAGAAGTACCCCTCCCACTGCTTTAAGTGTGTCTGACAAATTCAAGAGACTGCTTATATTTTCAAGACTGTTTGTGTCTGCCATTTTCATTACCTTTTTTTTTATTTAATTTCCACTCGGACTATGTCTTCAGACTTTGCTTTATGCATACCAAGTTCGCCTTCGGCTATTTGTTCGATGCGATCTGAACTGCTCAGGAGGCTGATGTCGGAAATCAGCTTTCGATTTTTTTCTACCAGTTCCTGCTGTTTTAGTTCCAGTGCTTCCAGATCCTTTTTTAATCTGGAATATTTTTTTGCCTGAAATGCGTCCAGAATCAGAAGAATCGGTATCATTACCACCGCAATGCAGGCAATCAGCTTTATTTTCTTTTCGCTTTTCATTACATTGCCTCTTCTTCTATCTGAAGCTTATGCATTTCTGTTGCGTCCCTGAGTTTTCTTACAACTCTGAGCTTTGCAGAACGGCTTGGTGAATTTGTCTTTACTTCTTCAGCTGTTGGATCCACAGGTTTTCTTGTAAGAATCTCTGCACAAGACCTTCCACCACATGAGCACTGAGCCTGCTCTGGCGGACAGATGCACTGCTTGCCAAGATTTCTGAAGTAGTTCTTGACGATTCTGTCTTCCAAAGAATGGAAGGTAATTACACCAAGCTTTCCACCAACCTTCAAATCATTAAAGGCCGAGTGAAGTGCTGCAGGAAGTCTTCTAAGTTCTGAATTTACGGCAATTCTGAGAGCCTGGAAGGTTCTTGTAGCCGGATGGATCTGTCCGTGGCGATAATTTCCAGGAACAGCATTCCAGATTATTTCAGCCAGCTGCTTGGAAGATTCAAGTTTCTGACTTTTACGGGCCTCACAAATCGCTCTTGCAATTCTGCGGCTCATTTTTTCATCTGAATAAAGGTAGATGAGATTTGCCAACTCTTCTTCACGCATTGTATTGCAGATGTCGGCGGCACTTTCACCTTCCTCAAAATTCAATCTCATATCCAAAGGCTCATCATATCGGAATGAAAAGCCACGGCCTGATTTTTCATAGTGATAGACGCTGATTCCAAGGTCAAAAAGAATCACATCAGGCCTTCTGGATTCTTCAGCCCCAGTCACAAATTTGTAGTTTGCATCGTAATCAGCATAAAAATCATTGAACCAGCCGTTAAAGAAATTCATTCTGTCGCCATAAACAGAAAGCCGTTCACGGGCACGAGCCTGAATTGTCTTGTCACGGTCAAGGCCGATTATCTTAAGGTTTGGAAATTTAGAAAGAAAAGCATTGGAATGTCCGCCTTCGCCAAGAGTTGAATCAATCATCAGCCCATCGTTTTCAAAGGCTTCACCAACAGGGCTTAAATATTCAAGACATTCATTAAGCAAAACTGGTGTATGAACGATTTCCATCTCTCTCCCCACAATTTTTAAAAACTAATTGAGCTGAGTGCTTCTGCGGCTTCCTGGAGAGACTGTTCGTTATCTGAAAGATACTTCTGATAAGTCTCCGCATCCCAAAGTTCAATGTACTTGTTGATTCCAAGCACAACGCAGTCTTTGGAAAGATTCGCAAATGACCTTAAGCTCTGCGGGATTGAAATTCGTCCGGCTTTGTCCAGCTCAACTTCCTGAGCAGGCCCGATGAAATGACGGAGTACCAGATTATTTTTTGAATTAAATGGCGAGGCTGTCTCCATGATTTTTGAAGACAGCTTCTTCCATTCTTCCAGAGTGTAAAGCCACAAACAATGGTCAAAAGACTGCGTGATGATGAGTACATTTCGTTCATTTTCTTGAAACAATTCGTTTCGCAGCTTTGTTGGAAAAAGGATTCTTCCCTTCTCGTCCAAAGTGTTGCGATACTCACCAGTCAGCAGCTCCATACCACTATTTACCACTTACACCCACAATTTCCCACTTATTGACTATTTTACCCACAGAAATTTATAAAGTCAATGGAAAATCTGCCGATAATGCGAAAAATAATCCATAAAAAACTTTTCGAAAAAAAATATATACGCATTAAATAATGGGTCCTAGCGACGGCAAAAAAAATCAAGGAATCCCCCAGTCTCCGCGACTCAATCGCTTCGCTTTGGTCGCTACTGGTTCCCCCTTAATTTTTTTTCCTGCGTCCCACTATTTAATGCTCATCCAGATATTTTCTGATATATTTAAGGCAAATGGTCATCAATACATACAACGAGTCGAATCTTCATCTTGCTCTCAAGAAGCTTTATGCATTGGAATTCAATGGACGGATGGAAGTAAGGCTGGATGATACGGACTGGATTTGTGACATCATTGATGAGGATGGAAATGCCATTGAGATTCAGACTGCAAATCTTTCGGCACTTACTGAAAAAGTTGAGTACCTTCTGAAAACCGGACGAAAAGTAAAAATCGTTCACTCGATTCTTGTTGAAAAATACATTGAGCTTTACGATGGTCAGGGAAAACTGGTTTCAAGAAAAAAAAGTCCAAAAAAAGCAACGATTTATGATTCTTTGCGGGGAATGACAAAAATCTGCCCTCTTTTAACTGAAGAAAACTGTACGCTGGAAATTTTGTTTGTGAAAATTGCAGAAATGCGAAGGCTTACAGAAGAACCTGTTCAGCTGGAGAATAAATCCAGAAAGCATTTAAAAACCTGGGTTCCTATAGGAAAACGGCTTGAAGATATAATTTCAAAAAAAAGAATGAATGCTGAGGATTTTCTTGAGCTCACCTGCCTGGACTACAGTCAGAATTTCAGAAAATGTGATGTTCAAAAGGCAATAAAAAATGCCCGGAATGCAAAAACTGCACGCTGGGCACCTATATTAGTCTGGATTCTATTAAAAATGAATCTTATTCAAATAGTTGAGGAAAAGGGCAGAAGCAAAATCTACTCTGCTTCCTCTTCTTTTAAGGCTTCCTCACGCTTTGCAATTTCTTCCTGCGCAGACTGAATCTTTTCAAGAAGTTCTGAAACCTTTGGTTCCTGCTTTGAAATTGATTCAACATTCTGCTCTGCGAACATTGCATAGGTATACTCGCCCAGTTCAACTTTGTTCTTTTTTATTTCACTTTTAAGCTGCTGAATCTCAATTTTAAGGATGCTTTCATCACCAAATTTTGAAACAGCTTTTCCGGCCTTGTCAAAAGCAACCTTGGAAGCTGCAGCACCTTTTTTGAGCGCCTTTTTAGAAGCCTCAACACCTTTGTCAAAAAAACCTTTAAGTTCATCCTTTGTCATACCTGCCCCCTTTTATTTACAGTTTCTGAATAGCAAGCAAGGTCAAGTCGTCGGCCTGGCTGTCTTCATTTACTCCAGTATAATATACATAGTTAGGCTCCTTCATGTCCACCTTCTGAGAACAATAGAAGTCATAGCGGTTGAAACATTTTTCCAGGAACTGATCGATTTTGCGGTCAACCTTGATTCCGTCCCCGGTAACCTGAATCAGAGTCTTTGATTTTCCGTCCAGGCTCATTTCTGTCTTTGTAATCTTACCGTTGGCGCCCGGTCTCTTGTAGATACGGAAAATCTTTTCAACTGCTGTAAGAGCCGTAATGGCATCCTGAATGGTTCCGCCACATTTTGAGAAGTCGAATTCCAGGCTTTCTGTTGGAATCGGATTGTGCCATTTTTTGAGCACATACTTCTTTTTGTTCAAGGCAGCTTCAATTATGTCCTGAACACGCTGAGGTTCCATCTGTTCAGAAGTCTGGCCAACCTTGTGGGTTTCGTGAATGTCATCAACTTTTAAACCAGGCTCCCTACATTCAGTTACATCAAATTTCGCATCTCTGAAGAATCGGGTTGATTCTTCGATACCGTCAGTATAGAGGAAGAGAATGTCGTTCTTTTTAAGCTTGAACTTCTCAACCTTGTAGCCGCCCTTCATTTCAACCATAAACGAAGGCAATGGACCAGCCGCAGGGGACTCATGGAGAGTGAGAAGCTTCATTTTCTTGTCCGCAGAATCAAAATAATGAACGATGTTGTCACCGGCATTGCACATGTAGACCTCACCTGTTTTTGTGTCAAAGAGACAGATCATCATGGCGGCAAATTTACCACGCAAGCCAAGAGATTCAATGAAGTCATTTATGTCAGAAGCCAGCAGGTTCAGCTTGGTTCCGTTTGCCTTAAAGCTCCATGTGGCAAAGTAACGGCGGAAAATTGTTGCAACAATGGTCATAATCAGGGCCGCAGGAACTCCGTGTCCAGAAGCGTCGCATTTTATGATGGCATACCATCGGTCATCCAGTTTCTTATAGTCAAAGTAGTCACCGGAAACCGCATCGGTACCTTCATAATATCCGTACATCTGAATGTCCTTGTCCTGCATCTGTGCAGTTGTTTCCTTTTCAGGACCGTCTGAAACCAGCGGAATGAAGGCTTTCTGAACGGCCTGACCGTCAAGGTTCATAATGTTCATTTCAGCAGCCTCAGCACGAGCCTTGGACTCCTCAGCCTGAGCACGGGCAGCAGCTTCACTGGCTTTTGCGGCTTCAGCACTGGCTCTTGCGGCATCTTCACGAGCTTTGGCAGCCTTTTCTGATTCTTCCTTAGCTCGTTTTTCATCTCTGGCACCCTTCACAAGACCTTCAGTCATTTCATTTACTGAATCTCCAAGGGTTCTAAGTTCATCACGGGTCTTGATGTTCAGAATAAAGCCGTCCAGTTCTTCCTTGTCCTTTGTTTCTGTGATTGTCTTTACATGCTCCACCACTCGCTTGATTGGATTTACGATAACGGAAGCAAGCATAATGGCACAAATGAGACCAATTACAGAAGCTACGGCAGCAGCAAGAGCGGCAATAACGAATGTAACCTGTCTTGACTCATCAACCTGCTGAATCAATGTGTCCGTGTTGACTTTGAGCAAAATTACAGAGTGAAGATAATTTTCCTCCTTGCCCTGCTGATAGAGAACAGGCCAATAGAAAATATATTCAGTCTGCTCACGGCTGAGTTTTTCATCATCAAGATGCGGATAAGAACCGTAGAGTTGTGCAGAAAGCGAATTAAGTTTTTCAAAAATCAAAGAACTGTCGTTTCCAATGGCAGAAACAGTCTGCTGTGCCTGAACCTTTACGCTTTCACAAATCGGCTGATAAATTTCAAAATTCTTAAGGCGGACAGTACCTTCATCATAGTTTTCTGAGGCAATCTTAAGTCCGATGTCAGCATCATTTGTAGCCCAGACATAATCAATCGGAGAAGAACCGTCACTAAGTTTTCTTCCGTCAATTTCGTAACTGAGAATTGTGGCATAGCTTGCCTCGGCAAAGTTGTCAACCTGATTTACGATTGATCCAAGTTCAGTAAGCTTTTCACGGCCATCAGGAAGATAAGTCTGAACACCGGAAGACATATTTCCCATTACAACCTTAACACGGTCCTTCAGCCCCGAAATAAGAATTTTTTCCTGAGTGAATGACATCTGTGCACCGATTGAAACAGCTACACCGGCCACAATCAAAAGCAGAAGAGCCGTAGTGAACAGCCCCAGCTTTAGCTTAAGCGAGAACTTAACTTTAACAGCCTGAAGCCTTTCCTTTGTCTGAATTGCCATAATATCTCCTGTCAGAATTGACTGAACCTCTTTTCTAATTTTAACCGTTTCTCTTACCGTAACCACAAGTCCCCTTGCAGAGCCAAGCACACCCAGGGAAATCAGCACAAGCAGGCACCAGAAGGTAAGTCGCTCCGAATCAACCTTATAGCGGAAATTCTTTACATCCAGAATCTTCCACTGCGGCTCAAAATTGTAGTTCCGTTCGTATTTAACGGTTCCGCCCTCATTTATAACAAGAGCCTTGCTCCAGGTTGAAAGTCCACGTTCTGAATGTCTAATCTGAACCGTATACTTACCCGGTTTCATCTCGTCAATCTTGATTGCAGAGATTTTTGAAGATCCGCTGGCAGAGCTTGAAACCTTGTAGTCCTGGTCCTTGTTGAACTGATATTTTTCTCCGCCGCTTTGATTTGTAATAATGACCTGAGAAATGGTTCCGTCGTATTCAAATTCATCACCGGAAATACCGATTGTAACTGCACCGTAATCATCCACAGTTGTCTGAACATTCTTGATTTGTGTGGCCGCCCTGAATTTGTTCAGGAACACAAACACAGATGCAGGCTCAGAAACATTTCCAACAGAGTCAATTGCACATACAGTAAACAAATAAAGTCCATTGCTACGGTTTCTGTAGCCAGTTTCAAGTTTTGTTCCCTGAACTTTTGAAGAAGGCAATTTGGCATTCAGGGCCTTGTCGTAGTTTGCAACGATGATTTTTTCCATGTCTGCATTGCATTCTTCTTCAGTCAGAGTAAGTTTCTTTGTTTTTGAGACTGCATATTTTCTGTCCAGTTTTGCAAGACTTTCCAGACTCCAGGAATACCCTGAAATTTCCTCATTGTCAGCCGGATTTTCCCATTTGAAGGCCACATCATTTGTGGAGGCGAAGCCAAAATTGTCCTTATCGTAGAAAATATTTTCAGGTGCTTTTGGAGGAGTCACATCGTAGTAATATTCAATTTCAGCAACCTCAGACCAGTTTCCGGCCTTGTCCAAAACCCGGGCCTTAAAATAAATTTTCTGGTCGCCGCTCACATCATCATCAATCGCAGCAGAAATCAGGTTGTCCTCAGGTTTTCTAAAGCTTTCACTAAGTTCATCCTTTGCAGGAACAATGTCACTGTTAGTACCAGCCACTGCCACAAACCCAAGAATTTCTGAAACATCCTTAGGCATGTTCACCCGAACAGTGGCAGTTCTGTTTTTTCCGTGTTTTCCGACAGTAAAATTTCTTGGTGTAAAAGTAGGTTTTTCTGCATAGAAGTCTTCTTCCAGAATGCAGATTGAATTCTCACTGTTTCTGGTCTGCTGCCAGATAAGGCTCAGCTGTTCCTTTCCGCCCTCTCCAATCGTGATTACAGGACAGCAGAAAAGGCTGGCAGTAGTTTTGTTCTGTCTTCTGGTGATTGAATCAACCTCCGACCACTGAACGCCCAGATTTTCGTAAAGGTAGACATTGTTCACGCCGTTTCTGTCGTCAAACCAGGAAATGAAGAATTTTCCGTGGTATTTGAAGAGGCTTGGTCTGCGTCCGTTTCCATATTGGTTCAAAGCTTCAACATCGTTTCTGTCTGAAATAAAACCGTCAGCATTTAAAGGAGCCACCATTACAGTAGCTGTTGCGCTGTTTTTTGGAGTGCGTTCCCATGCAATTTTGGTCTCATTTCCGTCGCTTAAAACATTTGGACGGAAATTCTTGTAGTTTTCATAACTCTGACCTTCACTAGAAGGAACTGCAGCATCATCTGTAACGATTTTAGCCGAGCTCCAGCCCATTCCACTCCTTGAACTGCAATAAATCTGACTTGAAGAAGGATCTTTTCCCAGCCACCCTTCAAAGAAAACCAAATCCCTGCCGTTTATCTGTGCAAGAAATGGAGAGAATGCGTTTGAAATTCCATCAGCCGGCCTGAACTTTGAAAGCTCATTCCATTTTTTTCCGTCTTGTGATTCAGAATAAAGCAAAGAGAATGAAGAATCTGTAAGGCTCTGCTTTCCTTCACCAACCGAAACAAAAAGTACAAATCCGCCATTGGTTGAAGAGTAAATTCTTGAAGAAACAATCTGCTTTCCCTGCTGACCAAATGAAAATTCTTCAAAACTCTCACCGGAATTTTCAGAAGCATAGATTCGAAGCGTACCTTTTTCTGAAGAAGCATCCAGAACTGAAATCGCAATTATTCCATTTTTTGAAATTGCAGCAGAATACATATTAGGAACTTCATCACCGGAATAGGCAAATCGGCCTGGGAGTGACTTTATCTGTGTTCCCTTCTGAAAATTTTCACTTGTCGCATAGGAAATTTTTATGGATTTTGAAGCTTTATCAGCGCTTTCATAGAAAACATAGCTCTGTCTGCCGTCGGAAAGTGTTATCGGAAAATAGGATTCTTTTTTGGAGATGTCCTTAACATTGTCCCAGAAAAAATTCTCCTTCTGAACAACATTCAAGTCCAGGGAAGAGCTCTGAGCAAACAACATTCCAAGCCCAAGAATCAAAATGAGAAAAAATACTTTTATATTTCCAGTCTCAGTTCTCAACCTTCAAGTCTCCTAAAGTCGTCTCAAAATACGGTTTCTCAAATCCACAACTTTTCTGTTTCGTTTTGCAGCCGGCTTCTGCCACAATGTTTCCATAACCGCATTGGCCTCAGCAAATTTACGCTGGTTGAACAAACGTCCAGCCTCAGCATACATCTTTTCATCCTGCTGAGAAAGGATAGCAGTTGCCTGGGCACCAATCTTCAGCTGAATTTCAAGCTTAAGGTTCTTTGCATCCCTGTTTGTTGAATCAAGGGCAATTACCTGATTTACAGCAGCCAGAGCCTGATTCAACCTGGCTTCATCATTACCGGCAGCCTTGAACAGCTTTCTTGCATCTGAAAGTTTTGATCCAACCTGCTTCTTTACGTCCTTCTGAACAACCACTCGTTTAGGATGCATCCCCAGATCTTCCTCAAGGCTGTAGATTTCATCCTTAAGCCCCGGATATTTTGGATTTATTTCATACAAGTCCTGCAAATCTGCAAGCCGTTCATTCAAGGAATTGTTTTTGCGGGCTGCGGTAAGCTGATTTTCAAACTGCTTAGGGAAGCCCACAGGATCCATTTCCCGCTGAAGCTTAAGTGAAACCAGACGGGCTTCCTTGTTCAACGGATAAACATTCTGCACATTGCGGACATTTGAAAGAGCCGTATTGAATGCAGCTTCAGCCTCGGATTTGTTTCCAGCCTGCTTTGCTTTTGCACCGCGTTCAAGACTAAGTTTAGCCAGATCCAGACTGTATGAAAGCTCAGGATAATGTGGATCAGAAGCACTGAGCACACGACCATAAGCCAGGCCCCGCACATTTCTGACAACAGTAAGCAGTTCCTCAATTTCTGAATCAGGCTCAGGATTGGTCTTGGCCCATCTTGCCTGAGCTTTTGTAAGAGCAGTTTCAGCCGCATCAAACTGACTTGAATAATATGCTGTTGTGGCCTCTTCCTTCAAGGCAAATACATCACGAATAACCTGCTCGTTTTCAGCCACAAGGATTCTGTTTGCCAGATCTGCCAGAGTTTCCTCACGCAAAACCCGCACTTCTTCTTCAAATTCATAGTCCAAAGCCTCAGCCAGTTTTTCAGAAGCCTTGTCAACGGCAGCATTGGCACCATCAAAATCATTTTTCTTGAATGCAGCCACAGCTCTTTCATATTGAGCCTTACCTTCCTCATAGGCCTTTTCAAAAGCACGAATAAGAGGATCAGCGGCTGCAATTGTCTGCCTGTTTTCAAGAACCAGCTGGTCGAACATTTTTATAAGCTCGTCAATCTGCACTTTACCAGAAACAAAGGCTTCATTTGCAGAAGCGTAGGCATCTCCATCATCCAGATTTGAGCGGTGGGACTGAAGAATAATTTTTCCGTTCTGAATCGAAGAAATCAGCTTGCGGGCATTTGTCCTTGCAAGAACCGGATATTTTTTATTAAGACCAGTTTCTTCATCAAGAGTTCCAGAAATCAGGCGGTTGTTTTCCTGAACCATTTTCTCCAAAGAATCGTAGTTTTCTTTTCCGTTTGAGTAATAGTTCTGAGCGATGATTCCCCACACATTCTTTGCGTTTTCTGCAGAGTTTTCGATATTCTGATTACAGACTGAATTGAAATACAAAATCTCATCACGGAGATCCAGCGGACTGTCCATAATTTCAACGCCTGCGGATTTTTTCTGGGACTTGTTCACTTCATCAAGGGTGATTCCGGTAAGCTCCATCATCTGCTCCAGCTCAGCCTTCTTTCTCTCCTGCTCAATGTAATAGTCATTTTCACGCTGGTACTCAACAGAAACAAATTCCAGATAATTCTCAGAATCCTTCTTGATCTGCTCGTATCTGTGGGCCTGGTTCAAATATTCAACAAGAACCTGTTCAGAAACCGTTGTGAAAGGATCAAATTTTGCAACCAGTTTTCCTTCCTCAGAAATACGCTTAACACAATCATAGGAAAGATCCAGATTTTTAAGATACTGTGAGACGAATCCAAGAGAATTCTGATAATTTGTATGATATGAGCCTACAGTGCTTCCGTCCAGATTCAGAGGCAAATCATAGAGTCCGTGCATATCCCGGCTGAGGGCGGCAAAATCAGAAGCCAGAACAATCGTATCCTTCTGAGCGTCGATTTTTTCAACAGCTGCATACAATGAGTTTTCAGGCACCTGCTTCTGGATATTGTCCATTGTGCTGTAGACCACATTGTTCAGTCTGGCCTTCATGTCTTCTACCCTTGTGTTCCAGAAGGCATCAATTGCACCGATTATACCTGTATCTCGGTTTGTATCATCACCAAGAATGAATCGTTTGTAGAAAGTGATGTATGAAGTTCCAAGCAGAAGCGGATTTCTTTGATTTGCCAGCTTGTCGGCCTTATCAAGGATTCGGGCTTCATCAATAATTTTATTTCTGTATTCAGCAAGCTTTCCGAAATTTTTCTTAACATTGTCAAAGGCCTTGTTACAGCCCTCAATTTTTCCAAGCTTTACAGCCGCAACAAATTCCTGATAAGCCTTCTCACAGTCGCTTTGAAGATTCTTAAAGCTTGGATAGCTGCTGCCAAATCCGCCGGACACCAGTGACTTTATCTTTGAAACGGAATTTCGCACTGGTTCAGTAATGTCATTTTCATAGACAACCAGAATACCAGTGTCGTTCTCATCAACAGGTCCGCCGCCTTCAAAAACAATGTCAGACTTGTCGTTCTTGATTTCAAACCCTTCCTCAAATTTTTTCGCCGCATCTGGAAATTTTTCACCACGAACCAGAGCCAGTCCTTCACGCATGATACGGTTGTAGCTGATAAGCACTTCACCAAGGCTGATTGTTCTTCGGGCAAGGTTTGTGAATTCAACTGCATTTTCAGTAGGATTTTCCTCAAATTTTTCAAGCCCCTGAATTCGGTTCATCTTCTCAACGCTGTCAGTGGATTCCCCTTTGATCAGGTCAACAAGATTTGTGGCACTTTTGTTGTAAGTGGCACGGGCTGAAAGAATTTTTGAAACCCGTTTCTGTGCCCGGTCAAAATCCTCAGGATTCTGCTCCATGTATTCGGCAAGCTGCTTTAAGGCGGAATTATACTGGTAGTTGAGAATCAAAGCGTCAATTTCTTTTAAAGACAAAGCCTTATCATCCTGGGCAAACAAACCAAGAGTGGCAAAGGAGAAGAAAACAAAAATCAAGCTTCGTCTGATACAATTCATAAAAGAGACAATAGTACTTCTCTTCAATTTTCGGTAATAATTATAATCTAATGGAGAGAAATTTCCGAAAATTAATGAAGATGAGGATGATTCTTTTTCTTATATTATTATGCTTCTCAGTGACACGGACATTTGCCCTGGATCTGGTTGAAATCAACTCAACCTTGGGTGATGCCTTTGAATCCTTCATCGATCCAAATGAGGGCCAGACATCATTTCGCTCAATGAACATTCCTATGGGTGGACGAGTTGAAAGCATGGGAACAGCCTTTACAGGACTTTGCGACGACATCAGTTTCTTTGACTACAATCCTGCTGCAAGCTCAGTTCTGGAACAATCAGAAGTGGCAGTATTTCACAATGCCTGGATTGCGGATTCAGCGATGGAATGTCTCACAGCAACCCGCAGAAACGGAAATTTTGGTTATGGCGGTCAGATAAAGTGCTTTTACGTGCCCTTCACAGAATACAATCTTTTTGGCGAAAAACTCACTGGCAGCTACTATTCAGAAACTTCCGCCGCATTCAACCTTTCATATAATTTTCTCTCCGGCTACAGCTTTAAGGGAATCGCACTGGGACTCAACACAAAAATCGCCTGGCGCAGCATCCCGGACTATACTGACAACAAAACAGACGAAATAATCTCAGGCTCAGGACTGGAGCAGTCGGCGCTGGCATTTATGGCAGATGCTGGAATGATAATGAGCTTCAACCTGCTTAAGCATTTTGTGGACAGAAACCCAAATTTCAGAATCGGACTGGCCTTCAACAATCTTGGAGCCGCCATCACAGGCTTTGGTAATCAGATTAAGCTGGACGATCCGCTTTCCACAAGGGCTTCTTTAGGGATTTCCTACAGACCATTCTCCAGATTCCTGCTTTCTCTTGAATTCAGGCAGCCACTCAATCTGCAAGATTTTGCCTCATCCGGAAAATTTTCTGCAGGCAGCGGCTTTGAAATAAAAATAACAGATGGATTCGCCTTTGAAATGGGATTTCTTCTTCAGGGAGCAAATCCAAGATTCAGCATGGGAAGTGAATTTGACGTAATGGGACTTAAGATGGACGTATGCTACACCTTTGACCTTACATCATCTTCCAATCCGGTGAACCACATCAGCCTTTCCGCAAAGATGAAATTCGGAGACCGGGGAAGAAAAGCAGCACTGCAGGTTGTTGATGAAATCTATATTGAAGGACTCCGGCTCTATGCCAATGGCGAATATACTGAAGCAATTCTAAAATGGAACGATGCAATCAAAGCCGCAAAGGAATATCCGCTGAACATAAAATACGAGCCTGCAATCATAGCAAGGAATCAGGCCATCACCTTCAACCGCAACATGCAGGCTCTTCAAAACGTACAGAATTTGATAGAAGAATAATCTAACTACAGTCACCTCGACCAAAGTACCGTCACCTCGACCAAAACACCGTCACCTCGACCGAAGAACAGTCA
>JAGHUJ010000158.1 GCA_018064905.1 Candidatus Treponema equifaecale
CTGTAAACCCTGCACGCTCATTCGGACCAGCTCTTTTGGTTGGTGGCGAAGCTCTTTCATGCATCTGGGTATTCATCCTCGCTCCACTTGTTGGCGGTGCATTGGCTGCAGTTGTTCATAAGTGCTTGAATAAATAAAAGGGCGTTCCCGCTCAAAAGAGCGGTCGTGCTTTCCGCGGTTTCATTGCAGCAACCTCCGGCTGCTGCAACGCCTGACGGCGCCACTACAATCACTAACGCAAAAAAATGTGGTTTCTTTCGAAACCACATTTTTTTTATCTGTGAAGCAATCCCAAAGCAATTTTACGGCTTAATTCTAAATTTTCCTAAAATAGAGTGGTAATTCTCAATTATTATGATGTTTCAATTCACATATTTACCGCTTAATTTTTCATTTTTACAAAATAGAGTGGTAAATTTAATGTGTAAACACAGAGAAGAACAACAATTTCACAAAAAATTACCACTTAAAATTAAAAATATCATCATTTAAGTGGTAATTTTCCTATTTCTCTGATGATAAACCATTCCAGAATCTGATTTTTACCACCTAAAATGCATTTTTTTCCAAAAAAAGCGGTAATTCTAAGAAAAAAATAATAAAAAACGTCAAGTATGAAAGACTTTACTACCTCTAATATATTATTTACCTTGAACACAGGTACAGAGTCTGATAATAATAAATCAAGCTTAAAACAGCAATAATTATCCATGCGTGCCATCTTTTCATTTTTTGTCCCCTTTATAATTTTAATCCAAATGTTTCAAAGCCTTTTGGAATTTTAAATTGCTCTGGTATTTCAATCGCTTTTAGATTAATAAATTTTTTGTATCTTGGATTTATTTGACGTGATTTTTTCATATAAGCAATAGGATTTACTATTTTCCCTTCTGCATAATTAAAATTTCTACTCAATACGAACCTGTATAGACATATCTATCCGGTCTTTTTTCTTTTACAAGGATTTTTGCGACGACATTTATTAAAGTTGATTGCCTATTGTTAAATCCTTCGCTAGTTAGAATTTTACATTTACCGCTTTTATCAATACTAAAAATTCCGCTACAACCTGCACCAGAATATTTATATTTTGTATTTAAGCCTTCTTCTGATATTTTTACAAATATCGTCATGTGACCAGCCATATTTTTTTTGTTCCCCAGTGTCTATCTTTTCATTATGAAAATGTAATAAATTCCAAGCCAGCACTATTATAAGCCAACAGTGCCAATTCTTCATTGAAATACCTCTATTTTCCAGATGTTATTTCCGAGAACGCTTTCAGTATGTCTGCCAGTTCTACAAGTTTTTCTGCCTTTTCAAAACTGTAATTCAGGTCATCTTTGTTGATTTTGGAAAAATCTTCACTATTATTAATGATTGGAACTTCATACCTATAGGACATAGAATTTCCTGTTTCAACACAAAGAAGCTTTTCAAATCCCATTTTACGGATGTTATCCAGCATTGCTTTACAAAGATTGGCTCTATCCTTTGCTCCAGAAATATTCAAATCCATGTAACCTCTTTCCATTTTGTGATATATAAAGGCATTGTCCAGATTTACACGCATTCTTATCCAGCCACCTGCCTTACTATTATCAAGAGTAGTTGCGATTTCAATTTTGTCAGGATAATTTTCTTTCTGATACGCAATGTAATTTCTAAGAAATTCTACACATTTCGGGCGATATGTCACATTGCTCTGTCTTTTTCCTTTTTCAATAGCCTGTTCAAACTGCTGCTTCCATATTTCGCTTAGAACATCGTCTTTTGTTTCCAGATAATTTTTGAACTCCTCATAAGAAACAAAATGCTCATACTTTTTTGCTTCATCATTGCCGGCATAATATTTTTGGGGAGCAACAATAAAAACAAAGAAATCATCATAAACCTTGTCTTTTTTTCCTTTGTTTCCGCGAATTGTGTATCTTTCGCACTGATTTTCCATCGCTGGAGCATTGATTTTGTCTTCAATGAGAAGAGCAAGTTTTCTATCATCTGCCTGAAGGACAACAGTAATGTCCGATTCTCCATCATTGTCTGTTTTTGACAATTCGATGCTCAATATTTCAATACTGCTGCAGGCTTTCAATTCTTCAATTTTATCAGTAAATAGCTTAAGAAAATTCTCATCTGACCCAATTGCTTCAAGAAAAAGGGTATCCATATCCCTTTCTTCAACTGCACAATAATTTACCTTCACAGACATAAAAACCTCACTTGAATTAATGTAATCTCTAAAAATTGCAATTTTTGAGATTACATTAATTCTAACATGACTGATTATAAAACAACACCTGAGACAGCATTTGTCCTACCGTTAAAAAAAATATATGCTATACTGAAAATATGGAAAGAAAAAAGGAACAACCACACATTCTGAATAACCTGCTGAAGATTGAAAGGGCAATCAGGAACGGAAATTATCCGAATTCAAGGGATCTTGCAAGCATAATTGAAAAAAGCACTAAAACCGTACAGCGATACATTCAGATTCTTCAAAATGATTATGATGCTCCCATTGAATTTGATTTTTCCAAAAACGGATATTATTACACTGACAACAATTTCTTCATACAGAACGTAATGCTTACGGAAGGTGAGCTTCTTACGCTTTCTGCGATTTTTCCCATTCTTGAACAGTACAGGAATACGCCTTTTGAACAGAATTTTCGTCAGATTATGGGAAAAATTACAGACATGCTTCCTGAAAATGTCAGCGTAGATTCTTCCCTAGTGAACGATGAAATTCGTTTCATTTCTGATCCCATCGTAATGCTTCAGAACGGTGTATTTGATGCTGTTCTAAAGGCAATCAAAGTTCATAAGACTCTGGAATTTGAATACAAAACAGGGCGAAGTGAATCTTTTGAATACAGAAAATTTGATCCTTACCACATTATTTGTCATAAGGGGAGCTGGTATTTAATCGGTTTTTCTCACAAGTCCAATGCCATACGAATTTATGCAATGCCTAGAATCAGGAATGTGAGACTTACTGAAACAATTTTTAAGATTCCTGAAGGTTTTAAGCTTGAAAACCATATTGATCCTGATTTTGGAATCTGGAATTCAGAAACTCCAAATTTTAAGGCAGAAGTTTTGATAGATTCCCGCATGAAAACTTATGCAATGGAAAGAGAATGGCATAAAAATCAAACCATAAAGGAAAACGAGGACGGTACAGTTTATATTTCATTTGAAACAAACCAGATTGATCAGACTGCCGAATGGGTTCTTGAATTTGGAGGAGCTGCAAAAGTTCTGAATCCGCCGGAACTTGTAGAAGCAATAAAGAAAATTGCAACTAATATTCTGAAGCGGTATGAATGATATTTTTAGTTGAGCTTGTTCAGGATTTCAAATATGAATCCTATCAGACATACTGTAATGGAACAAATCAAAATAACTTTATTCAACATTTTCTGTTTCTCCGACAACCAACAAGTTTTTCTTTTGTGTCATTCTCTTTCATCTTCAATAAATTCCTTTCCGATGAATGAATCATCTAAATCAAAGGTATCAATTAAATACGAAGCAGGTTTTTTATTCGGCACATAAGCAGGAGAACCAAGAACCTTATAAGTTTTTCCTTCACAAATAAGAGTTCCTCTGTAATTCTCCTCATTTGCATCTCCACAAATAATCTGACCTCTTCCTCTAATTTGAAAAATATCTGTTATCTTTATCTTGAAACTCATACGGACACTTACCTTGTATCTTTCATGCAATATTTCTCACTTATTATCTAAAAAAAAATTTTCTGTTTTCATTTAGATATTCTTTTTCAATTGCACATAATCTGACTGAAAGACTATTTTCATCTACGTTCTCTATAAAATAAAGAACAGGTAGACTTTTGCCTTTATATTCATATTCTGCCAACTGATATTCACCTCGTGATACTGAAAAATGTCCAGTTGATTTTTGACTTTCTTTTGTAGTGATATCCCATTTAGTAGCTCTTCTTTTTATTCTGGTCAAAATACACATTTCGTTCCACGGTGAAAAAACGTTGAAAGGTAAAGAATCCCCAATTCTAAAAGTCTGTACTTTCAATTCCTCTGCCGGAAATAATTCTTCAATATCAAAATCGTATTTTTTCAAAAATGGAGGAGGTTCGTCAAAGTGCCATAAAATAGTTTTAGTCTCGTTATGAGCATCTATTATTGTTTTTATTTCCCGGAATACCTTCTGCAGTTCAGCAGAATAAAATTCTCCTCTCATATACTCTTCAAGTTCCAGAACACTTTTAAAGTCCAATTCAGATTCACTATCAACCTGTATTATGTTAAAACCTTCAAAATGCCAGTCGCCTAAAACCAGAGTGTCCATTCCACCATCCAGAACATCAGGATTATCAAATTTTTCAGGTAATTCTAGAAGAATTTGCTGTCTTTTTTTTAGGACATCCATAATGTCTTTAATCATATCTGGAGACTTGAAAATAAGCTTTTTAGAATTATATTTAAGAGCAAACGGTCCATGTTCAAAATATTTCCTATATACAGAACCATCTTTTTCGATACATACAGTTTCGCAATTCGAACCAAAACATGACTGATATGAATACTCAAAAATTTTTTCCATAAAAACCTCTAATAAGCAATTATAAATCACCACCTGGGACAGTGTATGTCCGAGGTAGAAAATTATCATGTGGTAGGACATAATTTGTCCTGGCTGGGGAAGTATAATTATTCTATTCCACAGACAAAAAAAAGGTGGTCGAGAAAGCCTCAACCACCTTGCAAATAGAATTGCTGCGATGATTTCGACAAGCTCAATCGACGCAGCCTTATTATAACCTACTTCAAAACAATTCGTACGAACTTTTTCTTTCCTGATTTAAGAACCATTTCTCCGTCTTTATCAAGATTTGCTGTTGTTACTTTCATTGTTGGGTCTGTGAGCTTTTCGTTGTTCAAGGATGCTCCGTTGCCCTGAATGAGTTTTCTTGCTTCACCGTTTGATGAGCACAGGCCTGCTGTTACGAACAGTGAGAGAACTCCCATTCCTGCTTCAACATCTGCCTTTGAAACTTCAACAGTTGGCATCTGAGTTTTGTCGCCTTCACCACTGAATGCAGCCTTAGCACCTGCAAGAGCACCGTCAGCCTTTTCTTTTCCGTGGATGATTGAAGTAACTTCATAAGCAAGCTTTTCTTTTGCCACATTGATGTCACCTGCACAAATCTGTGCGATTTCATCAAGTTCAAGGAATGTAAAGAGCTTGAAGAATTTTTCTACATCTGGGTCGGCAACGTTTCTCCAGTACTGGAAGAAGTCGTAAACTGATGTCATTGATTCATCAAGGAAGATTGCACCTTTTTCTGTCTTACCCATTTTCTTTCCGTCTGAACGGGTAATCAACGGGAATGTAAGTCCAAATGCCTGGTGCTGTGCATTCAATTCTTCTGTTCCACCAAGCTTACGACGGATAAGATCAACACCTGCTGTAATGTTTCCCCACTGGTCATCTCCACCAATCTGAAGAACACAGTTGTGTCTCATGTGAAGCTGATAGAAGTCATAAGCCTGAAGAAGCTGATAGTTGAATTCAATGAATGAAAGACCACGTTCAAGACGCTGCTTGTATGCTTCAAATGTGAGCATTTTGTTTACAGAAAAGCATGAACCAATGTCGCGAAGGAAGTCGATGTAGTTCATGTCTGCAAGCCAGTTTTTGTTGTTGTCTGAGAATGCAGTTTTTCCGTCAAAGCCGATGAATTTATCAAGCTGAGCCTGAATATGTGCTGCGTTTTCGTCAATCTGTTCGTAAGTAATCATCTTTCGCATTTCTGTTTTGCCAGATGGGTCACCAATACGAGCTGTACCACCACCAACAAGAGCAATACCGTGATGACCTGCTGCACGAAGATGACGCAATGCAAAGAATGGAACCATGTGTCCAATGTGAAGACTTGGTCCAGTTGGATCACAGCCAACATAGAAGGTTACAGGACCTTTATCCATTAAATCTGACAAGCCCTGTTCGTCAGTACACTGAGCATAAAATCCGCGGGCTTTCAAAGTTTCAAGTGCTTTATTCATTTTTTTCCTCAAACCTTAGTATAACGAAAAATTAAAGAAATGTCATTTATATTCCGATAATCATTATGCACGTTTCGCTGCTAAAAGGGAGTAAATGCAGCATAAATTGTACAAGGAGGCACGATAAAAATACATCCGTGTATTTTTATCATGGCAAAGTGCGTTGCACTTTCGATTTTGCCATCCTGGCAAACAAGTGAGGAGTGTACCATGCCAGATAACAAAACAGAAAAAGTTTTCTACAAAATCCGTTACATAGGTCACGACAGCGATTATTTTGAACACAACAAGATTTACCTTTGCACTGGAGAAATCGTAGAAGGCAGCCAGAAAGGCTCTATTTTTGTAATCAACGAACTTGGTGAGAACTATGTTTACTCATCAGAAATGTTTGAAAAAGTTACAAAATAAAATTAAAAACAAATTGAATGCAGTGATTTCAGCTTAGCTCAACCACTGTATTCAAAAAAAAGCGGTGGTTTCGACTTTGCTCAACCACCGTTTTTTTTGTCCTATTTTACTTCCACGGAAACGCTTTCCTTTGCCTTAACTGGCTTTACGGTAATTTCCTTTTTTTCGTAATTGACTTCAACTTCACCGCTTTCACCAATTTTTCCAGCAAGAATAAGGTTTGCAAGCTTATCCTCAATTTCGTTCTGAATCAGGCGGCGCATTGGTCTTGCTCCCATACTTGGTTCATAGCCATTATCCAGCAGATAATCACGAGCCTTTGGTTTTACAACAAGATGAATGTTCTTTTCAGAAAGCCGCTCTTCCAGCTGTGCAATCTGAATGTCCAGAATCTTTGAAATTTCTTCACGCTTAAGAGGATTGAACACAACAATATCATCAATTCGGTTGATGAGTTCTGGAGCCATGATTCTTTTAAGTTCTTCCATGGCATTTGCCTTGATTTCTGCAGGTGGCAAAAATCCGTCTGAAAGATTTGCAAAACCAAGTTTTTTATCTGCAGTAATCGACCTTGCACCGGCGTTGGAAGTCATAATTATCACTGTATTTCTGAAATTTACGGTATGACCAAGATTGTCCCGAAGCTCACCTTCCTCCAAAACCTGAAGCAAAAGATTGAAAACTTCGTTGTGTGCCTTTTCAATTTCATCAAAGAGAACAATTGAATATGGCTTCTGCAAAACCTTGTTTGTAAGCATACCGCCTTCTTCATATCCAACATATCCAGGTGCAGAACCTACAAGACGACTTGAAGTGTGCTTTTCCATAAAGTCGGACATATCGATTCTGATAAGGGCATCTTCTGAACCAAACAGGAATTTTGCCATTGCCTTTGCCAGCTGTGTTTTACCAACACCTGTAGGCCCCAGGAAAATGAATGATCCCATTGGTCTGTCAGGGCTGGAAACTCCGGCCCTGCTTCTTCGGATTGCACTTGAAAGATACTTTACGGCTTCTTCCTGACCGATTACATCCTTGTGAATTTCATCTTCCATCTGCAAAAGACGGCCTGCTTCATTTGAATCCAGTTGTTCTGCAGGAATTCCTGTCATATCTGAAATTATCTTTGCAATATCCTGAACCGTAACATGTTTTCTTACAGAAACTGCATTGTTCTTCCAGTAATTGTTGAAATCTTCCAGCTTTTGTTTTAAGTCTCGAACCTTGTCACGAATCATTGCTGCATTTTCATAATCCTGATTTGCAACCAGTGTTTCTTTTTCGCGGCCCAGTTCTTCAATTGATTTTTCAAGTTCTGCCAGTTCTGCTGGTCTGCTTTCTGAAGAAATTTTCTTTGCGCTGCCGGCCTCATCCATAATATCAATTGCCTTATCCGGCAGGAATTTTTCTGGAACATAGCGCATGCTCAGTTTTACAATTGCTGGAATTACGCCTTCATCATAGATTACATTGTGAAATTCCTCATATTTTGGTTTAAGGCCTTCAAGAATTCCCACTGCATCCTGAACTTCCGGCTCTTCCACCTTTACAAGCTGAAAACGTCGGCAAAGGGCTGCATCTTTTTCAATGTGCTTTCTATATTCTTTAAATGTTGTAGCACCAACCAGCTGAATGTCACCACGGCTCAATGCAGGTTTAAGAATGTTTGAGGCATCCATGTTTCCTTCTGGACTACCTGCACCCATGATCATGTGAAGTTCATCAATAAACAGAATTATATCTCCGCTTTCCTGAACTTCACGCATCATACGCTTCATTCTTTCTTCAAAATCACCACGATATTTTGTGCCTGCAACCATTGCTGTAATATCAAGGAGAAGAACACGTTTTTTGAGAAGATTGTATGGAACTTCACCATTTGCAATATGCTGAGCCAGTCCCTCCGCAACTGAAGTCTTACCAACTCCAGGTTCACCGACCAGAATAGGATTGTTTTTGTTTCTGCGGCTTAAAATCTGAATTACACGGTTGATTTCCTTAGTTCTGCCAACCACAGGATCCAGTTTGCCTTCTTTGGAAAGTGCTGTAAGATCACGGCTGAATTCTGCCAGAAATGATTTTTTCTGCTGCTGACCGTTTCCCTTGGCCCCTGCAAATTCCATTTCCGGATTCTGGCCATTTGGAATCTGATTCTGCATCTGTTGGTTTGTCTGAATCAATTTTTCCTGAAGAGACTTGACTGCTTCCCGAACCGCATCCAAAGAAAGTCCTGCCCGTTCAAAAAATTTCCAGGAAGCGCTGTTTTCTTCACGAATTGAAGCAATCAAAAGATGCTCAGTTCCAACATGTTCGCTTCTGAGAGAACGGGACTCAACTACTGCGATGTCCAAAAGTGTGCGCAATCGTCGGGATGGTGGAAGTTCTGAAAATTCACCCCGTGGAAAATTGTCTTTTGGAGTAATGCTCTGTTCAAGTAAAAGCTGAAAAGAAAGAGCGTTTACATTCAATAATTTGAGGGCTTCGTAACCAAGTCCGTCAGCGCTTTTTAAAAGTGCAAGAAGAACGTGTTCCGGCAAAAGTTCTGTTGAGCCGCTTTTTCGGCCTTCTTCCTGTGCTAGAGTTGTCAAAAGCTTTTGTGCCCGTGCTGAAAGTCCCTTCATTTAATTTTCCTAATTTATCTTAATATTTTCAAAGGCTTCCTGAAGAATCAAAGCACGGAGATTTTCTGCCTTAAGCTGTGAATTTTCAGCAATGTCCTTTGAAAAATTAAAATTCTTATTTTTCAGAACAAACTGAAGATGTCCGTTCTGAACCCTGTATAAAAGTGCGCACAGAAGATTGTCCGGAACTTCTGAGAAAAAGCCCAGATGCCTGCCCCACTTTAAGTCTGAAATTATGTCTATTGCTTCTCTCATTGTAATAAGGGAAGCGAATTTTACCTTTGCATAGGAACGGTAGATTCTGTCCCGAAGTTCTGTCTGTCTATGGTTTAAGACAAATCCTCTTTCACGCCGTTCATTTTCCACAAGGAAGCGCACGCAGGAAACTATATTTGCCAGCTGATCAAATTCGCTTCCGTTACCACTGGTTTTAGTAGAAACCTGATAGAAGAAGCCCAAAGAAGAGCCTGCCACATCACCAACACCAAAACAATCCCGAACAACAATATCCTTGCCTTCAAAACCTGCAAGAATGTCCTTCAACCTGCCGGAATATGAAAGTGAAGGAAGATGAAGCCTGCAGGAAATCTTCATTCCGCTGCCACAGTCCGAAACTGCTGAATTCAAAAAGCCCAGATCGTAATTTGCTGCAAACTGCAATGAATTCTGAAGCTGATCATCCACGCTGTTGCAAAGTGTAAAGGCTTTTTCTGCATCCAGACCCGGAACATAGGCACTGAGCCTTACATGATCTGTATCGTTTATAACGCAGGAAATTTTTCCGTCTGTTCTGATTATGATTCCAGTACCGCTGTTTTTTGCAACAATGCCATCCAGAACGCCCCTCTCTTCCAGAATTGCAGCTCCAAGTTCATCCAACTCAGAAGTCATTACACCGGTGTAGCGGTCAGGATTTTCACAATGAGAAAAAGCATCGAACACCAGCGTCCTTACTCTTGAAGCATCGTCATCCTTAAATCTTTTAGGAAATGGAAAATTGGCTAAATTTCTGGCAAGGCGGACACGAGTTGAAAGCACCACATCAGATTCAGGTCCTTCAAAGGAATACCAGGCATCTGATGAAGGAAGCCCCTCTGTGTCATTTTCTGAAAAACTACTCATCGCTGCCTCCGGCAACAGGTGTTTTTTCCAAAGCCCTCAGATAATCTCTGTAAATTGCGGCTTTTTCGTAGTCTTCTTTTTTGATGGATTCTTCAAGCTTTGTCTGAAGAACGATTCTGTCATTTAAAACTGACCGGAAATTTTTCAGACGCTTTGGCATTGTTCCGCCGTAATTTCCATTCACACCGATTCTTTTAAAAATCTGGCCGATTTCGTTTCTGAAAATTGAATAACATTCAGGACAACCTGTGTGACGGGTCAATCTAATTTCTGCAAGGCTGATTCCGCATACAGGACAAAGTTTTGAAGATTCTGGATCAACTTTTTTCTTATTGAGAATAGTTTCAAAAAGATTTGTAAGCGATTTTCCGATTGTTTTTGAATCTGGAGAAACGCCATGGGCACGGGCACAGTCAAAGCATAAATTCAGCTTACGCTTTGTGTCTCCATTAGACTGTTCAATAAAAAGAATTGCCTCATTTTCTCCGCACAAATCACATGTCATATAGCTATATTAGCCGAAAATCAGATTTTTCTCAATGTATCTATAGGTTTTTCTTTGCCAGCCTTGAATGCAGGAATAGCACTTACAAAAAGCGAAAGCACCAGCGTTCCAATAGCAATCAGCATAAGCTGCCCCAATGGAATTGAAAGAGGAATGTCCTGAAGATAAAAGGCCGGATCCAAAAGATGAATCTGTGATCCAAGTCCTGCATTTCCCTTAATCAGCACAAAAAAGAAATCCACTGCTGAATTCAGGATTTTTTCTATAATAAAAATTATTCTGTTGAAATTAACCGCACCTAAAAGCCCCAGCGGGATTCCTGCAAGCACGCCCAATAGACCTGTAAAAAATCCTGTGAGCAAAAATGAAAAGGCAATTCCACCAGAAGTTCCGCCCAGACTTTTTATTATGGCAATTTCTTTACGTCGTTCAATCACCAGCATTACAAGGGCGCTGGAAATATTTACGGAAGCCACCAGAACAATCAGCATCATTATAAAAATCAGCATTATCTGCGTAGAAGCAAAATTTTCGTACTGGGCTGTGTTCAGCTGGTTCCATTTGTAGAGCCTGCCGTAATTTTTGAGCAGCGGATACAGTTTTGCATAGGCTTTTTCCAGTTCCAGTCCAAATGCGTTCTGAGTTTCAACACCCAGTACAAAAGTGGAGGAATTTGCAGAAAGAATCGAAAAACCTGTTTCCAGCGAGATGAACACCCAAAGAGCATCCAGTTCCTGATATCCGCTGGAAACAATTGCTGAAATTTTCAGAGGCGTGATTTTTGGAATAGTCTTTCCTTCTGCTATTTCTTTTGTTGTGATGAGCCGCAAAGTTTTTCCTGCTGAAAGATTCAAATCCTGTGCCAGTTTGTCACCAATTACAACTGAATTTTTAGAAGAAAGATCGATTTCACCTTCCACAACTTTAAAATAATCTCTAAAAGATGAATTTCGCTCATAAACATCACTTTGTACAGCTCGGATTGAAGCACCTTTTCTGCCCTTTAAAGATGAAGCAAGTCCAATTCCCTGAATTTCTGGAAAAACATTCGTAACTTCCTCAACTTTCTGCAAAAGGATCTGAAAATTTTCCAGCTGAGAAGGTTCATTCAGTTTAAGCTCGTCCACAGATTCTTCATAAAGATTGACCTGAATATGTGAAGAAGAAAGACCGATTATTCTCTCCGTAATTCCCTGAATCATTCCATTTGAAATCGTAAGCACCATTACCAGCGGAACAAGGCTGATTCCAATGCAGGCGCAGGCTCCCAGAAGACTTTTTCTGGCGTTGGATTTTTTTCCGGTGCGAGGAAACAACAATCTTGAAGCAAAGAGAAATGCAGCTGGTGTTTTCATTCTACCACCTGAACCAAGCTGCCGTCCTTAATTGAATAACAAATGTCAGCCTTGGAAGCAAGTTTCATGTCATGAGTAACAAGAACCAGTGTTTTCTGATATTTATCGACCATAGAAAAAAGCAAATCACCAATCAGCTTTGAATTGGCAGGATCCAGATTTCCAGTTGGTTCATCAGCAAGAATAAGTTTCGGGTCGTTGATAAGACTTCTGGCAACTGCAACTCTCTGTCGTTCACCACCGGAAAGTTGAGACGGAAGATGCTCAGCTCTTTCAGAAAGTCCCACATCACTTAAAAGCTGCAGGGCTTTTTCTCTGGCTTCATTTTTTGGCATTCCGGCCATATATGCAGGCAAAAAAATATTTTCAAGAGCGGTAAAATCCTTAAGCAGATAATGAAACTGAAAGATAAGTCCAAGATAAGAGGAACGGTATTCTGTAAGTTTTTTTTCATCCAGCTGGTTCAGAAGAAATGGGCCGCACTGAATCAATCCAGAAGTTGCAGTATCAAGTCCACCAAGTATGTTCAAAAAGGTGCTTTTTCCGCTTCCACTCTGACCAACAATAGAAACCTTGGTTCCGCTGTTAATCTCAAGGTTCAGATTCCGTAAAATTGTGAGGCTTTCGCTTTCAGTTCTATATGTTTTTTCAAGATTCTCAATTTTTACAACAAAATCATTATTCATCGCGCATAACCTCGGCTACAGTCAGTTTCAGAACTCCCCTGCTGGCGGTAAGGCTGGCAAGAAGTGAAGAAAAAATACCAAAAATCGTAATCACCAGAACTTCGCTGACAAAAATTCTTGGTGGAATGTTGGCATAAACCATGAACATTGAATTTTCACGAAGATAATCCGCATTTTGTGGAGAAAACAGCATCGTAAAAAACAGGTTCAGATAATATGTGATTTTAGAAATGGCCATAAAGATGCTTCCCATTTTTACAGAAAGCAAAAGCCCCAGAACAAGACCAGGAAGCGCACCGGCAAGACCGGTCAAAAAGCCCTGCATTATGAAAATTGCCTGAATATGGCTTGGTCTGCCACCAAAAGCGCACAGAACGCTGATTTCTTCCCGCCTTTCATAAACCATTCGTCTCATTCCGTTGAAAATATTTATTCCAACAACCACAAAAATAAGAAAAACAAGGAGCATCAGCATATTTTTTTCAACTCGCAAGGCTCCAAAAAATGAACGGTTGTAGTCGTTCCAAGACTGAACTTCAAATTCAGGAAATTTTTCTTTAAGCCGGGAAATTGTGCGCCCTGTTCTGTCTGAATCCTGAACTTTTATTCCGTAGACAAGCTGAGCATCTTTTCCAAAATATTTTTTTCCGCTTTCAAGACTTACAAATGCGTAAGAAGCGTTGATTTCAGCATAGCCGGTGTGAAAAATTCCAGTGACTGTAAAAACACGGTCAGAAGAAAACAAATCCACGTCATTTCCACCAGAAAGAGCATAAAGATTTATTTCACTTCCCAGTCTCGCCCCAAGTTTTCTTGCAAATTCAGAACCGATTACAACTGTATCAGGTGAAGAAAGATCAAAGTTTCCGCCCAGAATCCGAAGTTCCTTTGCAAAACCAGCGTCCGTGTTGTACAAATCCACAGGAACAGAACGAACAATGGCTGAAGTTTCTTTTCCGCTTCGTCCAGTCACAAGACTTTGGGCTTCGTAAAATGGCGACACTGTTAAAATAGAAGAATCTTCAGCACAAACCCGTTGAATTTCAGAAAAATCAGAATTTTTCGCATTGAGAATCCGCACATGATATGAACTTACTTCAAGAATTGCATCTATAAAGCTGCGCTGAAAACCGTTCATAACGCTGATTACTGTAATCAAGGTCATTACACCAAAACAAATCCCCAATGAGGCCAGAGTGCCTGTTACAGCAGAACTTCCTTTTCTGTCTACTTTTGAAAATCTTCGGGAAACAAAGAAAACCCAGTTCAGAATTCTACTCAAAGCTGCGTCTCCTCATTTCTTTTTCGCCAATGTAAACAATTTCCTGCTTTTTCACACCGTTTTCATAATCAACCGCAACAGAAAAACCGTCATCAAAATACATTGTCTCAACATAATTTTCAGCAGAAGAATATTTTCTGTGCAATCTCAGCTCGCCGTTCTCATAAAAATCGTAGTCTGGAGGCAGATTGTTTTCTTCTGTTGTGGCAGAAAAATCGTAAACATACTTTGTGTTAAGTTTGTTCGTAACGGTTCTGCCAAAAGTGTTCTTGCTGTACTTCCAGATTGTCTCTTCATTTTCAACAATTCGCCTGTTTTCATCGTAGGCAAGCTTCACTTCTTTATCCGAAACATATTTTGGCTCTGGTGCTTCAGTTTCCTTTTTATCTTTTGATTTGTTTTCTGCTTTTTTAGTTTCTTCCTCTTCCTGATGGCTTGTCAGAATAAATGAAGGAAGTCCATTTTCGTGGTATCGGGTTTCGATTTTCTCTTTTTTATCGGTGATTTCCTCAATGGTCTTGGAAACCACAAGTTCATCTTCATTGTAAAAATAGTCTTTTTTATTTTTTAATTTTGCATTTCTTGCATCTGATTCAATGTAGAGTTTTTCTATGCAGGACAATCTGAATTGCTGGTCAAAGGTCTTTCGAACAATATCCTTGCCGTACATTCTGGTTATATAGAAATTTTCACCATACTTGTTTACGCTCATTCCTTCTGAATCGTATGAAAATCTTCTTAGAGAACCATCTTTTTCGGTGTATGCATATTCCTGCAGAATTTTTTCATCTTCTTTTAGTTCTTCTTCTGATTCAATTCCTCTGCCGTCACCTTTTTCAAGAATATCAAGAATTGACTGGCCGTCTGGAATTTCTGATTTTTGACTTGCCATCAAATAGGCCTGTTCCACAACATCAACCAGTGAGTGCTCAAAATCCTCATAGCTGAAGCTCAAATCAATTTCGCCGATTCTGTCCGGATTAAATTTTTCACACAGATAAAGTGAAACAAAACGATTGTGCTCCTCAGAACGCTCAAAAACAGTTTTAAGATAGAAGGATTTTGCTCTTGGATTTGCATTGGCAAGAATTTTTGCATCATATGAATGTGAAAAACCAGTTGCTGCATATTTTGTTGCGTCAAAAAAAAGATTCTGCAATTCAGGTACTTGAGCAAAGCAGGAAAATGAGAAAGTCAGAAAAATTGAAGGCAAAATCTTTTTTAAACCGAACATTTTTTAGCCGATGAACTCGTCAATATATTTTTGAGGATTGAATTTCTGAATATTTTCGTAATGCTCGCCGGTGCAGACATAGGCTACAGGAATTCCAAGTTCCTTGCCGATTGTAAAGACCATTCCGCCCTTTGCTGTTGAATCATATTTTGTGATTACAATGGCATCAAGTCCTACAGCATCATTAAAAACTTCTGCCTGACGAACTGCATTTTGACCTGTTGTACCGTCAATTACCAGAACTTTTTTGTAGCAGCCTTCATCAGACTTTTCCCTGGCAATTCTGTCGATTTTCTGAAGCTCACGAACCAGATTTTCCTTGTTGTGAAGACGACCAGCGGTATCTGCAATTACAAGTCCGCCTCCATTTGCACGAACCGCCTCAGCTGCATCAAAAACCACCGCACTTGGATCACTGCCGTGCTGATGTGATACAACACGAATTCCAAGGCGTTCACCATGCATTTCCAGCTGCTCTTCTGCTGCTGCACGGAATGTGTCGCTGGCGGCAAGAACAACATTTTCACCTGAAGCTTTATACAGATTTGCAATTTTTGCAGCACTGGTTGTTTTTCCAACACCATTCACTCCAAGCAGCATGAACAGATTCACCTTGCCAGATTCCAGTGGAAGCTCCACAGCCTTTGCATATTCAGAAAGCCTGAGCTTAAGCTGTGCCTTAACCTCATCTTCTGAAGAAATTTTATTTTTCTTGCAATAATCTTCCAGCTCTTCTGTAAGCTCGTATGCCATTTTAGCACCGATGTCTCCTTCCACAAGAATGTCCGTCAAATCTTCAAAAAATTCTGAATCAATCTTGCTTGATGAAAAGAGGCTTTTGAATTTCTGAGCAAATGAAAGTTTCGCCATTTTATTCTCCATTATTTTCTGTTACTTTTATTTCGTCTGTTTCAATCTGTATTGTTTCAGAACTGTTTTTTTCAGATTCTGTATTTTCAGCAGCGGAATCTGAAGCTGTTAGGGATTGTGAACTTTGTACTTCAGGTTCCACTGTTTCTATAACCGGCCTCAGATATTTTTGTGAATTTTTGTCGATTTTTGCTTCTACCGGCAGAACCTGATCAGCTGCGTAAAGGTATCGTATGAGCTCAACAATTGCCCATGCACCAAAAGCTGCCGAAATTCCGCTGGCTATGTTAAATTTCAGCTCCCAGTTTTTTGCAATATCAAACTGTTTGCTGTATGCAGCTGGATTATTTGCACTGTTAATTGAATTCAAATAAGTTACTTCAGAATTGTAATTTCCCATCGTATAGAAGGTTATTGGAAGGGAACAAATCAAACCAGTGTAGGCGGTGTACATCCATCTTCGCCTCTTGTCGATGTTTGAGGCTCTGTCATAAGGCTTGGCATTTGCAACGAGATAAACGCCGTCTGAAATTTTATCATCGGTTATTCTGAAAAAAGCGATATTGCTTTCTTTCTGCTCTTCCATCTCACCATCTTTGTTTCTGACTTTTTTAAAGGTTTCCTCAGAGGCTTTGAAAACACCAAGAGCTGTTTTTCCATTTATTGTAAGGGTTGAGTACGGTTTTTCATCAGAAATCTTGCTGCCTTCAACTCCGCTGGCATAGAACATTCCGTCCTTGTATTTTTTTAGGCGAATGTTGAGAGTATTGTTTTCCACAGGAATCATCTTTGCCTTAACAGTAAACACATTTTCATTTGCAAAAGTGTAGGCAGTAGACAAGGTTTCATAGCCTTCAGCTTCAATTACGATTCTGTGGACACCTGCATCCAGCAGAACTTCTCTTTTGCCGCTGCGAAAATTCTGAACGATTCCGTCTATATTTATGGTAGCAGTTTTGAACAGTTCTTCCGGCTCCATGTCGAATTCAATTTTTACAGGAAGACTGTTGGCGATTTTTGAAAAAAGCTCCTGTGAAATCAAATTTGCCAGGGGAATCAGCTCACTGAGCATACCCACTTCAGTAACGCTTCCGATTATTTTTCCAGCTGGATAAGTTCTAAGATCAACATTTACAGAACAATATTCACCATAAGAAGTGATTTTTCCAACAATAAGACCGTTGATTTTTGCATTCAGAACTTCTTTTTCAAAAGCATAGCTTTCAAATCCCTGTTCCTTTGCAGCTTCTGTTGGAGCAAACAAGGATTTGGAATCTGACTTGTAGAGAACAACACCTTCCTGCAAAATTTCATCTTCTTCTGTCTTTGTAAAAAAAGGCAATCCAAAGGGCAAAAAACTTTGATCTCTTGTTTCAGCAGTTTTTGATTTTTTCTGCTGTTTTTCAATCCGCTTCTGAGTTTCCTGAATTTCTGTCTGAACCTGCTCTAAATTTTCAGAAATTTTATCCTGAATTTCTGCTATTTTTTTTTCTTGTTCTGCAATCTTCTTCTTTAATTTTTTTTCATTTGGAACAGAAAGTATCAGAGAATCCCGGTTTTGACTTTCCTTTGAGAGCTGAAGAAAAAGATTCAGCCTGTCCTTCTGCAATTCCTTCAGTTTTCTGTCCAAAGATTCTGACTCTGGAATTGTTCGTATTGTTCCGGAAGATATTCGTTCAAGGATGAGCTCAGGTAAAACCTTAGCGGCCTGAGTTGAGCTTTCAGTTCGATTTTTTGGCTGCTTGAAAGAAAATTCCATGCTTCCCAAAACCCAATCAGAAGCATAGCAATTGGAAACACGCAGCGAGCCATGCATAATGATGAGAATAGAAACTAAAATTTTAATCAGCCTGAACTTCAAATTTTCCAAATCCTAAAATCGTACTTCTAACTTCTTACTTCTAACTTCTTACGTAATCAAACATCGTCTTCATCAGCATCATCACCACCAAGAGGCATGCCTTTCCACTGTGCCTGAAGGAATGAATCTATGAACTGGTCAATGTCTCCGTCCATTACAGCCTGAATGTCACCAACGCTGAACTTTGTACGGTTGTCCTTTACCATTGTGTATGGCTGGAAAACATAGGAACGGATCTGGTTTCCCCAGGAAATATCCTTCTTCTCCGCACCGAATTTTGCAGTTTCTTTCTGACGCTGTTCCTCGTAATATGCGTAAAGTTTTGCACGGAGAAGACTCATACAGGTCTGTCTGTTCATAAGCTGTGAACGTTCTGAATCGCACTGAACTACGATTCCTGTTGGCAAATGAGTAAAACGAACGGCTGAATCTGTCTTGTTTACATGCTGACCACCTTTTCCGCCAGAACGATAGGTGTCTACGCGCAAATCTTCTGGACGAATGTTGACTTCAATGGTGTCGTCCAAAATCGGAAAAACGAATACGGAACTGAATGAAGTGTGTCGCCTTGCATTTGCATCAAATGGAGAAATTCGAACCAGACGATGGACACCTGCTTCTCCCTTCAAATGACCGTAAACATAGTCGCCGTCAATCTGAATTGTTGTGGATTTGATTCCGCCCTCGTCTTCCTGAAGATCAACGGTTTCAAGCTTGTAGCCGTGTCGTTCAGCCCAACGAATGTACATACGGCTGAGCATATAAGCCCAGTCGCAGGCTTCAGTACCACCGGCACCTGAATGAATGGTAAGGAAGCAGCCGTTTTTATCAGCTTCCCCGCTCAAAAGGTTCAGAATACTCTGCTCCTCAAATTTTTTCTGGCAGGCTTCCAGTTCCGGCTTAATGTCATTTTCAACTGAATCATCGCCGCCTTCAATCCCCAGCTGATACAATGTTTCCAGGTCTGCAATCTGAGTAATAAGCTCTCTCCAAGGTTCTACACGGCCTTTTAAAAGCTTAAGTTCGTTCATAACCTTCTGGGCTTTTTCCACATTGTCCCAGAATCCTTCCGCAGCAGTCAAAGCTTCTGTTTCAGCAATTTTTTTATCGATGGTTGGTGCGTCAAGTTTTTCCCAAACGCTCTGAATCTCTGCCTTGAGACTGGCAATAGGTTCCTTCAATTCTTCCAGCATGAATATGCTCCGTATTTTTTGTTGATTAAATTATTTTTTTGCAGGTGCTGAGCCTAAGATGCAACGCTGCCATTTTTTATGTCGAAGTTCAGTAATCGCAAAGTTGTTGTTCACAGGAAACTGATAAATTCGAAGTGTATCGTAATAATCTGTCACGCCGTCAATTTCGCGTTTTAAAACTGTCAGCTGAGACTCATTCAAACTCATGCATTCCCAGCAGGCCTTCTGAACTTTTTTAAAGCTGTATCGGGAAAGAATTGCAGCAATGGCCTTTGCACTGTCTATTCCACCCGGATCCAAAACAACAGATATAAACATAATATAAGTATAAAAGTTAGGTTTTTTATTGTCAAATGACCGATTTTCATTCAAAATAACAGTATATGAAAAAAATTTTCTGTACAGCAATTTTCATCTTTTTTTCATTCTTCAGCGTTTTTTCTCAGGAATTCAATCAGGCTCGTCCACTTGCAAAGGCTATTTCTGCAAAAAAAGCGGGCATAAACAAGATAAGTCTTTCCTGGACCCTGCCAAAAGAATTCAACGCAGCCAGCATTGCTGTATTCAGGGACACAAAACAAATTTCCACCGTAACTTCGATTCTTTCGCTTAAACCTGTGGCCGAGCTTCCTGCAAAAACCACAAAATATACGGATGTTCTGGAGCGCTACGGCGAATATTTCTACGCATTGATTCCACGGGACAGAAACGGAACATTAATAAAATCGTAGTTCCAGATTCAAATGCCACAATCAAGGCTGTTCAGCTGCTTCCACCGGAAAATGCAGAAGCACCGATAATCCACGAATCATACCAGCCTGATTTTTTGCGTAATCTTCCGCTGCCATATCTGGATTTAATTGAAGACATTGACCGAAAACCAACCTTTCTTAAACCAAAGGCAATGCTTGCTTCCCGAGATCTGGCAGGAAAATATTACAACGCCAAGGCTGAACTTAGGGAACCTTATATTTTTGAAGATGATTTGTACTGCGCCCCAGAAGGTGATGACTACTATCTTTTTCAGTCGCTAAAAACTTACTTCATCAAGAAGGACTATGCTAATTCTGTAAAGGATTTAAAACAGTTTTTAAGCGTCACAAGGGAACCATACACCACTACAAGAGCCGTATTCTATCTGGCAGAAAGCCAATACTACTGCAGAAATTACCGTGCAGCACTGCTTCTGTTCCTTTTCTCTGAGGACGAGCTTCCAGAACTTTCTAAAAAATGGATTGATTCAACCCTGGACTTGTACCAGATTCCGGCAGAAAAAAAGTAGGGACTGTTACAAAAGTTTTAAAATGTCACCTCGAGCATAATCGAGAGGTCTGTAAATTCTTGTTATAGATTTCTCCACTTCGGTCGAAATGACAAATTGTCACTTATCGGACAGCACCTCTATAAGAATCATTTTTTAGTTCTTGATGTTTCTGATCAAATCTATGATTACTGGAGTTTTTACCAGCCCCAGTTCTTCTGCATTCAGCTTTTTCTTTTCGTTTTCCGGCAGAATTCTCTTTCCGTTTTCGCCGGCTTTTGGTGTGCTGTCCGCAATCTGACCATCAACTTCACCTTCTGCCTTTGGAAGAGAACGAATCAGAACCTCATCCCCAATGTTCACCCTGTCGTAGAATCCGTTCTGTTCCAAAGTTCCCTGGGAAATTTCCTCACCGGCACGGCTCAAAGTGATTTTTCCAAGCAAATCTTTTTCATCATAAACAATGCCCAAACCTTTGTCTGCTGTGCGGATTTTTCCAACCTTTACAACATCAAGAACAGCATCCTTCTTCATTCCCTCAACTGCACCAAGATCCACCAGAACTTCGTTCACAGTCTTATCAATGATTTTGCCCTTAACTGGAAGAATATCCAGAATGTCTCTTCTGAATGAGCGCAAAACTGAGGCAAAACGCTGGTTTCCGGTTCTAAAGGAGTTGAATCTTGCAGTTTCAGTTCCAGTTCTTCCTGAATAAACCACAGAATCAATGGCAATTTCTCTGTCAGTCTCGTCGATTGAAATTATGATGAAATAATCCAGACCATTCTTTCTTGCAATTCTATAGGCTTCACCGTAGCCTGATACAGCCTTGTTTTCCACAACTACAGAAGTTGCCACAATTCCAGTGAACACATCGGCAGCCATGCTTGCAGTGATTTCCTCAGCGTCTGAATGAACCAGCTGAACCTTGGACTTTGTATAGAAAATTCCCAAATGCCAGCGGGTTTTGTCCAGATAGAACGGGTCCACGTTCCATTTTGCAGAAAGTGAATATTTCATCAAAGCATCGTAAGCTTCGATTGTGTCATTAACTCTGGTTTCCTCTGCTGAATTTAATTTTCCTTCAGTCTTTGCATTTTCTGCCTGTGTCTTTGAATTTTTAATGAATTTAAGCTGATTCAGGTAGTTTTCATTCAAGCCCTGTCGTGTCAAAAGCTCAGCAAATTCACTTCTTGCTTTTGAATCAAATGGATTCAGTCTAAGTGCCCGCTGATATTCGTATCTTGCTTCTTCACCCATAAAGGTTTTTGCATATTCGCGACCTTTCTTTGAGTGGTAATCAGCCCATTCCGCCCTTCTTGAATCTTCAACAGGAAGATTTTTCATTGCAAGAAGTTCCAGGGCACTTCTCATAACTTCATCATGTATGTTGATTTCAATTCCGTCCGCCCAGGTTTCTATGGCAGCTTCAATATCGTTCTTTCTGTACTGAGAAAGTCCCTTCATGTACCAGCTCTGGGAATTTTCACGGTCTTTGGAAATAAGGTAATCTGAAATGTCGATCACTTCATCGTATTTTTTCTGAGCATAAAGAACTGAAGCCAGCAAATTGTATGCTTTTTCCCAATCCGGTTTAATCTGAATTGCAGAACGGATTCTTCTTTCGGCTTCTTTTAAGTTGCCGTTTTTTGCTTCGAGGTAACCTGCAAGATAATGAACTTCCGGATCTGCTGAATGAAATTTAAGGGCCTGATCGATATATTTCTTGGCCACATCATTTTTTTCAGTTTCTGCAGAGATGAGTGCCAGTGAAAGAAGAGCCTTTCTGTTGTTCACCTGTCTCTTCAGCGCGGCTTCATACTGATTTTTTGCACCAATAAAACTTCCCGAATACAAATCCAGTTCAGCAAGTCCGAATCGTGCATCAATGTCGTTTGGATATACTTTTAGAATGTCGCTGAATACAGTTTTGGCTTCATCAAATCGTCCCAGGGAAATTAAACAAAGTCCCTTGAGATTCTGAATGTCGGTTCTGTTCTTTGCACATTTGTCAGCTGATTCAAGATATGTGAGGGCAAGGTTGTAGTCACCCAATGAATATGTAACTTCGGAAAGGTGGAACCATGCGGCCCCATAAGACTGATTCAGCTGCAAGGCCTGCTGAAAATCCTCAGAAGCACCGTAAAAATCCTCGATTTCCTGCTTTTCCAGTCCCCGCTGATAAAGTTTAAGGGCAGAAAGAGGCTCTGCAAATGAGAATGTGGCAGAAGTGAACAAAACAGCTGCAAAAATTGTATTCAGTAACTTTTTCATACTTTAATTATCGTCAGTTTTAACTTCAGACTTTTTAACAACTTTAAGCAAGTTTACGCGATGGCCTTCCAGATCCTGCACGGTGAATTCAAAATTCTCGTACTCGATTTTCTCTTCTTTTGCCGGAATACGACCAAAGAGATCCAGCACAAATCCGCCCAAAGTGTCAAAGTCCTCTGTAGGGAAATCTGTTTCCAATGTTTCGTTCAGGTCGTCCAGATCCACACGGGCATCACAGAGCCAGCTGTTCTCACCAATGGAAACAATGTCTTCTCTTTCGTTGTCAAATTCGTCCTGAATGTCACCAACAATTTCTTCAATAATATCTTCCATGCAGACTACACCGCTTACTCCGCCGTATTCATCAATGGCAATGGCAATATGCTGATGTCGTCGTTTAAATTCTCGCAAAAGTCCGTCGATTTTCTTTGATTCAGGTACAAAATATGCTTTTCTGATGATTTTCTGAAGAGTCAATTTTTCTTTTCTTGAAAATGCCTTGATGATGTCCTTAACATAGAGAACACCTACAACATTGTCGATTGACTCGCTGTAAACCGGGAATCTTGAATGGCCGCTTTCTGCAATTTTTTCAAGCAGCTCTTCCTGCGGTGTGTCGATTGAGATAAAATCCACGTCAATTCGTGGAATCATTACTTCCTTTACAGAAGTTTCAGACATGTCCTCAATACCTTTGATCATGTCCTTTTTTTCTTCGATTAAAATTTCTTCCTGTGCGCGGTCCAAATCAGAATTTTTCTCTGACTTGCCCGCATTGCTGGAGTGGTAATCCTCGTCTTTCTTTTTTCCAAATTTAAAAAGTTTCATTTTTGTTTCCTTATTGTTTCTAAATCATTTCAGTCACAGCCGAAATGACACAAAGTTTTAAATTAAATTTACATCACCGAATTCTTTGAGAACCTGTTCCTGAAGCTTAAGCATTTCATCAGTTGGCTCCACGCCGGTCTCAATGTGTTCTTCACCGTGATCATAGCCGTTTAAATGAAGACAGCCGTGAATCAAAAGCCGTTTAAGTTCCTCGTTCTGGCTCACCTTAAAATAATCGGCATTTTTTGGCAAAGTATCAAAGCTGATTGCAATGTCACCAGCCTCATACCATTTTCCTTCTTCATCCTCGTATTCTGTTCCATTTTCAAAGGAAAGAATGTCCGTGGCAGAATCAATGTCCCTGTAGGTTTTGTTCAGCATCTGAATTTCTTCATCATTGCAGAAAAGAATTGAAATTTCTTCATCATCGTAGCCAAGCTTTTCCAAAACGGCCTGAACATAATTTTCTATTTTTGCTTCATCAAACCATTCTGGAGCCTGAATTTCTTCCTGTACCGAAATCAAAATTCTGTTTGCCATTACTTGTTTCCTTCAGAAAGAGTTCTGTCTGACTTTGAATTGATTCTTGAGATTTCAGAAAGAGAATTTTCAGGATTTTCTGCATCTGGATCCCGCTGGTTCTGATACTTGATTCTTCCGTGGTAGTATGCTGCAAGAATCTGAACGAATGTATCCTTAATCTTTGTAAGCTCACCGAATGTAAGGGCAGAATTGTCCAGCTGATTACTTTCGATTTTTGCATTTATAAGCTGCTGAATGAATTTTTCAAGGCGCTGTGCAGTTGGTTTTTCAAGAGACTTGCAGGCTGCCTCAACAACGTCAGCAAGCATTACTACGGCACTTTCTTTGGAAGCAGGTGGATTTCCGCTGTAAGAATAGTCTGCAGGACTTACATTTTCATCAAGTTCCTTAGCCTTGTTGTAGAAATATGCGATTACGCTGTTTCCGTGGTGCTCAGCAATAATGTCCACAATCTGTGTTGGAAGATGAAGCTGATGAGCTTTTTCAATTCCAAGCTTAATGTGGCTTTTGATTACAGAAACAGAAAGTGAAGGACTTAAATCAGTATGCTTGTTTTCTGTCTCAATGTTGTTTTCTGTGAAATATTCAGGATTTTCCATTTTGCCAATGTCATGATAGTAAGCACCAACACGGGCAAGAAGTGCATTTGCTCCAATTTCCTTGCAGGCATTTTCCGCAAGCTGAGCTACCATCATTGAGTGCTGGTAAGTTCCGCTGGCTGTGAGCAAAAGTTTTCGCATTACAGGTGCATTCTGATCACTCAAATCCATAAGTCGGAATACAGAAGCTGTGTTCATAATTGATTCAAGCGGTGTAAGGAAGCCCAGAACAAGAATTCCGGCAAGGAATCCGTTGAAAGCAACTCCAGGAAGTACAAAAATTGCGTCGTTGAAGTTTCCGTTGAAAACAACCTTCAGGAAAACCATGAACACAACAGCAAGAACCGCCTGCATTATTGAAGCAAAAACCATGTCGATTCGGCGTTCAATCTTCAAAACGATTCTTGAAGCTGAAACTGAGGTTGCCAATGTAAAGATTGCAGGAACCAGCTGAAAATTAGCGCCACCAAGCACGCCAAGAGCCAGCAGGATAGAGAAGAAAAGCGCAGAAGTCTGGCCAAAAAGAATTGCAATCAAGAATGCGCTGAAGGAAGCCGGAATTAATACTGGCAATGAAAAAGGACTCTGGAAGAAGGGAGTCTTGTCACCAAATGCAGAAACAGCAAAAACAAGAATGAAGAGAACTGATTCAAGAATAAGCTCCTTCATTTCAACCCTTCGCTTAAGCAGAACCGGATTGAACAGAATTATCCAGAAAGCGGCAATCAGCATCAGGAAAAGCAGGCTGTTGCAGAAGGCACGGTAATCTACATAAACAGGAGAATCAGCAATTTTTTTGAGCTTGTAGTAATCCTCTTCTGTAATTACAAAGCCCTTTCTGATGATTTTCTCACCTTCTTCAACTGCAATCGGATAATAGTCGTCTGCAGGAAGTGACTTTGAGGCGTAGATTGTTTTATCTGCCACCTGACCGATTTCGTATTCATCAAGGGCAAAGGATGCAATTGTCTCTGTAGTGTTTGCATCAAAATAAACGATTGAAGTTGCTGCAAGGAATGTGGCAAAGAAAAGCACCAGAAGCGCCCAGTTCTTTTTGATGAATTTGCCTATATCCTCAAACAAGCTTGTCTGTTCTTTATTCTCTTTCTTGCTCATTTTCGTATGCCTGTACAATTTTTCTGACCAGTGGAGAGCGAACCACATCCTGACCGTCAAGCCTGATTATGCTGATTTCTTCTATGTTTTTCAGCACTTCAAGAGCATTGACCAGACCGGAAGGACATCGCTTTGGAAGGTCGATTTGTGTAACATCTCCAGTTATAAAGATTTTTGAATTTTCACCCATGCGGGTAAGGAACATTTTCATCTGCTCCTTTGTTGTGTTCTGTGCTTCATCAAGAATCACAGCGCAATTATTCAAAGTTCGTCCTCTCATATATGCAAGAGGTGCGATCTCAATGATACCATTTTCAGTGAGCTTATGCACTATTTCACGAGGCAGACAGGCGTTCATTGAATCGTAGAGAGGTCTTAAATATGGATTTATCTTGTCTTCCAGATCACCCGGAAGAAAACCAAGACTCTCCCCTGCCTCCACGATTGGTCTCGTAAGCACAATTGAATTCACTTTTTTAGATAGCACAAGGCTCAGTGCCTCAGCAACGGCGAGAAATGTTTTTCCACTGCCAGCCGGACCTTCAGCAAACACAAGGTCATTTTTTCTGAAAGCCTTTACAAGTTCTGCCTGATTTTTTGTCTTTGGATAGATTTTTCTTGTGGCTCCGGGAATTGAAACAGCATATTTTCCGGCATTGAATTGTGAATTGAATGAACCGGACTCAAAACCTGTATTGAGAATTGAATGAATCATATCCACGGAATTTTCACCGCTTTCTGAAATTTCATCCACAATCCGGTCTATGATGAATTTGAATTCCTGCTGAACTGACAAATCTTCAGTATCTATGGAAATTTCGTTTCCCCTTGTAAAAACAGGAATGCCCAGATGATTTTCGATGAGTTTAATGTTGCTGTCATTTGTGCCGCAGACTCTGGACAAAATGTCGCTGTCTGAAAGCACAATCGTGTATTGCGAAGTCACTTCTTTAATTGTAATGGAAGATTCTGAATCGTGCAAGAAATGAAAATTCATGCTGGCGCATTTTAACAGTCCATGCTGACGCGTTTTAATAATTCATGCTGACGCGTTTTAACAATCCATGTTGAAGCATTTTAATATTCATGTTGACGCGTTTTAATATTCATGTTGACGCATTTTAACAATCCATGTTGAAGCGTTTTAAAATGTCACCTCGAGCGCAGTCGAGAGGTCTGTAACAATTGCTGATTGTATAGCAATCACTTTCTTACAGTTGTGGAGATTTTTTTTGCCCATTCTGAAAGTTCAGCAGCCATTTTCTGCTCGGCTTCTGTTGGACTTCCTTTTAAAAGGATTTTTGAATAGGCTTCGTAGTCCAGAATGATTGCAGCTGTGTTTTCTGCATCCCGGTCAAATTTTAAAGCTGTTTCTATTGCGCTTCTCGCCCCGGATTTATCCCCCATCAAGGAACGGCTTCTTGCAACGCAGTACCAGTCCAGGCCAATTTCTGCAAGATAACGGTTCTTTGTGTGAATGTCGGCAGCCTGTAAATAAGCTTTTTCAGCGGAAGAATAATCACCTGAGAGCATATACACATCGCCGCGGGTTCTGTTCAAAAAGGCCAGATAGTATGGTTCCTTTGCAACAGACTTTTCTGCAGAAGATAGCTGTGAAAGAAGTGTATTTTTTTCGCCCTGTTTTTCTGAAAGCTTAATCTGAACCTGATATATTGAACAAAGATCCAGCAATTCATCCTTTTGTTCAGAACGGCGGGCAAAGGCTTCTGCATCCGTATAGATTTCCTGTTTGTGGAACTGAAGAAATCCAGCAGCCGGCTGAGAAACAGCTTCTTCCGGATTTTTTTCTGCGCTTATTTTGTACATTACTCCTGAAAGGGAAATTTTTGTGAGCAATGAGGAATTGTCAATTGAAAGAGCCAGATCATAGCTTTCCGACAGATGAAGCCCCGCATTTTTTAAATCTCCGGCAATAAGCTCGTTGTTTGCCAGTTCAAGTCGGGAATAAGACAGGTTGTAGGAATCCGTTACCACCATTGGTCTTTTGGGAGCTGAGGAACAGGCTGAAAAAACCAAAAAGATAAGAGAAATGACAGCAGCTGCAAAAAAATTATTTTTCTTCATCATTAGAATTCCGTTTCACGAAGCTTTACAGTAGAAGAAGTTCCAGCTGATCTGTCCGGCACTCCACCACGAATCAAAGGATTGTTCTTAACGCCAATGAGCACATCCTGAACTTCAACCAGAAGTGTGTTTATCTGAACCAGAGCCGAGTTAATTTCCGGAGAAAGAGTTCCCACAAGTCCATTTGCAGAAGAAGCGATTCCGTTGAGCTCATTCATTACAGGAACCAGATCTGAAAGGATTCCGTTTATGTTTCCAGAAAGATCATCTCCCAGAAGATGTGGGACAGCCCCTTCTGTTGCAAGGACACCGGCCACTTCAGAAAGATTTTTTACAAGTGAATTGATGTTTTCAAGAAGTTTTTTGATTGGTGCTTCTTTTCGTAAATGCGCTGTGCCGTTAATGGCTCCAAGCAATGTGTTTACGTTATCCAGAAGTGATGAAACCTTGTTCATAAGAACACCGATTGAATCAGACTGCTCTTCAACCCGGTTCAACCTTTCATCAATGATTTTCATTCCCTTCCATGAATCAACTCTGTAAATTTCAGAATCTCCCGGAAGCAGATTGTCGCTTTTTCCAGGATGGAGAACAAATGAAGAGCCCAGTCCGATTGGAGAAGTTATGAGCTGAACCAATGAATTTTCTCTTACATAAGAGGCATATTCACCAAGAATATAATAATCAACCCGAACATGGGAACCGTCCAGTGAAACAGACTTAATCTTACCGATGGAAAAGCCCTTATAGGTCAGATCCATTCCAGAAGAAAGTCCTGCACCAGAATCAAACACTGTATAATAATAGTTCTTCTTTACAAACCAGTTCTGGCTTGCACCAATGGCAAATACAGTGAACACAAGTCCAGCCAGTGCCGCCAAAGAGAAAATTCCAACTATCTGATCTGCAAAACGAATCTTAAATTTCATAATTCACACTTTATGGATTATATGGAGTCTCGAAAAAGTTTCTTTAAGACTCCATATATTCTATTCAGATAACAATCCTTCTTCAATAACATGTATTTTTCCAGGAAGAGCCGCAATAAAGCTGGAGCTGTGGCTCACATAAATTATAGTTTTTCCATCGTTCCTGAATTTCTGAAGCAAATCCATGATTACAGCACCACCCTTTCTGTCCAGAGATTCTGTGCATTCATCAAGAAACAGCACCTCAGGATTGTTGATAAGAGCCCGTGCAAAGGCAACTTTTTTCTGCTCACCCATGGAAAGATCGGCAGGTCTAAGATTCAGCGGTCTGTCGTACTTTACGATTTCACACATTTCCCTGATTCTTTCCAGACGTTCTTTTGCCTTCATTTTTGGATTGTGGGTCTGAAGCGGCAGGTTCAAATTCTGCTGAATGTCCTGGTTTGCCCAGAGAGCCGAATCCTGAAACACAAAGGAACATTTTCTTCTGAATTCCAGATTCATTGCGTCGCCCATGGTCTGAATGTCGTTTCCGTTGTAAAGAACCCGTCCAGAGCTTGGAACATAGATTCCAGCAATCAGCTTAAGCAAGGTGGATTTTCCGCATCCGGATTTTCCTGTAAGGCCTGTAACGCTGCCCTGTTCAATCTGAAGACTGATTCCCTTCACTATTTTTGTAGTTCTGGACTGAAACTCCACATTCTCAACTTCAAAAAGCATTTCCATTCTCCCTACAGCGAGCTCAGGACGATTATGACAACGTCAGCGATTATGATTCCAACAAAGGACTTTGATACAGCCTGAATTCCGGCAACAGGAACTTCTGTTGAGGCCCTTTCCACATTGAAGCCGTAGTAAGTTGAAGTGATGGAAATTATCATTCCGAAAACAAGGCTTTTTATAACTGAAGTCATCAATGTTACCAAAGAAATGCTTTTCAGAAGATTTGAAAGATATCCAAAGGAAGCCACAGAATTTACGAATTGTGAAATCAAGGCTGGTCCAAACAATCCACAGAAAGAAAAATACAGATTCAAGAAGAACACGGAAAATGTTACTCCCAGAAATCGTGGAACAACAAGATAATCAATAGGGTCAATTCCACAGGAAACAAAACTTTCTATCTGATGTGAAGTGACCATTCCACCAAGTTCAGTGGCAATTGCAGTGGCAGAACGGGCTGTTACAATAAAAGCTACAACCAGTGGCCCCAGTTCCCGCATTACAATCAGTGTAAGAAGGCTGTAGATAAGGCTTCCCTGTCCGATTGAAAGCAAAAATGTATAACCAAAAATGTAGAGGGCAGACCCCAGAGCAGCTGAAAAAACTACGACGATTGGAAGAGCCTCAATAAAGGTGAACAAAAGCTGCATGATAAGGACTTTTTTAGCAGCCTTAACTTTTTTGATGAAGTTGATTGAAGACTGCATGATGCGACCAATATATCCCAGAACATATGGAACCGAGGAGAAATATGAGATAACTGATGCACCAATTTTTGAAATCACGCTGTCATTCTACCATACTATTTTTATTGTTTAAATATTGGATTATTTTTATTATACTTATTATATGACGTCAAAGAGAAACCTTTTCTCAATCTTTTCTATTTCTCTTATTGCATTTGTACTGCTGTCCTGCAGAACTACCTCAAATGCCGTTACTTCTGAAATTCCTCACAACTCAGAACAGGAAAAGAC
>JAGHUJ010000110.1 GCA_018064905.1 Candidatus Treponema equifaecale
GTAAAAAAGATTTTGAAGGAACAGATTATCAAGGTTCATATTCCAGAGACTTCCGACCTGATTACACTTTAGCAATTTTCCCTGCTACATACAAAGAAGCACAGGCAATAAAACTTGGCGAAGTATCTTTCATTCATTTTGATGCAAAATATCGTGTGACAGACATTACATCATTATTTGGAAAAGAAAATTTGGATTCAGATGATTTTTCTGAACAGAAAAGAACTGAAACTATAAACACATATAACCGCGGTGACCTTCTTAAAATGCACACTTATAATGATGCCATCCGTAAAACAATCGGAAGCTATGTCCTGTATCCTGGAACTTCAAACAAAGAAAATGAATTCAAAGTTTACGATGAACTTCTTCCTGGAGTTGGTGCCTTTGCTATTAAGCCAGGTGATAAAGATGATTCTGGTGCAGAAGCTTTAAAGAAATTCATTTCAGATATAATCGAGTTTAAGAGCAATCAATCTACTCGCCAGTATCGCAAAGAATATTTTGAGAATATGGTTATCCAATCTCCATCAGAAAATAATGCTACTAAAGTTACAGAACCGTCAAAAGTCGAATACCAGATGATTGGATTTATCAGAAATGAGTATTTATCTTTCTTACAGAATAACGGACACATTCCAACTTCTCTAGATGATTTTAAGAACAAGAAGTCTTTTGAATTTTACTTCTATTTTTATGCCATAAAAAATGGAAAAGTTTATACAATTCACAGAGAAACAAATAAAGCAAAATATCTTAGAGTAACAACTACAGATATAAAAGATTGTAAAGTTGAATTTGGGTATAAGTTTCAGCATCTTGAACCATGGGAAGCCGAAGTTGAATCAATTGCATTGGTTTCTAAGGAATCATTAAAAGAGAAACTTAATCAGCTTTATGGTAAAAACGATTTTGTTTCTAAAAAAGAGTTTAATGCAGATTTTTATTATTTAGCAAAAGCCAGAATCACAATATATTCAGAAATTGGTGTTGTTGCCATTAATGTTGGAGAAAATGATGATATAAGCGTTTATTCGCCAAAGGTCATTCCAAGGATTTTAGAAAAAACCAAACAAAATCAGTGACATAAAAACCCTCTACGGCTGCATTTAGTCTCCCTACTTCCGGTTCATGGTTTTGGTGATCAGTAAAGCAAGGACATATGGGATGAAGACGGTGATGATTCGGTCGATGGCATTTACGGGAATTCGGCTGATGATTTCAAGGACCAGAGTGCTGTGGATGAAGTTTGCAAAAAGCTGCATGAAGCTGTCGGTCTGTACTGTCATTGAGTAGGGAGTATGCTGGATTGCGGCAACTATGCGTCCAATGATTCCGCCTGTAATACTCATTTCAAGACAGATGATGACTGAAAGAAGAAAAAGCTTTATCAACAGAAGCAGTCTGTCTTTTTCACCATCAAGGAATTTTTTCTTGAAAGGGCAGACTATTAGAACTCCAAAGATCGTACAGAAGCTGTATAGATAGGCCGGCCAACGGTTTAGATTTGGAACCAGAATAATATTCCACAGTCGCTTAAAGAGCACGCAGAGAATTCCGTAGACAGGACCGAAAGCAAAGGCTGAAGTCATTTCAAAAATCGTATCAAGGAACAGAGGTCTAAAATGAAGTTTTGCATAGATGCTTATGTAGTAATCAAGAACGGCAAAGGCAAAACAAATAAAAATCTTAAAGGTTGTTTTTAGAGCGTTGTCTTTCATGTTGGTACCATTCTATATCAAGGTAATGAATTTTGCTATATTAATATCAGGTGAAAAATGCGCGCTGTAAGGATAAAATTTCTTTTTGTAATCTCACTGCTGTCATTGTTTTTTTCTTTAAATGTGTTTTCAGAAAAGAACAGGGATTATGCAAACTACAAGGACTGGCAGATTCTGTCGGAGAAAAGCCATTTTCTTCAGCTGTGGGAAAACACGGAACTTGAATTCCTATCCTTTGATTCTGAAATCTACGTAAATAAAATTGAAGAACTTAAGTCCGCCTTTGAAGTTGAACTCAACGGGCAGAAGACTTTTGAATTTGAACAGGAAAAAAACGAAGCTGCAAAAAAAGTTCTGGGTTCACTGGAGAAGCTGCAGAAAGCCGCAGAAAGTGGAGTGCATAAAGAAATTTCACTTTGCCGCATTGAAACAAATCTTGCCATAATCGGCTATGTAAATTTGAAGGCCAACATCATGGACCACAATACGGATTCCATGCTCTTTCTATTTCTTGTTCTTTTTGTAATTCTTGTTCTGTTTGTTGTTTCTACCGCGGTATTTGCAACCCGCCTCAAACATTCAAGAAAAAATGAAAAGAGCACCAGCGACTTCAATCAGAAAATTATCGAAGCCCAGGAAAAGGAACGCAAGCGAATTTCACTTGAACTTCATGACACCATCGCACAGAACCTTAGGGCCATCCAGCTTCTTACATCGCAGGCTTTTTCTGCCGGAGGTGATGAAGATGAACTTTCAGAAATTAAAAAGCAGGTTCTTGAACTTGAATCAAAATCCATCATCGATATAAGAACACTGTGCTACAATCTGACTCCTCCTGATCTTGATAGAAAGGATCTTAGGTCGGCCATCACACATTTTTGTTCCACCTTTAAGCGCGATACAAAAATCGACTGTTCCCTTGTAATTACAGATGATTTTAATTTTGCAAATTATTCTCCAGAAAACCAGCTGAATATTTTCCGCCTTATACAAGAAGCTTTGACCAATGCTGCAAAACATTCCAAGGCAGAAGAGATAACTGTTGTCATCAGAAAAGACAATTCCAATAATTCCGGTGGAAGCAAAAGACTTCGCATATTGATTACGGATGATGGTGTTGGATTCAATCTTGAGTCCGCTTCATTTCTTGATTCCCACTTTGGACTTAAAGGCATGAAGGAACGAACTAAATTTTTAAATGGAACTTTAAAAATCAACACTGCTCCTGATGAAGGAACAGAAGTGCAGATTGCAATTCCATACAAGGAAGAATAGATGGCAAATATAATTTTGATCGACGACCACAAGATGATGAGGGAAGGGCTCAACAGTTTTCTTTCAAAGGAAGGTTGGACAGTTGTGGGTGAAGCAGGTTCCATGGATGAGGCAAAGAAAATTGTTTCTGAAAAAAAGGAACTGCTTTCCGGCGCAATTGCAATTGTTGACATCAAGTTGGGTGATGAATCTGGATTTGATGTTTTAAAAATTCTTGCTGAATCCCATCTTGGAATGCGCGTCCTTATGTATTCCATGTTTGATTCCCCGGGATATGCAATGGAAGCAATTGAACGCGGGGCCATGGGTTACATTACAAAAGCTGCGGACAACACTGAACTTCTGAAGGCTTTGGATGAAATTAAATCTGGGAACACCTACATACAGCAGTCCCTTGTCCGCGGAATCACAGTCACCGCCAATCTTGTTGCAGGTCTTACAAAAAAAGAAAAGCAGGTCTTTGATCTTGTTCGTCAGGATATTTCAAATGAAGAAATTTCAAGACAGCTAAACATAAGCCTTAGGACGACGGAAAACTATGTTTCAAAAATCTACGATAAATTTGGAGTCAACGACAGGTCTGAATTGATCGTAAAGTGAAAAAGTTCCGCTGTTGGAAAAAAACAATATGTTTCTTCTATTATTATAAAACATGTTTTTTTCATCAAGAAATTTGTTAATTGGCAAATTTGGGACTATAATTGAAGTATGGAAAGTCTGTATTATTCAGCAGTTGGATTCATAGCCGTCATCGTCCATCTGATCATCAATCACAATATGTTTTCAAGGCCAAAAAGGGGCGGTGATTCAACAGTTGTATATTTCCATTTCTATCTGGTTTCAATTCTCTTCTATTATATTACGGATATTTTCTGGGGAATCTTTGATTATGCCAAAGATGCAAAATTCCTTTATATCGATACAGTTATCTATTATGTGGCCATGGCATTTTCTGTGGTCTGCTGCTGCAGCTACATCATCGCTTTTCTGAAACTCAACAAAAAATTTGGAAAGATTCTTAGGACTTTTGGCCTGTGTTTTTTTATTGCGGAATTCATCGCGCTGATAATAAATTTCTTTACTCCGATTTTCTTCTTTGTGGATGAATCAGGAAATTATCATACGGGAGCTTACTGTCATTTTGCCCTGATCATTCAGGTCATCATGTTTGCTGTAATCACCCTCATTTCCTTTGTCGTGGCCCTTCGTAAATCTGCCATGACAAATAGAAGGAACATTACAATCTGTCTGTTCGGTTTTGTCATGATCGTCTCTATCATTGTCCAGGGATTCTTTCCTCTTCTGCCTTTCTATTCAGTTGGCCTGATGGTGGGAATCTGTATCCTTCATGTGTTTGTTCAGGAAGACGAAAAGAATGAGCATCTTGAAGTTCTTGATTCTCTGGCGGAAGTTTTCTACAGCATGAATGTCATTGACCTGGTTGATGATTCCGTCATTGAGTTCCATGCAAAGAATGAAGTCAAGGCGATCGCCAACCACAAAAATGGTGCCGTCGATATGATGCGTAAAGTAATTCAGGCTGTAACAAAAGAAGAATGTCTTGAAGATGCCCTTGCTTTTACAGACCTGACTACAGTTGCCCAAAGAATGGTGAACAAAAAAATCATCTCAGGTGAATTCATTGGTAAACATGTGGGCTGGTTTCTTGCCTGCTTCATCACATTGGAATCCGATGAATCTGGAAAACCGACTAAGGTGATCTATACTACTCGAGACATCGATGATATAAAGCAGCATGAAAAGAAACTCATCTACAAAACGAAAACCGATGAAATGACCGGACTCAACAACCGTCGTGCCTATGAAGATGACATCTATGCCCACGACGATACTCCTACCGAAGATGAATTCATCTATGTGTCGATCGATGTAAATGGATTGAAGGTTGTCAACGATACAAAGGGCCATCTGGCAGGTGATGAACTTATTGTAGGTGCAAGCCAATGCATGAAGGATGTTCTTGGGCCATACGGATCTCTTTACAGAATCGGCGGAGATGAATTTGTTGCAATTCTTTTGACCAACACATCACGTATATTGGAAATTCTTTCCGACTTTGATCTTGCAATTTCAAACTGGAAAGGTGAACTCATCGATGGCATTTCAGTTTCATACGGCTGGGTCAACAAACAGGAAGCACCTTCCGCTTCAACCAGAGAATTGGGTGCCATTGCAGAAGCCAGAATGTACGAGGCAAAGACTGCCCACTATCGAAAAATTGGAGTGGATCGAAGGGGACAGCAGGATGCACATAAAGCCCTGTGCGAGCTGTATACTAAAATTTTAAAGATCAATCTTACGGAAGATTCTTACCAGATCATCAACATGGATACAAGTGAACAGACCTCTGAAAAAGGATTTTCCGACAGCATATCCGAGTGGCTTTCATCATTTGGAAAGTCTGGCCAGGTACATCCCGAAGATCTTGAAGAATATCTAAGACTTACAGAACTTTCTTTCATGCAGGATTATTTCAGAAAGAAAAAGAATTCACTCCATATCTTCTACAGACGAAAATACGAAGATGGCTTTAAGCAGGTGATGATGGAAATAGTCACTGCCAACGATTACGCCGACAACAACCAGAGCCTGTTCCTCTATGTAAAGGACATTGATGTATAGAAAAGTTTGGTGGTGGTGGTGGTGGTGGGGGGGGAGTTGCTGATTAAATATTATGTTTGGCTTTTTTCAGTACCATGTAAAGTTTTGTTTGAAAATTCCATTCTTTCCCATCAACCATCTTCTTCAATCCGTTTTTCAAAAATTTTTTTATAGATCCAAATAAACGTGTTATAATTTAACAATGTGGTAGTCAAGAATGTTCAATGTCTATTGCACATTCCATATTGTTTTTAAGGATATTGCTTTTAAGAGAATTTCTAAAAAAATATGTACTGTACTTTTGTTTTCTTTGTTTTGTATTTTCGTTGGATGCGGAAAGGCAAATCAGGCGGAACTGTAACGCTGGACGGTGAGATCATAACCGAAAAGAACGCCCATATTCTGCGCCGAAAAATGGGAATGGTGTTTCAGAATTTCAATCTTTTTCCAAACATGACGGTAATCGAGAACATCATGAAATTCCCTGTGGAACTTTTAAAGAAGCCAAGGCAGGAAGCCTACGACAGGGGAATGGAACTCCTTGCATCTGTAGGACTCAAGGACAAGTCGTTGAATTTTCCTGATGAACTTTCGGGCGGCCAGAAGCAGCGCGTGGCAATTGCAAGAACCCTTGCCATGGATCCAGAAATAGTTCTCTTTGACGAACCGACTTCCGCCCTTGATCCAACCATGGTAGGTGAAGTTCTTTCTGTAATCAGCCACCTTGCAAAAAAAGGAATGACCATGCTCATAGTCACCCACGAGATGGCTTTTGAAAAAAATGTTTCCACAAAAATTTTCTATATGGATCAGGGCATCATCTACGAAGAAGGAACGTCGCAGGAGATTTTTCAAAATCCACAGAAGGAACTTACAAGACGCTTCATAAATAAACTGAAGGTATTTGAAGAAAATATTACGGATCAGGTTTATGATAATTTCAGTCTGTATACAAAGTTCAACGATTTTGCGCGCCATCAGATGCTTCCGCCAAAACTCATGACAAAGGCCCAGACTGTCATTGAAGAACTCTGTGTCGTCATCATGCAGCCTATGTTAAAAACTGATGAAAAGATAAAGCTTGTGTTGGAATATTCTCCACAGAATGAATCCATCAGCGCAAGGGTGTATTTTTCACTGGCGGAATTCAAGCCTTTAAAAGACGGCGATATGATTTCATTGAAGTTGATAGAGCACTCGGTCACTTCCATTGCACAGAACAGAAGCGACGACGGCAACTATACCGACATGATGAATATAGAAATTAATTGACCTTCCATCTAAGGAAGGCCAACAATTCTTTCAGTTCAGTTTTTAAGTTTTTATAGCGCAGACCTTGTGTTCATTAATGGGGAACGAAAGCGTTGCATTAATAGATGACAACGGCTGGGGCACTTGTGGTTTTGCTGTTTATTTTTTGGGAGAATATTTTGATGTTGATGAAAAAAATTTGTGGCCTGGTGGCGGAATTTATTTTGGGACTTTTTGTGGTGCTGGGAATTTCCGCCTGTTCTTCTGGAACTGAAACGGAACTTGTGGTAAAAAAAATCTACCTCTGCCCAAAGT
>JAGHUJ010000061.1 GCA_018064905.1 Candidatus Treponema equifaecale
CGAGATGCTCAGGATGTTGATGAAAGGGTTGTAGAAAATCAGATTATTCAAAACATCAAAAATTTTATTATGACTTTTGGCAAAGATTTTACTTTTGTTGGAAATCAATGAACAAAGAATTTGTAGAATATGTAATTCAGGATTATGACAAGCCAATGGGTGTTTCAACATATAAATCCATGGAAGATATGCCTGAAAAAATCAAGAAAGTTATGCCAGATATTGAGGAACTAAAAAAACTCATTCAGTCTTAAATTTAGTTCGAGTTAGCAACATGGAGGGCGCCGCAGGCGTTGTTTGCGCTAGCAAACAATGGAGTGATAACGGAACCCGAAATACTGCGACCCGGAATGAGCGGAACAAAGTGCAGCGAATGCAGGGGAACTCCCGATTGTTCTGCATTATATGAAACATTAAGTACTAAAAAAAGAGCCAGCCAGAAAAACTTTCCAGCCGGCCCGGAGGTCAAGTGTTTTTGAATAGGTTTATTGGACCATATATGTGTGGGTTAAACTTCGGGAATTGGGAAGCGGCAGTTGTTGATAAGATCCAGAACCTCATCTGATTTTACTGCGAACAGCTTTTCCTTCTCCTCAAAGAATTCAAAAACCATAATTGTAAGCTCTCCTGAATCATTGAAGTAGACTCTTTTGAGCTTTGATTTGCCTTTGACACCGTAGTAGTCGTAGCCGTTGATTTCCTTCAGCTTGGCATTCATTATTCCGAATCCAAAAAGATTCTGAAGCTTTGTAAGGTTGAAAATTACCTTATTTGAAAACTTGTAATGAATATTGAATGTAACCGGCACTTCAGAAATTCCTCCCATAATACCGGCCAGTTCTGCAGGAATTATGCGGAAATGCTTTGGATCAAAATAGTCAGCCACTGATACCAGTTCTAAGTCATTTACCTTTTCTGTTGTCATTTTCTCCTCCTGCTGATTTTCAAACTACTCAGACTTTACTGTCATTGTTGTATAGTTTGGATATGCGATTACATCGTAGTAGTAGTCTGAAAGGCTTGGATCTGTAAGGTTTGTTGTGTTGTTTGTGAACAATGGAACAATACAAGTATCTTCAGAAACCACAGTTTTTTCTGCTTCAAGAAGAAGTGCCTGTCTCTTTGCCACATCCAGTTCAAGATCAGACTGTGCCATAAGCTTGTTGTATTTTTCGCTGTTGTAGCGGATGTCGTTCAATGAGTTTCCGGCTACATACATCATAAGCCATGTTGTAGGATCGTTGTAGTCAGCATACCACTGCATACGGATTGCCTGTGAAACTCCTTCGCGGCGTGTTGCAACATATACTTCGTTTTCCAATGCCTGAAGTTCAACTTCAACTCCAAGTTCCTTCCACTGCTGCTGCAGAATCTGTGCAACATCACCTTCATATGCCATTGATGGATATGTGTAAGTAATTTTTGGAAGTCCTTCACCATTTGGATAACCTGCTTCAGCAAGCAACTTTTTAGCTTCTTCAAGGTCTTCTTTCAAAAGATCACCCTGCAAAGTTCCCCAAGGAGTTCCGTCAACCTTAGACTTGTAGAAGCGGCCTACGAATGTTGTTGAAGGCACACAGCTCTTTCCTACTACTGTTGCAATGTCCACGCGTTTTACAGCAAGTGCAAATGCTTTTCTTACAAGTGGATTGTCGAATGGAGCAATATTTGGGTTCAGCATGATGTAGTTTGTCTGTGGGACTTCAACAAAGCGTACATCTGGTTTTCCTTCATAAGCATCTGCAATTGAAGCCGCAGCTCCTGAAAGAATTGCAAGTTCACCTGTCTGATATGCTGCAGCTTTAGCCTGATCATCATCCATAAAACGCATTTTAACAGAAAGAAGATTAACTTTTTCAGCATCGTAGTAATATGGATTCTTCTTGTAGAGAATATATTCACCTGGTTTGCGTTCTGCCATGTACCAAGGACCGTTGCTCAGGTTCTTTGCTGGATCCATATCCCAGTTTTTGTCCTCATCTTTTGCGAATTTTGAATTTGATGGACGATAAGTTGGAACGTTTGGAATCAAATCAAGGAAGTATGCGCAAGGTTTTTCCAAAGTGAAGGCAATTGTCTTTGCATCAGGTGTTGCAACTCCAAGAGAATCAACAGATGCCTTTCCGTCAAATACAGCCTTTGCATTTTTGATTGGGAAAAGGAAGTCTACATACCATGAACCGTTTTCAGGTTTGAGGGCACGGAGAATTGTGTTAAGGAAGTCTGCTGAAGTCAAATCAGAACCGTCTGACCATTTTGCATCCTTTCTGATATGGAATGTGTATGTAAGAAGATCTTTTGAAACTTCCCAGCTTTCTGCTGAAGCAGGTGTGTATAAGCCTTCCTTTGTGTAGTTTACAAGTGGATCCAAAGCGTATGTCTGATGTGAGTAGTAAACATAAGCTGCGGCACCTGCCGGGTCATATTCACCAGTTTCTGACTGGTTGTTGATTGAAAGTTCAAGGATTTCACCCTTTTCATTTGTCTGGACTCTGCTCTTCTTTTCACCACATGATGAAAGACCAAAGATGAATGCAGCACTGATTACCGAAGCTGCCACGATTTTTAAAATTTTCATATAAAATACCTCCTAAACTAAATTATTCTTCAAAAACAGCCTGTTCTGGTGTCTTGCCTTCACTGCTGTATTGTTTGATTTTTTCTGGTGAGTAAAGGTGACATGCAACCTTTCTTCCTTCTACCTCATAAACTCCAGGCTTTGTTGACTTACATTCTTCTGAACAGTAACGGCAGCGTGGAGAGAATGGACAGCCCTTTGGTGGGTTCAACGGACTTGGAACCTCACCTTCCAGAACGATTCTCTGCTTTGTCTTTGCCTGATCTGGATCCGGAACTGGTGAAGCCGAAATCAGCGCCCTTGTATATGGATGCAGCGGATGCTTGTAAACATCGTCACTGTCACCAAATTCAACCATGTTTCCAAGATACATAACTCCAATCTTATGGCTGATGTGATGAACCATTTCCAAATCGTGAGCAATGAACAGATAGCTGAAACCGCGTTCATGCTGAAGCTTTTCCAGCAGGTTGATTACCTGTGCCTGAATTGAAACATCCAGAGCCGAAATAGGTTCGTCACAAACGATGAATTCTGGGTTCAATGCCAAAGCTCTTGCAATACCTATTCGCTGTCTCTGACCACCTGAAAATTCAAATGGATAGCGGCGGATATGGTCAGGCTTAAGACCAACAGTTTTGATCAGCTCCTGAACGATTGCGTGTCTTTCCTTTGGTGTACCGATGTTGTGAATTACCATTGGTTCTTCAATGATTTCACCAACAGTCATACGAGGGTTCAGGGAAGCATAAGGATCCTGAAAAATCATCTGCATTCGGCGGCGGTATGGAAGCATTTTCTTTGCAGAAAGCTTTGTAATATCCACACCATCAAAAATAATTTTTCCACCAGTTGATTCATGAATCTTAAGAATTGTGCGGCCCATTGAGCTTTTTCCACAGCCGGATTCACCTACGATACCCAGTGTTTCACCGCGTTCAATTGTGAAGGAAACATTTTCAACTGCATGAACCTTCTTTCCACCTGCGGCATCAAAATATTTTGTCAGGCCCTGAACTTCAAGAATTGGTTGTGTGTTTGCCATTGTCATTTCCTCCTACTTTGCAGCTTGTGATGCAGTTGCTGCTTCTGCCTGTTTCTTTGCCTCTTCTGCAGCGGCAATTATTTCTTCGGCCTTGTCCTTGCAGTGAAGCCAGCATTTGCACTTATGTGTCTTGCTGAAATCTGTGCTGGCAGGACCGTATTTTGTACAGATATCCATTGCTTCAGAACAGCGTGGAGCAAACGGACATTCATTTCCAAGCTTGATCAAATCTGGTGGAGTTCCAGGAATTGGTTTAAGTGGTTCCCTGTGGTCTACATTTGAATTTGCAATACTGTTCAGGAGACCTTTTGTATACGGATGCTTTGCTTCATAGAAGATTTCGTTTACAGTTCCTTCTTCCATGATGTTTCCACCGTACATGATGCTGATTCTGTCACAAAGTGAAGCAACTACGCCCAAATCGTGTGTAATCATAATTACACCAGTGTTCATTTTCTTTGTTAAATCCTTGATCAAATCAAGAATCTGAGCCTGAACAGTTACGTCCAAAGCAGTTGTAGGTTCATCACAAATCAAAAGCTTTGGGTTACATGCAAGTGCAATCGCAATAATGATTCTCTGACGCATACCACCGGAAAATTCAAAAGGATACTGCTTAAGTCTGCTTTCCGGAGCTGGAATTCCAACCATCTTCATAAGCTCAATGGCTCTTGCAACGGCTTCCTTTTTTGAACATTTAGTATGGTAAAGAATGCCTTCTGTCATCTGCTTTTCGATTGAAACGATTGGGTTCAGGTATGACATTGGATCCTGGAAAATCATTGAAATTTCATTTCCACGGATATCCTGAAGCATTTTGTCGAATTCTTTCTTTTCTTTTTTTGTTGTGTAGTGATTTGGGCTGAGATCCTTTCCGTCAAAAATCATTGAACCAGATGTAACCTTACCGTTTCCAGCAAGAAGTCCCATCAGAGAAAGCATACCCTGTGATTTTCCTGAACCAGATTCACCAACGATTCCAAGAACTTCACCGCGTTCAACATGATAATCAACACCGCGAACAGCCTTAACAATTCCCTGGTCAGTTTTAAATTCTGTAGTAAGTCCTTTTATTTCTAATAATGCCATATAGTACTCCTGAGGTGGTTGAGCTTGTCGAAACCACTTAGATGAAAGGTCATTTCGACAAGCTCAATGACCATTAGAATTTTCTCGTTATCTCTTTCGCTTTGGATCCAATGCTCGTTCAAGACCTTCACCAACAAAGTTGAAGGAAATGATTGTGATACAAATTGCAACCAGCGGATAAATTGTCTGCATTGGATAAACCTGAATAAGTTCACGGGCAGCTTCAGCCAATGTACCCCAACTGGCCTTTGGTGCAGAAATACCAACACCAAGGAAGCTCAACCAGGCTTCAGTAAAGATTGCCTGTGGAACCTGCAAAGTTACGTTTACGATGATTGGTCCCATTGAGTTAATAAGCAGGTGCTTGATCAGAATTCGTTTTGAGCTTGCACCAAGAACAAAGGCAGCCATTGTGAATTCCTGTTCCTTAAGACTCTTAACTTCCTGCCTTACGATTCGTGCCATACCAATCCAACAGGTGATTGAAATACCCAGCATGATTGAACCAACACCGGCACCAAGCCAAAGCATAATCAGAACGATGTAAAGCATTGAAGGAACCGAATAGATGATGTCTACGACTCTCATCATGATCATGTCAGTCTTTCCACCAACAAAACCTGCAATTCCACCGTACAAAGTACCGAGCACAAGGTTAACCAAAGCGGCCATAACACCAACACCCAGGCTGATTCTTGCACCGTAAAGAATACGAACAAAAATATCGCGGCCCATTTTGTCAGTTCCAAAGAAATGTGAAAGGCTTGGACCTGCATTTCTCAAAGCCATGTTCTGCTGGTCATAAGTGTACTGACTCATCATAGGTCCAAAAACTGCTGCAAGAACAACAATTGTAAGAACAATAAGTCCAGTTACTGCACGCTTATTCTTCAAAAAATCTGAAACAACAGACTGAAGGAAGGTTTTGCTTTCAATGGCAATGAACTCATCATTTTTTTCATCTTTTCCAAGCTTTCTGAAAAGCTTTTCTTCTGTGAGCTGTGATTTAATTTCTTCCATAGTATACCCCCTAAGTCCTTACATTGATTTTCTTGTACGTGGGTCAACGATTGCACAGATGATATCTGCCAAAAGGTTGCAGACGATGATGATTGCACCCATGAAAATTGTGATACCCATAACAACAGTGTAGTCGTGGTTCATGATTGCGTTTGTGAACTCTCTTCCAAGACCAGGAATAGAGAAGATTTTTTCAGTGGTAACTGAACCAGTAAGAAGGAAGGCAACCATTGGTCCCATGTAAGTAATTACAGGAAGCATTGCATTCTTCAAAATATGGCGGAAAAGGATTGTTGATTTTGAAATACCCTTTGCCTTTGCCATTGTGATGTAATCCTGACGAACAACTTCTTCATAGCTTGACTGGGTGAGTCGGGCAACAGCAGAAATTGGATAAAGTCCCTGAGCTATGGCAGGAAGAATAAAATGTTTTGGTGTAGAAAGACCAATAATCGGACACACATTCAAAATAACACCGAACAAAATCATCAGAAGCAAGGCTACAAGAAAGTTTGGAACACTTACACCAAGCGTAAGACCAGTAAGCCAGGCACCTCTTGAAAAATTGGTCTTTGCCTTTGCCATCATTACACCAGCAGAAATACCAACCACCAGAACCAGAATGAAAGTAACAAGACCAAGTCTCAAAGTTGGATACATTGTCTGGCTGATAATAGTTGTAACATTTGTGCCGATTTTTTTGTAAGAAGTTCCCAAATCGCCATGGAGCATGTTCTTACAATAGATGAAGAACTGCTGAACAACAGGCTTGTCCAAACCATACTGTGCTTCCATTTTTTCAAGAAGCTCACCAGAAACGTTCTTAGACTGGAGAGGGCTGCCCGGCATGAGTCTTGTCATTGTAAAAGTAATTGCCACAAGAACAAACAAGGTCAAAAGCCCAAGAAGAAGTCTTTTCGTAACATATTTAAGCATTTTCGTACCTCCTGCGCACCAACCGTAAACAAAAAAAGGTGGCGGCGGCACTGATCATCTCTGATCGGCACCGTCGCCACCTGTTGTAATTCGATTGATGTTGGAATTATGCCTAAAACTGTTGTGAAAAGCAATAAACTACAGCAAAATTTGGAAAAATTACAAAAATCACCGCATCTCAACCGTAAAATTACAAAAAATCTTATAAATAATTGACAAAAATCCCCACCCTTTTTACTTTGTACAAAATTCTCTCAAAATTTCAGTGTCATTTCGACCAAAGCACAATGTGCGTAGTGGAGAAATCTAAAAACAGACCTCTCGACTGCGCTCGAGGTGACATTCAAAGGAGCACAACTATGAAGCTTTGCATTATTCAGGAAACAATCATGCAGCCGGATTTGACTGCAGAAGAAGTAACATCACACTGGAAAGCACTTGAAAAGGCAATTCCGGGCGTAGAGCTGGACATAAAATATCCAAAAGGCTATCCAAGCCCAGAAGAACTTGATGAAATGATCGGAGACGCTGATGCAGTGTTCGGAATCTGGATTTCAGACAGAATCATCAATGAAGAAATCTTGAGCAAGCATCCAAATCTCAAATATATAGCAACATTGGGACACGGCTGGCGAGAATTTGACGTGGAAATGACCCGCCGAAAGGGAATCACAATCACAAATACAATCTACGGCGCACAGACAATCGCAGAATATGGATGGGCATTGCTCATGGAAGTTTGTCACCATGTAAAAGACCATTCAGAACTGATTAAAAAGACTGACTGGACAAAAGAAGAAAACCGAATGCACTATGACAGAGTTGTAACACCACAGATTGAGCTTTATGGAAAAACCTGCGGTATCTTTGGACTTGGAGCAATCGGACTTGCCTTTGCAAAAATGGCATCAGGCTTTGGAATGAGAGTAATTTCCTACAGCCGCCACAAGAAAGTCGGTGCACAGTATCACTTTATCGAGCAGGTGGACTTTGACACATTGCTCAAAGAAAGTGACGTAATTTCAATTCATGCACCGCTCACATCTGACACACAGGACACATTCAACAAGGAAGCCTTTGCAAAAATGAAGGACGGAGTAATTCTTGTGAACACAGCCAGAGGTGGACTCATCGTTGAAGAAGACCTGAAGGAAGCTCTGGACAGCGGAAAAGTATACGGAGCCGGCCTTGACGTACTGAGAGACGAACCACAGGTTGGAGACAATCCACTCTTCCACACAGACAAAACAAGCATCACAGGTCACATTGCATGGCTCACAAAAGCTTCAAGACTTAGAGCCGTAGACATGGCCATCGAAAACTATCTCCACTACCTGAACGGAATCCCAACTTCTGTAATCAATTAGTAACTGAGGGCTGTCGAAAAGTTTTTGGACAGCCCTTCTTTTTTTACTTAAATTTTACATTTCTATAATTGCTTTTTTACATTCTTCATCTATAACTATATATATGATTTTTATTCTTGAAGATGATGAAAATATCAGAAAACTTATTGTTTATACACTTCAAAGTCAGGGGTACGAATGCAGGGGATTTGAACGCTTCTACCGTGTGGACAAAAGCCGCTCCAAAGTTCTGGGCGGAACAGGTCTGGGGCTAAGCATAGTAAAACACGCCGCAAAGTACCACAACGCGTCAATTCTTGTAAGCAGCAAGGAAGGCGAAGGAAGCAATCTTCAAAAAATGCTGGGAAAGATTACAGGAAACAGGTTTGCGGCGGTTCTGACTGGAATCGGTGTAACTGCAGTCATTCAGTCTTCCGGTGCAACTGTAAACGCCCGCAGAACTGCACTGGTTCATGTTGGATTCAATCTGGCCGGAACAATTCTTGCACTTCTTGTGTTCAAACCATTTCTTGCAGTTGTTGACCTGATTGTTCCAGAATTGCCTTCAGAAAATATCACAACCCACATTGCAATGCTTCACACGATTTTCAACCTTTGCGCAACATTGATTTTTATTCCTTTTGTGGATCAGATTGCGGTTCTGGCAACAAGAATAATTAAAGATGACAAGATTGATGAAAACGAACATTATAAATTTCCTGCAATTCTCCCCTACACCCATGTCAGCGCAGATTTGTATTCCTTCCAGATTCAGAAGGAAATTTCAAAAATGGCCGTAAAGGTTATGGAAATGTTCGATACAATCACAAATACTTTGACCAACAACAAAAATGTGGAATCGGAAAATGAAGCTATAAATCAAACTGAAGACTATATTGACGAAATGAACGAGGCAATCACAAGATTCCTTCAGAAATGTTCCAGACTTTCAACAGGCATTTCCGCAGAAGAAAGACTTCAGGCAGAAACTATTGAACAGACAATCGATGACAAGAAAAAAGAACTCCGCCACCTCTCACGAGTTCGCATAGAAAATGGCGGAAATGTAAAAACAGAGTTGAACTATATTGACCTTGTTAGAAAAATTGAAAAAGCCGGTGACTGCGTGTTTGGAATCGTGCAGGTCAGCTGAGAGTCAATTTTTCAGTTTTAGTCAGCAAAAAATGAAACGTTCTTGCCTTTGTAGACTTTTCTTGTTTTTCCCATCATCTGAATTTCTTCGGCAACGAGTTTTCCTTCTTTAAAAGCCTTGGCATCTTCAATGCAGAACTTAATGTATTCAGGACCAACAACGCTGGCATTGTGGGCTGGATAAATCTGCTTGATGTATTTTGAAAGCTTGTTCAGTTTTTCCATGCTTGCGATGTAATCATCAAATTTTTTAACATCACCGAACATAAAAATCGGACCAGGCTGAATGCTGTCCCCGCCAATCATGATTTTTTTCTTTTTGTCCAGATAAACAACGCTGCCTTCTGTATGGCCAGGAATTTCCACAACTTCAAAAGTGTAGCCGCCGCATGAAAGCTTGTCACCTTCCTTGATGATTCTGGCTTCAACACCTTCAGGAATCATGGAAGCATCTTTTTCAGAAATCCAGCAGGAACCAAATTCTTTAAGTCCGCTTACATGATCACCGTGACCATGAGTGATTGCAACCTCAACCGGCAGGTCTGAATACTTTCTGATTTTTTCCATAACAGAAGAGCGGCCAAAACCTGTATCAAAAAGCAGAACCTTGTCTTTCCCAACCACAAAAAACTGGCGTGACCCCGGATCCTCAATCGAATAAAGGTTTTTCTGAATTTCCTTAACTTCAATTTCCTTCACAGGCTCCTCCTTTTTTCCTTCCTGCCCAAAACAGGTAATTCCAGCCATCATCAAACAAGCTGTTAACAAAAGTTTTTTCATATATTTTCCTCCAATTTTTCATTTTTTTTGCGTATATCTTTCGTGCACTCAATAACGCAACAATTATAACTCAAAACTGAGGATTTCTTAAATTTTTTTTACAAAAACACGCTCATATAAAAAGGAATACTCAAAACATCTTGGTCTTTTCCTAAATCTTTTGTGTAAATGAGATATTTTTCTAAGATTCGTGAAGAGAATTTTTCTGAAAAAGCATCAAGAGAAGCATGGGTTTTGTAGCCTGAAGATTTTACTTCAATTGGACAAATTTTGTTTTTTCTTGAAATGAGAAAGTCAATTTCGTAATTGTGCCGTGATTTTTCGTTCAGGAATGTGTAATAAAAAAGATTGTTTCCGTTTGCTTTTAAAATCTGCGCAACAACATTCTCATAAAGATAACCTAAATTTACTTCAAGTTTATCATTTAGAAGCTTTTCATAAATCACATTTTCAGTAAAATCCTTGTCCTCAAAAATCAATGTTGTGAAAAGACCCGTATCACAGAGAAAAAGTTTGAATTTTTCAAGATTTGCAGTTCGGTTCAACCCTGCATTGGGGTCATTTGAACAATAAGCCACAAGAACTGTTTTTGAGCTTTCCATTTCAGAAATCAATTCAAGAATATTTTCACTTCTTTGGTTTGCAAGAACAGAAGAAACCTGATATCGTGAAGCATTTCCTTCCAGCTGTGACGGAATAGCCTTGAACAAAAGTTTTGCCTTTCCTGTCGGGTCGACTTTCATAAAATCTTCTTCATAAAGTTTCAGAATCTTTCTTTTTTCTTCATCCACCAGACGCATATTGTTTGTTTCTAAAAATATACTTACAACTTTTGGCATTCCACCAACCAGCATATAAAGACGAAAATCTCTCATCAATTTTCTGTTTGTGTCGTCTCCAAGAGGTTTGTATTTCTCATAAAAATTTTTCAGAAGCGGAATTGTTGTGTTATCCCCTTTTGCCCAGCAGAATTCTTCAAAATCCATCGGATACATTTGAATCGACTGTTCTTCACTGGGAATGAGAATGTCCTTTACATTTTTTTTGATGGAAATAAGTGAACCTGTTTCAATATAATCATAACGGTGGTCTGCTACAAGATGCTTTATGGCTTGTCTCGCCTTTGGGCAGAATTGAACTTCATCAAATATAATCAGACTTTTTCTTTCATGCAAATCAGTTTTGTAAATGAGCTGAAGCTGCATGAAAATAAAATCCAGATCTGAAATATCGTCAAAAAGCGAAAGAACAATTTTAGAGGCCTTTGTAAAATCTATGAGAATGTAGGATTTATATTCATTTTTTGCAAAGTCTTCAACAATAGTGGACTTTCCGATTCGTCTTGCACCTTCAACTAAAAGCGCAGAATTCCCATTTGAATTTTCTTTCCATTCCTTGAATTTGTCGTATATTTTCCGCTTAAAAACCATGCAATCCTCAAAATCGTTAATTTTATAAGCCTAGAATACTACAAAATCGTCATTTTCACAATCAAAAACCACAAATTCGTTAATTTCATAAGTCTAGAATACTGCAAAATCGTCAATTTTACAGTAGGATTCATAACTTACCTCAATAAAATTGTTTAAGGTTACTGTAATGAATAAAAGTTAAGGGTCTGTGAAGGACAGGTAAATTCCGTGTAAAAAAAAGGGCGTTACCGGCTGCTTTCTGCAGCCGGTCGGGCTATCCGCCATATCCTGTAATATTTTTAATACTCGATTGAGTTCAGATGGATTCAGATAAGCAATTATTATGACTTGAAAACAATCAGTGTCTAATCAGATGATAAACACTTATAACACCCGTCGTGATTCCCATATATTCAAGACACGAAACTACAATGTTTGGAGCAGCCATTTTCCAGTTACCGATATTAAAGAGTTCTGTCCGTCATGTGCAAGCCATTTACATGTGGAAAACAGATGTTTAAAAGCCTTGCTCAGACTGTAAGCAGTATTCCAGAATTTGAAATTACTTGAGCTTTTGAAACTAAGGTTATATCTTTAAAAAGTTTTTCAGAAGAAGATTTTATAAAAGCACTTATACTTCATACTGGTCTTTCTCCAAAAGGGAACGGATTACTGAAAGACGAACATCGATTTCCTTTTGCTGATTTACAAGAGCTTCGGCTTTTTTTTCAAAGCTCTTGGTATTTGCTCATTTCAAGTTGAACGGCAGCACCACCAGTTTTTTCATTGAAAACTTTAATTTTTGCATTTAATGCAATTGCGATTGATTTTGCGATGCTCAATCCTAACCCGGCTCCACCTTTTTCTCTGGTGTGAGATTCGTCACCTTTAAAAAATCTATCAAAAACGCGGGAAAGTGTTTCTTTTTGAAATCCGTTTCCATTGTCGATTATTTCAAAGATCGCTTTTTTTTCCGATTCTTCAAATCTCAATTCTATTTTGCATGGAGATGGACAAAATTTCACGCTATTCGAAATTGCAATTATAAAAATTTGGTGAAAAAGGTTTTTATCTGTAAAAATTGAAATTTCTTCGCTAATATTTTTATCAAAATTAATTTCAAGATTTTTTTCGTATTTGAATTCCTTTTTTATTGAATCAAAAAATTCTTTTACAAAAATTTGAGTTTTTTGCGGTTTTATTATTCCTTTTTCAAGTTTTGTCATTTGAAGAAGATTTGTAATCATCGCCTTCATTGAATGTGCTTCATTTATTATCACATTTATCGAAGTTTCCAGTTGTTTTTCATCACTTTTTCCCCAACGATTTAGTAAGTTTGCGTGTCCTAAAATTGCATTTACAGGTGTTTGAAGTTCGTGACTGACATTTGCAGAAAATTCCCGCTCTCTTTCAAAAGCTTTTTTTGTGATTTTCAGAAGAAAGATAAAAAGAAATATGAGAATCGGAATTAAAAAAAGCGGAATAATTTTCATAACAGAATAAACGATTTTTGAAGTTGAATCGCTTTCAATATCAATCCAAATTTGAACCGTAAAATCATTTATATTTTGTGACAAATATAAAACTTCCAAATTTCCGTCAGTGTAAAATTTTTTTTCAGTATAGTTTTTTATTTTTCCGTCAGTATTAGAAAGCCTTGGAACAAATTCATCAGTTGAGAAAACAGCTTTTCCGTTTGAGTTGAAA
>JAGHUJ010000222.1 GCA_018064905.1 Candidatus Treponema equifaecale
ATAGCGAGGAAGGAAAACAAGCGGCTCCGAAGGAGACATTTGTTTTCACCCGAGCGTATACGAAATAAAAACACGAGTTGCAAGGCAACGGCTGGCACGTAGTGATAGGTTTTTATGAGAAAAAAAGAACTCTGTTCCAACCGTTATGGCCAAAACAGAGTTCTCAGTATTTACATCATTTTCGCAATAGTTAGCTAAGGGATAGCATTACTTATTAGCGATAGCACAAAGCTATACGTTTTCCTGCGGAAAACCGATCAAGTTCGCTATCGTGGCGTTTGCTTCGCAAGCCGCCACTAACGCTCATTTGATCGATGCGATTTCAAATCCTACTGATTTGAAATCGCTGCCTGGGCAGCAGCTAATCTGGCGATGGGCACACGGAAAGGTGAACATGATACATATGTAAGTCCTACCTTGTGGCAGAATTCAACTGATGAAGGATCTCCACCGTGTTCGCCACAGATTCCAAGCTTGATGCCGGGACGAACCTTGCGACCCTTCTCTGCAGCCATCTGAACAAGCTGACCAACACCATTCTGGTCAAGCTTTGCGAAAGGATCAGATTCATAAATCTTGGACTTATAGTATGAATCAATGAATTTTCCTGTATCATCACGTGAGAAACCGAATGTCATCTGAGTAAGGTCGTTTGTACCAAATGAGAAGAATTCAGCTTCTTCTGCAATTTCATCAGCCATCAAAGCTGCACGAGGAATTTCAATCATAGTACCGATATGATATACGATATCTGACTTGTATTCCTTCTTAACCTGCTCAGCTGTTTCAACTACAACGTCCTTAACAAATTTAAGTTCCTTGCGGTCACCTACAAGAGGAATCATGATTTCAGGTTCAATATTGAATCCATACTTTTCATTTTCTTCAATTGCAGCTTCCATTACAGCACGTGTCTGCATTCTTGCAATTTCAGGATATGTAACAGCAAGACGGCATCCACGGTGACCCATCATGGGGTTGAATTCGTGTAATGAATCACATGTATTCTTAACTTCTTCAAATGTAAGTCCCATATCGTCGGCTAAAGCCTTGATATCTTCGTCATCTGTAGGAACAAATTCATGTAAAGGAGGATCGAGGAAACGAATTGTAACCGGTCTTCCTTCCATTGTCTTAAAGATACCCTTGAAGTCAGACTTCTGGAAAGGAATGAGTTCATTTAAAGCTGCTTCTCTTTGTTCGCATGTCTTGGAAAGAATCATCTTGCGGATCTTAGGGATTCTTTCTGCATCAAAGAACATGTGCTCTGTACGGCAAAGACCGATTCCTTCAGCACCAAGCTTAATTGCGTTAAGTGCATCTGCGGGTGTATCAGCATTTGTACGAACTTTAAGTTTACGATACTTGTCAGCCCAGTTCATGATACGCTCAAAATTACCTGAAATTTCAGCATCTTTTGTACGTAAGTCACCCTTATAAATCTTACCGGTTGAACCATCAAGTGAAATGTAATCACCTTCGTTGAACTTAATTCCACCAAGTTCAAACCACTTTTCTTCTTCATTAATATTGATTGCACCACATCCTGATACACAGCATGTACCCATACCACGCGCAACTACTGCTGCGTGAGATGTCATACCACCACGTACTGTAAGGATACCTTCTGAAGCATGCATACCTTCAATGTCTTCAGGTGATGTTTCAAGACGAACAAGAATAACTCTTTCTCCTCTTGCATGTGCAATTTTAGCTTCTTCAGCTGTAAAGTAAACGCGTCCTGCTGCAGCACCGGGTGATGCAGGAAGACCAACGCCCATAACTTCTCCATCACGAAGAGCGATTGTATCAAATGTGGGGTGAAGTAACTGATCAAGAGACTTAGCTTCAATTCTCATAACAGCTTCCTGCTCTGAAATCATTCCTTCATCTACCAAATCACAAGCAATCTGTAAAGCTGCCTGAGCTGTTCTTTTGCCATTTCTTGTCTGAAGGAAATAAAGTTTTCCTTCTTCAATAGTAAACTCCATATCCTGCATATCGCGGTAATGGTCTTCAAGTTTATTAGCAATTTCCATAAATTTGGCAAAACATTCGGGAAGATCTTCCTGAAGTTTTGTAATAGGCTGAGGTGTACGAATACCTGCAACAACGTCTTCACCCTGCGCATTGATAAGGTACTCACCAAAGATACCCTTTTCACCTGTTGAAGGGTTACGAGTGAAGGCAACACCAGTACCTGATGTATCGCCCATGTTACCAAATACCATTGCCTGAACGTTTACAGCTGTTCCCCAGTCACCGGGGATATCATTCATACGACGATAAACGATTGCTCGTTCGTTATCCCATGAACGGAAAACTGCTTTGACAGCTTCCATTAACTGTACCTTAGGATCCTGAGGGAACTCTTCTCCCATCTTATCTTTATAGATACTCTTGAATCTATCGATTACATCCTTAAGATCATCTGCTGTAAGCTCTGTATCGTAATGTACATGCTTTTTGTTCTTAATTTCATCAAGAACTCTTTCAAATAATGACTTGGGAACTTCCATTACAACGTCTGAGAACATCTGAATGAAACGTCCGTAAGAGTCGTAAGCGAATCTTCTGTTTCCTGTCTTATTTGCAAATCCTTCAACTGCTACGTCATTAAGTCCAAGGTTTAAGATTGTATCCATCATACCTGGCATTGATGCACGAGCACCTGAACGAACAGAAACAAGTAAAGGATTTTCGGTATCACCGAATTTCTTGTTCTGCTTCTCTTCAAGAACAGCGATTTCCGCAAAAATCTGTTCTTTGATTTCATCTGAAATTTTCTTTCCCTGATTGTAGTAATCTGTACAAGCTTCTGTTGTAACAGTAAATCCCTGTGGAATAGGAAGACCAAGGTTGGTCATCTCTGCAAGGTTTGCACCCTTTCCACCAAGTAAGGGACGCATCTCTGCATTTCCCTCCTCAAAACGGTAAACCCATTTTGCCATAATATCTCTCCTTCAAATATAATATGTGGACAAAGAAGCGAGACGGTTACATCTCGCTTTTTAATGACACTATTATAACATAAAAAGTGTCCGTGGGGAACACACAAGCATGCGAAAAAGTGTGAATCCACGGACAAACATCCTTAATTTTTCTTTAAGAAATATTAGCAACTAACAATATTTTGTCTAATGTATATTAA
>JAGHUJ010000214.1 GCA_018064905.1 Candidatus Treponema equifaecale
AAAATTGCAATGACACTTCTTACAGGTCAGCCACAGCTTTCTATGGGTGAATTTGTTCAGGCAGTTGGTTCTGTTGCAATGGGAGCAAAATTTGGAACAAAAATGGCAAATGGTACAGCACATGTTGCCAAAGAAGGAACACGTGCTGCTGCTCAGGGTGCTATCAATGCTGGAGGATCTATTGCAAAAACGCGTGCTGCAGGAAAGGCTGCAAGTCAGGGCGTAAAAGACCTGGGCGGTACAGACAAACAAGCTCGAGCAGCTGCAAGAAAAGGAATGTATGCATCCGTTTCTGAAGGTTTAAAAGACAAGTTCAAGAGTGCCGGAAACAACTTCCTCCATGGAGGTCCACAAAAAGGTGGTGCCGGAGGTGGCGGAGGTTCTGGAAGCCAGGCTTACCAGAGAAGTGGTCAGAACACATCCCGTGAATTAGGACCAAATGATTCAAGAACTTTGAATAACACTTCAAATCCTAAATTCCAGAATGCAACAAAATATGATGCAGCAACTGGCGGACTTACAAATATGCGACATTCAGAATGGATTAACGAGAAGAAATCCCAAGGAACAGCCCAGGGCCAAGAGGTAGCTTTGAATTACATGAAAGCTGCCGAAGCCAAGAATGCTAAGAAAGATACATCTCTTCCTTCAAACCTGACAGGACAGGAACGAGCTACAAAATAGGACAAGGATGGCTGGCCTTTATTCCAGCCGAAGAAAAAGACCGCCCAGATTTAACTCTTCGCGGTCTTTTTAGTCTTGAAAAGATGCAAGTTTCTGCAAGTTAGGCTAAGCCCAACTTAGAATATATTTCATATACCTTGGAGTTGTTGTTTCATCAACAACTTTAATTAATTTAGCTTCTACAGTTTCTTTGATTCTACCTTTTTACCTGCCAATACCCAGTTTTATTCGAACCAATTCGCTCAATAATATTCATTTTCTTCAAGACTGAAATAGCAGTATCAATAGTGGTTTTGCCAACCCCAACAAGTTTTTCCAGTTCAGGTTTTGTGACATTTGGATTATTTCTTATTTCTGAAAGAACTTTTATTTGAGTACCGTTTAACTCTGAAATAACACCCAGTTTATCACCCGTTTTATCACCCAGTTTATCACCCACCTTATTAATCCAGCCAGAAAGGAAAGACCGCGAAAAAGAAGAAAAAGACCTTCCCGCGGTCTTTCCTCACTCTTCCCGAAAAACCATTTGCAAATGAGTGCAAATAAGAATCTATCTATTCTTAGAGTTTTTGACCTAAAAACAGCCTAATTATCAATCTTTTTTCTTAAAATTTAAGTATTTTTGCAAATGAGTGCAAATGAATGCAAATAAGATTTAAGCCCAATAAGGTATATATTTCATGTATTTTCTAGAAGAATCATCTACTGCCTTGATAAATTTTGCTTCCGTTGCATCTTTAATTATACGAGAAACTTTATATGCTTCAGCTTCAGCCAAGCCAAATAATTTTCTCACATCAGAATTACAAACAAAACCATAATTCACATAAGCCAAACAAGCCTGCATATAAACAGTTCTGATTTTTTCTTCCTTCGGAATAACATCAAAAGGAAGTTTTCCAAAAAGAACTACCTTTGTAAACTGATTTTCCTGATTTTCAATTCGTGGAGATAACATAGAACTTTCGCCTGTTACTTGTACAATCTTATCGTAACCACTACCACGTTCTTCACAGATACCACATTTATGCATGAATCCAGCTATATTTTCATTTCTTGAAACAGGAACCGTATCAATAATTCTTTCTATATTGATAAGGGGAGCTCCTGCATTTGAAAATTCAATTCTATCACTGAAAACTTCCACCATCGGATTTGTACCATGATGTTCAAGGTCCTGATGAATAATCATATTTGCTAAAAGTTCACGTATAGCAATTTCAGGATAACTAACTTCAGATCTTCTTGTAGCACCTTCTATAATTTCCTGCTGTGGAATTATAGTCATTATGTATTGTGTGATTTCCTCATGAGCAAAAGCATAACCACAAACGAACTCTTTTTCTCTGATTGTCTCAAGTCTTGTATTATTTTTATACCAGATTACGCGGACAGTTTTTCTAGTAAGTGAATCAAATTTCTTTAAATCCTTTCCTATGAGGATAGCACCAATATTTGTAATATCCCAATTATTAACAGTATTCTTCTTTACAAACTTTTCATTGGAAAAATCCTCAAGAATATCAGAACGATTACGAGGCACTGGAATACCCATTTTATCGTAATATCTTGAATAATCGAGTAATGCAACAACCTCATCTTCTGTTTTATTTTCAAGTGCAATTTTTAATTCAAATGGAACAGTATCAAAGGTTTTCCACAATTCCCTTTCTTTTAATGGAAACTCTTTCAGATATTTCTTGTTGGATGCAATTCGAATATATTCTTCTCCAGAAAATCGTAATGGTTGATTTTCTGCAGCAGGAATTTCTAACAAAACAACTTTACCATCATCAGTTAATACATCATAAAAATGAAAGTTTATTCTTGGATTACATAATCTTGTCAGCCATGCTTCTAACTGTTCGTTTCCTTTCTTTGCATTCTGCCAGTCAAAAGTTGTTCCTTTGATATCATGAGTTCCATCATCAATTCCCCAAATAACATAGCCAAAAGGTTTTTCACATAATGCAGCCGAGTTACTTAATGCAGAGATATATTCACCAATCATCTGAGGATCTTTATTATTACACTTAAATTCTACCCATTCTATCTCTGAGGGAAGTTTTCTTAATTCATTTACAAGACTTTTAAGATATTCTGTTGTTCTATTTGCCATCTTCTTAGTATCGTCAATTTTACCACATTTGATTATTTTATTCTGTAGCCATTATGACATTGATAACACCCTCTTTTTCAACAAGTCAGAAAATTTAATCCGCAAAACTGTTACCTTTGGAATTTTCTTTCTTAGTCCTGTGTTTATATCCTTGGATATATATTCAGTACGTTCACTTACATAAAAAGTTCCAAGCCCAGTGATGTTTACACTCTCCCCTTCCCCAAGTTTTTCTCCAACAATATCCGTAAAAGAAAGCATCATATTTTTGACATCTGTTTTCTTTACTCCAGTTCTCTTGCTTATTTCTTCTATCAATTCTTTCCTATTCAAAATATCCTCCAAAAACAAAAAAGGTGCTGCAATAAGAAACTCTTACCACAGCACCAGGTGAGGTCAACAACAATGTCTGCATTTATCTGAATATGACCTGGAATACAATCACACACATACTCACAACACACAGGCCGGAAAGAATGTAGATTACATAATCCTTCCAGTCTCGTTTGCGTTTCTGTTCTGGAACTTTTGAAATCAATGTTTCATTTTGTTCCTCGCATTTTTTCAGGAAGGAAACAACATTGTTTTTGATTGTCTCAAATTTAACTTTGCTGTCTTCCATTACTTCAATGCATTTTGTCTGAATCACTTTGTACTCATTTTTTGAAGCCGATGTCATATCTGCCCTAAACTTTTCAAGATTATCAATAATCTTTGCATCTATCGATTTGAAATCTTTCATTTTCTGGTCAATGCTGTCATTTAAATCCTGAATAGCCTTTTGCATCAGCTTCACTCTCTCATCATATTCTACAAGTTTATCGTTGAGAATTTTCTGCATTTCATCAAACTTAAGCCCCAGCATTGCTCTCTCTTCTGTCAGGGATTTTTTTAACATAATGCATTCCATCTCAACAGTTTTCTTGCTGAGCTGAGTCTCAATCAATTTGCTGTACTCAATCTCATTGTTTAGCTTATCTGACAACTCTTTCATCCGTGAATCGAAATTGCCATAAAAGCTGATAATATCCTCATACATAGATTTGGTCTTTTCCGAGTAAGCATTATTTTCAAGAAACTCTTTCAAAAGTGTTACTATCCTGTTTTCAACAGCACTCGGTAAAACCTGATCTTCTGTATCTGGAATAGGCTGAGAGTCAGAATCCTTTGGAAGTTCTGCAGTATTTTTTTCTACAGAACTTTCATTTGTCTGTTCCGGCTCCAAAGTTTTCTTTGGTCTTGCCATCACAAACCTGCCTTCTGCCTTTTCTCAGCCAGATTTGTTTCAATACAGATTGGAACACCATTCTCCCAGAATTCCTGTGTATCGCCTCCGTCTGAAACAACCTTCATTAATAATCCTGCGTCCCAAATTTCCCAGTGTCCTGGATACTGAACTGCAGGTTCGCCTTCATTTGAATGAAGAACTCCATCTCTAAAAGAATAGATAACAAGTCGAGAAGATGCCTCATCATAGCCTTCTCCTCCCATTGGAATCATATTCCTATCTTCGCGGCGAACAATCTGCCCTTCCAGCGGCTTTCCATCTGAGTCTGTAAACCTCATGTACTGGTAGGCCTTGTGAACAGACTTTGATTTCTTGTAAAGCTCATCGCTTTCCAGTCGTTTCCGATTTTCTTCAAAGTCTTCTTTTGACATCATGCTGCACCTCCCGGAAGAACTTGCCTTCCTTCAAGCCACCATTCTTCGACATTATCTCTGACATCAATAACTGCCGGTTGATTTTCGCAATGAAGAACTCCGTTTCTCCAATGTTCAACATGGTTTCCGTCATGTGTTTCAATAGCAGGAAGACAAACGCCTTCCTTTGCAAAGAAATCATTCAGATAGCCTTCTCGAACGCGGATGGTAATTCCATCTAAGATGTAGTCCCCGTTTGCAATCATACCCTCAGAAGTAACAAGCCGAAGATGCTGGTACGATTCAAAACTTTTCAAATAAAAAGCCCTCCTCTAAGTTTTTATATTATCCATGCAGTAAGGATTCTGCCCATCAACTGCATTAATAATCGATTTAAGTTCTTTTGAAGAGTCGGAAATACTTTTCAGCATTTTTTCTGAAAAATCTTTTACCATGCTTCCCTCCTCTTCCGCTTCATATAATTCATTCAGAACTTCCATGTCCATTGAATTAATTTCAACCGTCACTGGTATTCCTTTCATGCCGCAACCTCCCTGTTTTTAGCAAGACCTGTAAACTCAACAAATTTTGCTTCTAAAGTGACTCTCTCTCTTGGTGCTCCAAAACTCGTGATATACTTCTTCAACTTTACAGAACCATTTACAACAACTTCCTTTCCGTTTTTCAAATAAGGAAGAATATCCATTCCTACAGTCTTTTTAAATTTAATCTGCCAGACCATTGGTTCCTGATCATGATCTCCGTAATCTTTTACATAAAAGACGATAAGCGGAATGTCCTTGTCATCCTTTGGATTGCAATAAACTTCTGCATCCCCATTAATAATTCCATGTACTACTGTTATGTTCACTTCAAAACCTCCACAAGAAAAACTTAGCTGCAACTAAAGTGATCCAAAATAAAACAATTGTTCTTTCTGCTCTGATTTTCCATCTCCACCAGACAAAACTGTTGTATCGACAGGTCCAGAACAAATAAAAAATAAACAATGAACCAAAAACACCAATTACAATGACCGAAAGCCAGGTGTAATGCCGGTTCAACCATAAAATAACCTGATCAAGTAAAAAGACCAGTCTGACAAATTCCCTTCTGACGTACGGCCGTATACGCCGCCATATTTCCATCAACTCTCTCTTCAGAACGGGATCTCCTCTCCATCAGCATTAACAAATTCAAAAGGTACATTGTCATAATCAATTGGAATTGACTCTGCTGGATCTACCGGATTTTCTCCACTCCCCTCTTTCTTCTCAGAATCTGCTGATTTTTCTCCAGGAAGAGTAAGCCAATCCACCGCAAGAGTTGTTGCGCTATGTCGTTCTCCATTAGTTTCCCACACCCTCTGCTTAAGATGACCTTCAAGAATGATTTCCTTGCCTTTCAGATATCTGTCTTTGTATTTATTCGCGTAATGACCAAATATCACGATTGGAAAAAACGAAACATTTTTAACCCATTCTCCGTCTTTATTCAGCCAGTCCCGGTTTACTGCTACTGAAAATTTTGCAACTGGCATTCCTGAATCTGTTGTTGTGTATTCTGCATTCTGAGCAATTCTGCCCTGCAGAAAAAAGCTGTTCATGTTTTTCATTTAGAGTTCTCCTTCAATGAATGGGATTCCATATTTTTTGTAAATTTCATGCTGCTTAGAAATTCTTTCTGCTCTGACTTCTGGATTCATAAGACTTCTGAAATCATAAGCAAGAATATTTTCTCTTGTTTCCTGATCAAACTTCTGTTTGACATCCTCTGGGAGATTATAGATTTGCTGCTGCTGCTTAATTTTTTCTGGATTATTTCTATCTCCAATTGAGAACCCGCAACGAATACAAGAATCAAGATATTTTGAG
>JAGHUJ010000157.1 GCA_018064905.1 Candidatus Treponema equifaecale
TTCAAGCCTGTTTTAACAATTTTTGCAGACAAGCTTTTTTGTATGCAGACTGGAGAATTTTCTACAGAAGGCTGGGTATTTTCCAAAGTCAAATAGGAAAGCTGATATCCATCTTTTCCAAAATCAAAATAAGCATCCCGGGCACCAGATTTTTTTACAACTGTGTAGCACTTCAAATCAAAATCGTAGACACCGGCTTCAGATTTTTCATTTTTTCGGGAAACCAGCCTTGTAACTGCCAGTTTTTTTCCATCCGGCGAGAAGCGAAGATGATTTGTTCCATCAGCAAAAAAAAGCTTCTTCACATTTCCATTCTGTGCAAGATAAACCCAACCAGATTTACCGTCATAAAATGCAATTTTTACAGATTTTTCAGAAGCATCATAAAAAGCATCAAATGCCCGGATAATTGAACTTTTGTCTGAAATCAGGTTTGCTTCAATTTTCTGTGATTTTTCTGAATCTGAAACTTCAGGAATCTGAATAGAAGCTTCAAAATCACTCCAGACTTCATCAAGTTTTTTTCCATAAGTTTTCTTGAAAACACCTGCAACAAAGCTCAGGCTCGTTGAAGTTCCCGCATTTTTCCAAAGCTCAGCATATTTTTCTGTCCCGTAAGTTTGAACCAGATAATCAGCAAAGCAGCCTCCAAAAGCATATCTGTCAGTTCCACCAGGAAAACTGTCTCTTGCACCGGCAACATCACGCCATGAAGGAAATTTTTTTCCGCCATTCACCGATTCAATTTTTGCCTGAGTTACAATCTGTGTAAAAAATGGATTGTTCAGGCGGCCTTCACCACCAGCACTTTCAAAAAGAACAGCAGAACCTTCAATCCAAAAATACGACATGGAAAGACCAGCAGGATTAAAAAAATCACCAAAAATTGCAGAAAGCACCCGAAAAACTTTACTTTTACAGTTCAAAGTGACGGCATGGGTCAGTTCGTGGTAAAAAACAGAAGCAATTCCGCCGGAACTGTAGTCCATTGGAGATTTGTCAAAGGATTCATAAAGCACAATCATGTTGAAAGGAGCCGGAGAAAAAAAACCGTTGGAACTTTCAACTTCACGAGTAATTGTTACAGGAAACCGCTGGTAAGGCACAGTTCCAAGCTTCTGTGAAATTTCAGCATAATATTCATCCGCCACAGAAGCAATTTTTTTTGCAGAATCAAAGCAATCATCACCAAAAATAATGTCAAAATACTGCGTATGAATTACAGAAACCTTCCCGCCATGAAAAACATTTCCACCAACAGCAAAGAGAGAAAATTGAAAAGTAAAAAGAAAAGCAAAGAGCAGAAGAAACTTTTTGAACATTGAAAATATTTTACATCAGTAAAAAAAAATTCTCAATGTTCCCAAATTTTCTCCTGCTTCTTACAGCTACAACAATCCCGCCACAGCTGTTCCCAATGTAATGTCATTTTCAACAGTCAGGATTTCGTAGAAAATTCCCCGCTGCCTTGTGAGATATTCATCAAGATTGGCGATTATGCGGCCATAGAGCTTGTGAGTTTTGTAGAAAGTTGTTCCATTGCAGAGGATTCCAATTGGATGAACAGGATTTTTGCCTTCTCCACTCTGAACAGCCTCAGCCACCAGAATTGCAGCAGCATTTTTGGCACAACGGTCAACAAGTGCATCCATAAGCAGATAAATTTTCTCGCGGTCAGAATCATCACTGCAAAGGGCTGCCAGAACGCTTGATTTGTATGGACCGTAAAGGAATTCATCAATCTGAATCAAAGTGAGTTTTTCAATTTTAAGGATTTTTTCACAGGCAGAATCAGAAAACATTTTTTCCCGGGCTGCCTGAAGCAAAATTTCAAGGCCAACAGAACCTAAATAACCGCCTGAACACTGTTTTTCCAGCGGATATTGTCCAGGAACAGCAGTTTTTGCATCCATTGCCAGATCAAAATCAGAAAGGAAAATCTTATTGCACTTTCCGGATTCTGTGACAATAATCTGAGGTTCAATTTTGGTGCCCTCTGAATCAGTTGCAGCTGGCTGAATATAAGCACCGTTGATGCCAGTTCCCAGAATAAAGCCAATGTAGCTTGAAAAATCAGTTCCAGGTTTTCCGGAAACGCGACCAGCCAGAAGTGCTGCAACAGTGTCATTTAAAAGTGCAATGTGCTGAATCTTGTTCCAGCCACGGCTTTCCAATTCTTCTACAAGTGTTTTTCCAACAGGACAACCGATAACTTCAGGAGCCTTAACTTCCTTGCTGAAGGCATTGGGAATACCGTCACCGTCCTTTGTGATGCTCATGGCATAAGAAAAACAGAAACCGATTCTGTCAGCCTTGTTCTTCAGATAGTCGATATTGTCAGCAATCTGGGCAAAGAATTCTTTTTTTGAAAGCTCTTTTTCAACACCAGGCATGCAGGTCTTCTTAAAATCACTAACAGAAAGTTCTCCGTCCGCACCAAAAGTCACAAGGCAGGAACGGAAATTTGTACCACCGGCATCAATTACAATTACAGATTTGTTCTCAGGTGTTTTTTCAGGAGGAAGAATCCAGGTCTTGAACATATCCTGTCCGGCTTTATCACCGTTTTTTGAACCCAATAGACCAAGATTCATATCATACAAAATCTGCTGAGCCAAAGTATTCACGCTCAGATTTACATCAAACTTATGTTTTAAAAGAAAAGACGAAATTTCATTATTAAGCATGATTCAATTATAAAACTGAATTTTTAAATTGCATAGCAAGATTGAAAGAAAAATGAAAAGAATGTAGAAAATTGAAAAATCACTTATCTTTCTCTTTTACTCCGCACAATCCTATGGCCACAAAAATAAGCGCAATTCCAGCAAGTTTTAAGAAATTTGAACTTTCACCCCACAAAAAAATTCCAACCAGAGTTCCAACCAATGGTTCTATTGTAGCAAAAATAGCAGCCTTTCCAGCTTCAAGTCCACTCAATCCAAATGTATACAGAAGAAATGGAACCAGCGTACAGAAAATTGCAACCCCAAAGCTCAATAACACAGTGTTACCTTGCAGAAGTTCAACAGCTTCCACAGGACCGCTGATTGGAATCATCACGATTGCGGCAAAAACAAAGCTGTAGAAAGTAACAGTCAGAGGCCTGTATTTTTTTAACGCTACTGTTCCAAAAATTGAATATAGTCCATAGCCTAGACCTGAAAGTATTCCCACAAGAAGACCTTTTCCGGTTATTCGAGCCTGACCGTCTCCAATTATTCCTGCCACCAGAACACAACCAATCACAGTGAGCACCAGCGCAATTGTCTTAAAAAATGTTATCCGTTCCCTAAATAAAACCGCCGAAAGCACCAGAACAAAAATCGGCGAAGTATACAAAAGCACCACCGCAACACTGGCACCACATTCAAGAATCGCAGTAAAGTAGCACACAGAAAAAAAGGCCAGACTGACCACACCGTTGCAAATGAAAATCCACAAATCCTTCAGCTTGATTCTAAAAAGGGACCTGTCCTTAAAAAACATTATTATAGAAAGCAATGCCACAGCAATAATGGAACGAACCATCATTATCTGCATTGAGCTGAATCCCGCAGCGTTTAATCCACGGACAAAAATGCTCATTGCACCCCAAAAAATACCTGCTAAAATTACACAAAGAAGATACATGTTGAAGATTCTACCCTTTTTCCTTTATACTTTCCATAATGCCAGCAGATTTATCAGAACTTCAGAATGAACTTAATCCAGAACAATTCAAGGCCGTAACACAAATCAACGGTGCCTTTCTCATCATTGCGGGAGCAGGCTCAGGAAAAACCCGTGTAATCACCTTCAGAATCGCCCACATGCTCAATTCAGGTGTTCCACAGTCAGCAATTCTGGCACTCACATTTACAAACAAGGCCGCAAGAGAAATGGAAGAGCGAATCAAGGAACTCACAGGAAAAAAACTTCCGCTTCTTACAGTTTCAACCTTTCACGCCTTTGGTGTACGAATTTTGCGTCAGGACATTTCCAAGCTGGGCTACCGTGAAAATTTCTCCATTTATGATGAAACAGACCGAAACGCACTCATAAAAGAAACAGGCCGGGAACTCCGCTATTCACCTGAAGCTATGGACATTTACAAAATCGGTATTTTGATTTCAGACATTAAGACAGGCAGAAAGCGCTGGAATTCAGAAAACGAAATGTACAAGCAGCTTTACGAAGGATATCAGGAAGGATTAAAGCTCTACAATGCAGTTGATTTTGATGACCTTATCACGCTGCCAATAAAGCTTTTCAGAGAACATCCGGACGTACTTCAAAGCTACAAAAACCGCTACAAATACATCATGGTGGACGAATTTCAGGACACAAGCCACCAGCAGTACGAATTCATGAAGCTTCTGGCAGAAAACAATGTTGCAGTTGTTGGTGACGATGACCAGAGCATCTACAGCTGGCGTGGTGCGGATTACGAGAACATCATCAACTTTGAAAAAGATTTTAAGGACGTGCAGGAAATCCGTCTGGAGCAGAATTATCGTTCAACAGGTACAATTCTCGCTGCTGCAAACGGTGTAATCAAGCACAACACAAACAGAAAGGACAAGGAACTGTGGTCAGGTAACGGCGAAGGAAAACCAATTGAAATTTACATGCCTGAAAACGAAGCCACAGAAGCAGACTTCATCATAGAAACAATTCAGTCCATCTGCGTAACAGACAAGCGTAAATACGACGATTTCTGCGTTCTTATGCGGGCAAACACTCAGTCCCGGGCAATTGAAGAAGCATTTCTTTCACAAAACATTCCTTACACCATGAGCGGCGGAACTTCATTCTTCCAGCGAAAGGAAATCAAGGATATAATCTCATATCTCCGTGTAATCTCAAACCACGATGACGATGTGAATTTGCTCAGAATCATAAACACACCTCGCCGTGGAATTGGCCGTGCAACCATCGAAAAACTCAACGAAATTGCAAAAAATCTAGGCTGCTCACTCTGGGATGCCATAAATGCACTGCTTGATGTGGGAGATGACGAGGCAGATCTTTTTATGGAAGGTCAGGCAGGAAGTGCTCCATCAAAATATGATGATTTTTCTGATGAAAGCTTTTCAGAAGGCACAAAACAGTCTTTAAAGGCCTTTGTTGAGCTGATTGAAGGAAACAAATCCATGTTGGGTGGTCACGGTCTTGCAAAAAAAGTCCGCAAAATGGTTGAGGACATCCGCTACTTTGACTATTTGATTGCAGAAAATCCAAAGTCAGAAAAAGCAGCCCGATTCAAATATCTGAACATTGAAAGCCTTATCGGTTCAATTGAACGCTGGGAAAACAATCCGGAATCAGGCGAGCCAACGCTTTACAACTATCTCAACCGAATCACCCTGCTTTCCCGGGACGACATGGACGATGAAGAGGATCAGGGAAAGGTTAATTTAATGACGATTCACGCTTCCAAGGGCCTTGAATTTCCAGTTGTATTCATTGCCGGAACTGAAGAAGGACTTATTCCGCACGGAAGAGCCGTTGATGAAGGCGGAGAAGCAGCAGTTGAGGAAGAGCGAAGACTTTTCTATGTTGCAATCACCCGCGCCAGAGACAAGCTTCTGATTTCTTCCTGCAAAAATCGTCGGCACATGCAGAGTACAGTTGAATGTCAGCCAAGCCGATTTCTGGATGAAATTCCGCCTAATCTGGTTGAATACCACGAACGTGAAAAAGAAGTTGATGCAGACACAGCTCTGGCATTCCTTCAGCAGATGAAGAAAAAATTCCAAGCACCAATTGTACCAGGATTTTAATATGTTTATAAAAAAAATAGTTTCAGCTTCAATTTTTACAATTTTTGTCTCAGTTTCTGCATTCTCACAGAACAATGAAATGGCAAATGAAGATTCAAAAATAGAAGAAACAGCAGAATCCCAGATTGCAGCAGACACAAGATTAGCCTTTCCAGAAATCTGGGGCTATGTAATGACCGGCAGAGAAAATGAATTTAATCCTGATTATCCAATCACAGACGTTGGATATTTCATTTCTGCAGTGAACACATTTTCCGACATTCCTAAAGTTCCAGAAAAGGCAAAATATTTTTCAAATTACGGCGGAAAAGTACATCTTGTCACAAGCTGCGATTCAAAAAGTCAAACACATCTTCTGCTTGATCCAAAACTCAGTCTCAGAAACAAAATTATCAAGCAGCTGATTGAAGCTTCAAAAACCTACGATGGCCTTCAAATCGACTGGGAACTGGTTCCAGCCGACGACTGGGAAAACTACTTCAACTTTCTCAAAATATTAAAGAAAAAACTAAGAAAAGGTCAGACTCTATCTGTGGCAATTTCAGCCCGTGTAAAAACATTGGAAAAAGATGCCTACGATTATGCCCGTCTTTCAAAGGTTGCAGATAAAATCATAATTATGGCCTACGATCAGCATTGGTCAACCAGTGCCCCAGGACCTATCGCCTCTCCAACATGGGGAACAAGAATTTTCAACTACGCCAAGGACATTATTCCAGAAGAAAAGCTGGTTTTTGGTGCACCATTCTACAGCCGAGCCTGGACAAACGAAGATATTGGAGCAAAGGCCTGGAAAAACCGCTCAGTTGAAAACCTGCTTGAAGAAAACAAGGTGCAGCCAAAAGACATTCTCACAGATGAAGAAGGAAACAAATATTTCAAGCTGAAGAAAGAAAGAACAATTACCGTTTATTTTGATGATACAGAAACTTCCGTAAACAGACTCAAAGTTTACAAGGATATTGGCATCAACAGAATTGCCTTCTGGCGGGTTGGACAGGAAAACGAAGATTTCTGGGAAAATCTAAAAATTGAATTAAAATAAAAAAACCTGCTGAACTTAATCAACAGGTTTTCGTGAGACTGGCCTGACTCGAACAGGCGACCCTGTGCTTAGAAGGCACATGCTCTAATCCAGCTGAGCTACAGTCCCAATGTT
>JAGHUJ010000010.1 GCA_018064905.1 Candidatus Treponema equifaecale
TTGTTCCAGGATAATCTTTAAGATGACGTTCAAGCCATGCAACTGTTTCTGCATCCAGATGGTTTGTAGGTTCGTCAAGAAGAAGAATGTCCGGTTTCTGAAGAAGGAGTCGACACAATGCAACACGGCGGCGTTCACCACCGGAAAGTACGTCTACAACCTGATCAGCTGGTGGACAGCGCAAAGCATCCATAGCAAGTTCAAGGTTTGCATCAAGGTTCCATGCATCAGCAGCATCCAGTTTTTCCTGAATTTCTGCCTGTCTTGCACAAAGCTTGTCAAAATCTGCATCAGGATCGCCAAAAGCTTCATTTACCTTGTCGAATTCTGCCAGAAGATCAGTGATTTCTTTCACACCTTCCTTTACAACTTCCAGAACGGTTTTTCCAGGTTCAAGATAAGGTTCCTGTTCAAGATAACCCATTGAATAGCCCGGCAAAAGCTGAGTTTCACCGGTGTAGTCCTTGTCGATTCCTGCAAAAATCTTAAAAAGTGAAGATTTACCGGCACCGTTTTCACCGATAACACCGATTTTTGCTCCGTAATAGTAGGAAATGGAAATGTCCTTTAATACTACTTTAGTTCCATACGCGCGGGAAACGCGATCCATTGTGTAAATGATTTTCTTATCGTCAAATGTTTTAGCCATGGTAAAAATTATAGCAAAAAATGGCAGAAAAATATATGGTCGCAAAACCAACTGCATGAAAATTAAATTACACACGGTTCAAAAATCGGGCCCCAGCGACGGCAAAAAAATCAAGGTATCTCCCGTCCTTCAGGTCTCAGAAGCTTCGCACTTCGACCTTGACGGTGCCCCCTTAATTTCTTTTGCCTGCGTCCCAATTTTTGAACCTGAATAAATTCCATGTATAATGCAGTTATTTGTGCTCAATACAGGATATGGATATAATAGAACCATGAAAGAAATTAAATCTGTTGGAATTGTGGGCATGGGTGCCCTGGGGCTTTTGTTTGCCAATATCATTCAGGAAAATCTTGAAGGTTTTGAAGTTAGTTTTGTAATGGACGAGGAACGGTTCAGAAAATATCAGAAGGAAAATTTTACCATCAACAACAGACCTGTCAGCTTTAAAATGAAAAGTTCAGCTGAAGCCGGTGTTTGTAATTTGGTTATAGTTGCAGTAAAAGGAACAGGTCTCGACTCTTCCATTGAAACAATCAGAAAAATTACTGGAAACGACACAATCATAATCTCAGTTCTGAACGGCATCACCAGTGAAAGCGTTCTGGAACAGCATTTTGGCCGTGAAAAAATCATCAGCACCGTGGCACAGGGAATGGATGCCATGAGATTTGGAAGCAAACTGAACTACACAAAAGCCGGCGCCCTTCACATCGGAACAGCAAAAGGCGAAAGTTCTGAAAATTTGGAAACGTTGGTTGCATTTTTTGAAAAAGCAGGCGTTCCATACAAACTGGAAGAAAACATTATGCGCAGAATGTGGAGCAAATTCATGCTGAATGTTGGAATAAACCAGACCTGCATGTCTTTTGACGCAACCTATTCCAAAGTTTTGAACGATAAGGAACTTTTTGAAACCTTCACAGGCTCAATGAAAGAAGTAATTTCCATTGCAAATGCAGAGGGTATCGACCTGAACGAAAAGGATTTGCAGCAGTATGTTGATATCATCAAAACTCTTGCACCAGAGGGAACTCCTTCAATGGGTCAGGACAGAATCAACAAGAAGAAATCGGAAGTTGAACTTTTTAGCGGAACAGTAATTAAAATTGCTCAGAAACACGGAATTCAAGTGCCGGTAAATCAGATGCTCTACGACAGAATTCTTGAAATAGAAAAAACTTATTGAATTTTCCAAGCACAAGAGAAATTCCCTTGATTTCATTTTTCAAATTTTATAAAATTATAGAATCTTTTCTGGTATTCCGGATTGAAGGAGGTGAATTTAGTTATGGCAACAATCATGGTTGACGAATCAGAAAACCTTGAAAAAGCAATCAAACGCTTCAAGCGCATGGTTGAAAAAGAAGGTATCATTCGCGAATACAAAAAGCGTGAATACTTCGTTAAGCCTTCTGCAACTCTTCACCAGAAGAAAACAACACTTGAACGCAAGTTGTTGAACAAAAAACGCAAGGCAGAACGTAAGGATTACTAGTAATCCAAGACTACTAGTCTTAACATAAAATCCAGTCACAAATGTGGCTGGATTTTTTTTATCTGCGAGACCATCGTAAGCTTTCATTCGTTTACGCAATCCAATACACTTATTTATAAAAACAAACTATGCTAGAATACATGTAATGAACGAAGAACAGCAGATATTATTCATGCAGATTAGACTCATACGAATGGCTTCTGAAAATCTTGGACTAACTTTGAAGCAGGCAGCAGAGTTGTTTGATAAATTCAAAGTACTTCCCTTTATTCGTGATTGCTGGGGAATATTTCATGTTGAAGGCGACAATGCTGTTTATGAAGAAATTCTGGAGTACATGATTTCCAAAGGAGCTGCAATATGAAACTACTGGAAGAAGGCATGATTCTTTATCACGGAAGTTATTGTATTGTTGAAACTCCAGATTTGCAGAAATGTGCAAAATATAAAGACTTTGGACAAGGTTTTTATCTTACTACTTCAAAGGAACAGGCAAAAAGTTTTGCAAAAATTACTACAGCTAAAGCAAAGGCCAAAGGTCTTATTTCATCAACCGAAAACTTTGGATATGTTTCATTCTTTAAGGTAAATGCAATACAGGAATTAAAAACCTTTGGATTTGAAACTGCGGATAAAGAATGGCTGCATTGTATTGTTGCTCATAGAAAATCAGATGTTTTTCTGGAAATGATGAAAAGAATGAAAGATTTTGACGTGATTTCCGAAAAGATTGCAAATGACAATACGAATGCCACTATTCTTGCATATATGAACAATTTCTACGGAGAAATGGGAAGTGAGAATGCAGATAATATGTGTATCAGTCTTTTGCTTCCAGAAAAACTGCAGGATCAATTTTGTTTCAGAACAGAAAAAGCTGTATCAAAATTACAGTTTCTGAAAAGTGAAAAAGTCGCCTTGTTTTAGTCAGAGGAATTACTATGAAAAATAAAAATGCAATGGCCATGGATTTGGTTACAAAAATGGCAGTAGAACAACTGGCAAAAGAACAGAAAAAAAATACTGACGAAGTCCTCATTTCATTTATGGAATCCAATACTGGCCGAATGGTTTATGACGATTCAACAAAACTCTGGTGGGATGGTCCTGTAGCTGTTGTTCAGGAATACAAAAACGAGATGAGGATTGTCGGATAGTTTTATTCCAGATACTGCATCAGCAACCCTTACTTTAGTTGTACATTTTTTATACTTGATATAAATAGAAACATAATCATCAGCCATCTACTTTGAAAATATGGCCCTACGAGTTTCATTGATGATTATGTTCGTTGCCTGAGTCATTTTTTGAGAAATTATTAAATCCAATTCTTTCATCAGGGATGAATAATCATTTGGTAGAATTTCGGTTCTTTCCATAAAGAAATTTGAAACTGGAATATCAAAAAGTTCAGCAAATTTTTCAAGCAAATCAGAAGAAACAAAGGAAATACCTGTTTCCAATGCGCCAATATGTTTTGCAGAAACTCCTGTTTTTTCAGCCAGCTGTTCCTGCGAAAGCCCTTTTTCCTTTCTGAATTTCCTTAAATTTTCTCCAAACAACCTTTTAACATCCATATTCCTATTCTAATGTGTGATTTTCCCGACAAACACCGTATTAAAATACTTGTTTTTTATAACTCCTAACAAAAGGTTTGATTTAATGGCCAATCAGAAGTATTATGGAGATTATAAATTTGGAGGCAATTTTAGTGAAAAGTTTTTACAAAATTTTTTTAACGATATTATTCGTGTTTGGAACTATGAGTTGTAGCACTGATAATTCTGATAATGATGAATTAACAGAGTATGGCTATAAACTAAATTATGAAATAACAACTGGAAACTATGCTGGTACATATCACAGAGTAACTGAATATCATTGTTATGAAACAGAAAAAAATGCGTATTATGTAAAATCTTACAAAATGCATTATTTTTCAATCAACAATCCTTCTTATACAAACTTAACAGGTTCTCAAGTTAGTTCAATTGTAAGGAATAACAGCAGAACTCCAGATTCAAAATTCTTTTCATCACGAACATCAGCAACAACAGCTACTATAACAAACTCTGTAACAGGCGAAGTAAAAACATTTAACCTTCCAGAAGGAATTAAGTATGAAGTTTTGTATTATTATTGATTAACAACTATCACATTGGTTTGTACTTAGCTAACGAAAAATTTACGAATGATAAAAAAACGTTAGATTTTCTAATTTTATAAAATTTACTAGGAACGGATTTATGAAAAAAATTTTTTTTATATTATCTTTCATCTTTTTTTCAACTACAGTTTTTGCAGAGAATGTTAAATATTCAGAATATTTCTCAAAAGCTCGTAATTTTGAATCAAATAAAATGTGGGTTTCCGCACTAGGTTCTTACTGGGATGCAATGGAAGCAGAACCAACAATAAAGGCAAAAGAAGCGTATCTAGCATATCAGAAAATTGCAGATGAAATAAAAAAGGGAAATCCCGGCATTGGAAATTATGATGAATTTGAATTCCATGACGAATGGAAAAAACTTCAAGAAGATTATGAAAAATATTGGTCTAAAAATTCTGCGAGATATTTCGAATTTTCTAAAGTCAATCGAAAATCAAGAAATTTTGACACAAGAACAGTGAACTACTCTGTAAAATTACATTCATCATTAAGCAGTAAATTCCTTGAAATTACCAAACTTGTCAGAGCTGGCTATGAAAAAGCCTGGCAAGATGACTGGGAAATGTATTCAGGATGGCTTTCCATGAATAACCAAGAAAAGAACAACAAACTTGCAATACAGCTGCTTACAAAGCCTTTTCAGGAAAAACAAAATCACAAAACGCAATACAGTTACACACTACAACAGTTAGTTTTTGATGAAAGTTTATATTCAATTAATTTTGAAATAAACGATTCCGAAGGAACTACAATTTTATCTGGAAGTTGTAAATCAGGAATGTCGTGTGATTTTCCAAAAATAGAACAACTAAAATCAAAAATTTTGGATAGTCAGAAAATAAAAATAACACCAAAGTCTATTTCTATCCCAGGTTTACGCAATTTTTCACATGAAAATATAAATGTAATAACACCGTATGACTCAAAGTATTCAAGCGACAAAAATGTTTTAGAAGAATTAAAAATATTGTTTTAAGGAGAAACAAATGAAAAAATCAATTTTACCAATTCTAACATCAATCATTCTATTGGCTTCCTGTGAATCACTTGATAATTTAGTTTCGCAAATTGTTCCATCAAACTCTAGTAATTCAACTTCAGATTCAGTAAAAATCAAGCAACCTCGATACACAAAGGACAAAGTTGATTCAACAATCTGGGATTTATCTGTTCTGGACACTGCTAGAAATGTTGAATATCTGTTTGAAGTTGAAAAGAATGTCATTCTCGAAATGAATATGGCTCGCTCAAATCCTAAAAAATATGCAGAAATGTATATTCAACCACGAACAAAGAGATTCAACGGAAATCTTTACAATGATTATTTTATGACAAACGAAGGAGTTGCCGTTGTAAACGAATGCATAAAATTTATGAATAATCAAAAACCTCTTCCAATTTTAAATCCATCCAAAGGTTTAAGCCAAGCTGCAAAAGATCATGCTTCTACTCAATGTTTAACTGATCAGACTGGTCATACTGGAACTGACGGAAGCGATCCTTTTGTAAGAATGAAAAGATATGGTACTTATACAACAGCCGGTGAAAATATTGCCTATGGAACAACTTCTGCTCGCGAAATTGTAGTTCAATTATTAATTGATGACGGTGTCAAAAGTCGAGGACATAGAAAAAATATTATGAACAAATCATTCACAACATCAGGTGTTGGCTACGCAGACAAACATAAAACTTACGGTTCAGAATGTGTAATAACTTACTCAGGAACTTTTACTGAAAAGGAATAGCACCAGCGTAAAGGACTTTTAGTATCCTCCAGTTTACAATCCTGTTCCTTCATCAATGCCCATCATAATGTTCAGACACTGAACTGCAGCACCACTGGCACCTTTTCCAAGGTTGTCGAAGCGGCTTGTAAGTATGATTCTGTCTTCGTTTCCTGAAATGATGATTTCCATTTTGTTTGTTCCAGCCAATGTGTTTGCAGGAATAAAGCCGTCTGTAAGCACGTCACCGCCCATAAAATCTGCACACTTTACGAATTTGCTGGAATTGTACTGTTCCTTGAAAATTTCCGTAAGCTGTTCACCTGTAAGCTTTTTTTCCATAAGGCGTGTGTGAAGGCCTACAGTTACGCTCATTCCCTGGAAATAATCGCAGACATAAGGGTCGAAAACCGGCTTGTAATTGAGGCCGCTAACCTTCTGCATTTCTGGAAGGTGCTTGTGTTCCTGGCTCAATGCATAAAGTCTTGGTGACTTGAACATTTCATCACGGTTTGGATCTTCGTACTGTGCAATTCCTTTTTTTCCTGCGCCTGAATAACCAGAAACTGCATGGCAAACCACTGGATAGTCTGGAGAAATGATTCCATTTTTTACAAGGGGATAAACGATTGATGCAAAACCTGAAGCATAGCAGCCTGGTCCTGCAACTCTGTTTGAAGTTTCAATTCTTGCACGATGTTCTGCTGAAAGTTCCGGGAAGCCGTAGGCCCAGTCTGGATTTGTTCTGTGGGCTGTAGAAGCATCGATAATGCGTACATTTGGATTTGTACAGAGCTTAACAGCTTCAATTGAAGCAGCATCTGGAAGACAAAGGAATGTAAAATCCGAAGCATTGATCATTTTTGCTCTTTCTGCCGGATCCTTTCGTTTTTCTTCATCAATCAAAAGAATTTCAATGTCTTTGCGACCTTCGAATCTTTCGTAAATTTTAAGGCCTGTTGTGCCTTCTTTTCCATCAATAAAAATTTTTGCCATTTTTGTCTCCATTCTGCGTGAGGGATATATGGAACACTGCGTGTTCCTTGCGAGTTTTGTTCCAAAATTCTCCCTTTTAACTGGGGCTGTCCCAAAAGTTCAAAAATGTCACCTCGAGCAAGGTCGAGATGTCTATAAATCCCTGTAATACAATGAATTATAGATTTCTCCACTTCGGTCGAAATGACAAATTGTTACTTATTGGACAGCCCCGCCTCACTGCGTGAGGGATATATGGAACACTGCGTGTTCCTTGCGAGTTTTGTTCCAAAACTCTCCCTTTTAACTGTGCGCATTATGCGCACGCCTCACTGCGTGAGGGATAGTAGCAGCGGCGGAGCCGTCCCGACAGGGATGAAGCTGTAGCGGAACTGCGGATAGCCCGACCCAACGGGGCACGCCCATTAATTTCATTTTACAACTTTTTAATTTTATTGAGAACTGATATTCTATATGGAATCAAATCTTACGGGTTAATTTATGAACATTCTTTCAATTTCTGGCATTTCTAAAATGGGACGGGAAAAACCGCTTTTTCAGGATGTAACTTTTGGTCTCAACGAAGGGGACAAAGCTGCAATCATCGGTCGGAACGGTACTGGAAAATCAACTCTTCTAAATGTAATTGCCGGCGTGCTTTTGCCAGATGATGGACAGATCGTAATCAACAAAAACTCCGGTGTAAGCTACCTGAGCCAGAATCCGCAATTTGACGGAAACCATACAATCCGTGAACATATTTTTAAATCTGAAAGCCCAAAACTAAAGATTATCAACGAATACGAAGAGCTCTGTGAAAAAATGGGCGACGGCTTCAGTGCAGGTCAGCAGAAACGATTTGACGAACTTACACTGGAAATGGACAAGGGTGACCTGTGGAATTATGAAGCACAGATCCGTTCAATTCTGGGAACTTTGGGAATCCTTGACCTGAACCGCAAAATGTCTACTTTAAGCGGCGGAATGATTAAAAAGGTTGCACTGGCTCAGGTTCTGGTGGAAGACACAAAACTTCTGCTTTTGGACGAACCTACCAACCATCTGGACATTCAGACGATTTACTGGCTGCAGAACTATCTCCACGACACCAAACGAAGCGTTCTCATGGTAACTCATGACCGATACTTTCTGGACGCTGTGTGCAACAATATCTACGAACTGGACCGCTACAAGATAAAGCTTTATCAGGGAAACTATTCGACCTATCTTGAAAAAAAGGAAATCGAAGCAGAAATTGAAGAAAACACGGAGCGCAGAATTGAATCTGTCCTGCGCTTTGAACGGGACTGGTTGCGCCGTGGTCCATGTGCCCGAGGTACAAAGGCAAAGGCGAGAATTCAGCGGGACATGCAGCTGATCAACCGAGAAAAATTTGCCAAGGACAAGGGATTCCAGTTTGAAGTTGCTGGTCGCCGTCTTGGTGGAAAAATTCTGGAACTCCACGGAATTTCAAAGAATTTTCCAAAAGGAAATTCTGTAGTTGAATCTGGAGTTGCGGTGGTTGAGCAAAAGACCACGGTGGTTGAGCCTGTCGAAACCACCAGCAACGGACATTTCGACAAGCTCAACGGCCGTTGCTCACCGGTTTTAAAGGATTTTTCCTACACTTTTTCTAAAGGTGAAAAAATCGGAATCTTTGGCGGAAATGGCACTGGAAAATCCACCCTTCTCAACATAATCACCGGCAATCTGGAACCGGACTCAGGCTCCATCGTAAAGGGCGAAAACACTTTTTTTGGCTACTATCAGCAGAATCCAGTCTTTAAGGATCTTAGCCTCACTGTGCTGGAATATATAAAAGAAGCCGCTGACATTGTAAAAATGAACGACGGCAAAGTTTTAAGCGCATCACTTTTTTTGAATCAGTTTGGATTTGAAGGAAAAATTCAGCACTCCATGCTCAGTACATTGAGTGGCGGCGAAAGAAAGCGGGTTTTTCTGGTGCGACTGTTGATTTCCAATCCGAATTTTCTTGTTCTGGATGAACCTACCAACGATTTTGACATTTTTACCATGAACATTCTGGAGGATTTTCTTCTGAATTACGGCGGCTGTCTGTTGATTGTAAGCCACGACCGATATTTTATGGACAAGGTTGCCGACACAATGTTCATTCTGGAAGATGACGGAAGTGTTTCAGGGTTTGTGGGAAAGTGCTCAGAGTATATCGAGTACAAAGAGTCTGTCATTTCGACCGAAGCAAAGCGAAGTGGAGAAATCTCAAGTAACAAAGGAGGGGAAAGCCTTCCCCACGCTGCAGCCAAAGCGGTAGTTTCGACAAGCTCAACCACCGCTTCGTCTTCCGCTACCCCTTCTGCGGGGGACACCCCCGCAACGCCCCCTTCAAAAAAGAAACGCTCTTTCAAGGAACAGAAAGAATTTGAAGCCCTTGAAAATGAAATTATGGAGCTTGAAGAAAAAAAATCAGAACTGGAACAGCAGATGACTTCGTCGGATTTTACGGTTGTACAAAAGGCTGGCGAAGAATACAAGAAAGTGGAAGAAAGATTAAACCAGGCCTACCCTCGATGGGAAGAACTGGCTGAATTGGGGTGAAATTTTTTCATAAGCTTTTTATCCTGTTGCTGCCAATAGAGATAATCGTCCCAGGCTTTGTCTGAAAAATTGATACTACTCATCGGCCATCTTCTCCAATTCGTCCATCGATTTTGTAACTATTTTTCCTGAATTTAATTCTTTAATGCTTTCATCTAAGAATTTCATGTTTTCTTCTGAGTAAAATGGATCAATGTTTACTGAGAATGGCATTCCATTTTCCTGCACGAATTTATTTGCAAAAATATTAAAGGCTGTGGAAAGGTTCATTCCGATTTTGTCGCAAATATATTCCATGCGTTTCTTCAAATCTGAATCCATTCTAAAATTAACAAGTGTTGTTGCCATAATCGGCCTCCTTCTATCTTTATAAATATATTGTAAAACTTCATAAAGATATTGTAAAGCAATTTCTGATAGTTTATGTTTTATTTGAAGAATGTAGATTTTTTCATTAGAATAGTCGTCTTATGCTGTCTGTAAAATCATTCTTAAAAACATTAAAATCATCTTTAATTCTGAGCCATTCCGTGGTAAAATATACAGATATGAGTTCAATTCAGACTTCTTCAGGCAAGCCTCTTGACGACGGCACTCTGGTAACAAAACAGGGTGTCTACTTTTCTATTTTTAGTCGTCATGCCACCCAGGTTTTCCTTGAGCTTTTTGACTCACCAGATTCAGCAGAACCTTCTCACACTATAGAATTGGACCCACACAAAAATAAAACCGGTGATCTTTGGCATGTTTTTGTAGAGGGACTTAAACCGGGCGCACTTTATCTTTATCGTGCAGACGGTCCTAATCAACCGGAAAAAGGTTTACGCTTTGACAAAACACAATATCTTTTTGATCCACGCGCCAAGGCATTTACAACAGGTTCTGTTTTCCGTCACCTAAAGCCTGGAAAAACTAAGAATCTTTCAAAATGTCCAAAATGTGTTGTTGTGGACAATGAGGACTATGACTGGGGCGACGACAAGCCTCTTGCAATTCCTTTGGAACGATCCATTATTTACGAAATGCATCTCAAGGGCTTTACTGCCTCACCTACTTCTGGCGTAGAATATCCTGGAACTTACCGCGGTGCAGTAGAAAAAATTCCATACCTTCAGTCACTTGGAATCAGTGCAGTTGAACTTCTGCCTGTAATGGAATTTGACGAATACGAAAACGGAAACGAAAATCCAAGAACTGGCGTACGACTAAAAAACTTCTGGGGTTACAGTACAATCGGTTTCTTTGCTCCAAAGGTGGGCTATGCTTACGACAAAACTCCTGGTGGTTGTGTCCGTGAATTCAAGGATATGGTCAAAGCCTTCCACAATGCTGGAATCGAAGTAATTCTGGACGTTGTTTTCAACCATACTGCAGAAGGAAATGAAAAAGGAATCACATTGAATTTCCGCGGTCTGGACAATTCAATCTACTATCACCTTGTAAAAGACCAGAAACAGTATTACATGAACTATTCTGGCTGTGGAAACGCTGTCAATGCAAACCACCCCGTAGTTCAGGATTTCATAATTGACTGTCTGCGCTACTGGGTTACAGAAATGCATGTGGACGGCTTCCGTTTTGACCTTGCAACTGAACTTACCCGCGACGAAAAAGGTTTCCTTTCAAACGCACCACTTACAAAGCGCATTTCAGAAGATTCCGTTCTCAGAAACACAAAGATTATTGCTGAACCTTGGGACTGTGACGGCGGTTATCAGGTTGGAATGTTCCCGGGCGGAAGATGGTGTGAATGGAACGATCATTACCGTGACGGCATCAGAAGATTCATCCGCGGTGATGAATACACTTCAACAGAAGCTGCTACCCGTATCACCGGTTCCAGCGACCTTTATTCTGGAAGCAACCGTGGTCCAATCCATTCCATCAACTACATAGATGCACACGACGGCTTTACAATGAACGACCTTGTTACCTACAACTACAAGCACAACGAGGACAACGGTGAAGGCAACCGTGATGGAAATGACAACAATTTGAGCTACAACTACGGCTACGAAGGTGCTGTTCTCAATCCAAAAATTGAAAGAAAAAGAACAAAACAAGTAAAGAATTTCTTTACAACCCTTTTTGTTTCGCAGGGTGTTCCAATGTTTGTGGCTGGAGACGAAGTTAGAAGGACACAAAACGGAAACAACAACGCATACTGTCAGGACAACGAAATTTCCTGGTTCAACTGGGACAATGTTAAGGACAATGCATCGATGCTGGAATTCGTTCAGAAGCTCATTGCAATCCGCAGCAAACATCCAGTTTTCCATCGAAGAAATTTCTTTGGCGGACCTTCAACAAGTCAGTTCAACAATCCGCCTGACATCAGCTGGTTTGATGTAGACGGCACAATTCCAGACTGGAACAAAATGAACCGCTACCTGTCATTCAGGCTTGGCGGAAAAGCTACGGGACTTCAGAAAGAAGACAACGATTTCTTTGTAGCAATGAACATGGATATCCACGATTTGACCATCACTATTCCACAGCCTTCTGCTGGAAGAAAATGGTACAGATTGGTTGATACATCAATAGAAAACAGAACCTGCGCACTTTTGTCAGGTCAGGAAGAAGGATTGAATTCACAGGAACACTATGTAATCCTTGCAAATTCTATCCTTGTATTAATTGCAAAGTAAATTTTGTTAGTGTCATTTCGACCGAAGCACATTTGTGCGAAGTGGAGAAATCTGGTTTTTAGAAAGGATCTCTCAACTTCACTTCGTTTCGTTCGAGATGACAAGTAAAGGAGTATCATTATGAAATTTGATGCAGAACAGTTCAGAGAGAACCTTTCAGCTCGTCTCCGCAGACAGTATGGAAAGGACATTTCTCAGGCTAACAGCCACGATTTGTTTGATGCCGTTTCAGCTTCAGTTCAGGAAATCATCATGCCTGCATGGATGGCTACAAGAAATCAGTACGAAAAAAAGCCAACAAAGCAGCTCTACTATTTGTCAGCTGAATTCCTGATGGGCCGTGCCTTGAGCAACAACCTGATCAACCTTGGAATCAAAGACGAGGTTCTCAAAGTTCTTAAAGACATGAACATCAACTTCAACCTTGTTGAAGACGAAGAACCAGATGCAGGTCTTGGTAACGGTGGTTTGGGTCGTCTTGCCGCTTGTTTCCTGGATTCTTTGGCAACTTTGGATTACCCTGGACACGGCTACGGTATCCGCTATGAATACGGTATGTTCGAGCAGAGAGTTGAAAACGGTTATCAGGTTGAATATCCAGATGCATGGCTCAAACACCGCGATCCTTGGGAAGTAAAGCGATCTGACCTTGCAGTTACAGTAAAATTCGGTGGAGAAATCAAATACGGTAAGACTCCAGACGGACAGGACCGCTTCTACATTGAAAACGCTGAAGAAGTAATCGCAACTCCATACGATATGCCAATCGTTGGTTTTGACACAAACACAGTAAACACATTGCGCTTGTGGCAGGCTTCTTCACCAAACGGATTCGACCTCCAGCTCTTCAACGACATGCACTACAACGAAGCTGTAATCCGCCAGAACGAAGCTGAGAACATTACACGCGTTCTCTATCCAAACGACAATGGTCCACAGGGAAAAGCATTGCGTCTTAAGCAGCAGTACTTCTTCTGTTCAGCTTCTTTGCAGGATTTGGTTCACCACTTCGTAAACAACTACGGAACAGACTTCTCTAAATTCCCAGAACTCCACGCAATTCAGCTCAACGATACACATCCAGTAGTTGC
>JAGHUJ010000069.1 GCA_018064905.1 Candidatus Treponema equifaecale
ATATTATGTTCGAGAGATGAGTTAGTTTGCAGAAAAAGCAAAATATGCTTTCTGCATAGATTAAATTTCATAAACGATGTTTTAAAGGGGCATTTATGAAAAAAACTTTGTTGATGAAGGCTTCAATCGCCTTCCTTATGTCAGCGGTTCTGGCATTTTCATCTTGTTCAAATCTCGACCAGCTTGACGAATCTTCATCTGCTGCAGAAGGTTCCAGTCGTGCTGCAATTACAGGAGTCTCTTCACTTTATTCGTCAGACTTAACAGCAAGTTCTACATTCACATCGAATTTTGTAAAAGGCAACTACACAATCTATGCAACTGCCGAAAAAACTGTAAGTGTACCAAAAGTTACTGCAGTAACAGTCAATGGAAAATCACTTGCTCAGGAAATCAAACTTGGCGGTGCCGGATACGCTGGAAGCTACAGATGTATCGGATTCCAGACTTCAGGAAGCGCAACAATCACAGTTTACGCAAAGGGTGCTGCAGGAAGAAAACTTGCACTGGTTAACGGAAGCGGAAATACTGTTGCTTCATACGAAACAGGGGACTCTGTAAAGGCTTACACATTCACTGCTTCTTCAGCTGGAAACTACTTCATCCAGTCTTTGGGAAGTTCAATCAGCATTTACTATATTAAGACTGCTGTAGGAGATTCTACAGGAACTTCTTCAGGTTCTACATCATCTGGCTCAACTTCTTCTGGAAGCACAACAGGTTCTTCTACAACAACAACAGTTTCAGGCAAATCAATTGTAATGAACGGAACTTCATACTCAACAATTCAGGCTGCCTTGAACGCTGCAACTGGTACAGGTTCTTATACAATCAAGCTTGGTGAAGGCACATACAATGAATGTCTCTATTACTATGGAAAAGGCACTGTAAAAATCCAGGGACAGACAACTTCTACTTACGGTGCAAATGTAAAGATTTCTGCTGCAAACTCACAGACTCTCAAAAAGCTTACTCAGGCAAACACAACTCAGAAAGCAAGATGTCTGTTTGAATTTGAAGGCTCTGGAAACCTTATCCTTGAAAACATCACTCTTGAAAACACATTCAGCCGCTCTTCAACTTCTTCAAATGAAACACAGGCTGAAGCTCTTGGTTTTGATGCATCTGGTACTCTTGCAGTTTACAACTGTTCTTTCAAATCACATCAGGACACAATCAGAACAAACAGCAAGTGCTGGTTCTACAAGAGCTACATTGAAGGCGACGTTGACTTCATCTGGTCTGAATACACAGGTCGCGTAGCACTTTTCGAAAACTGTAAGATCAAGGCTGTTTATGATTCAGCTGCTTCAAACCACACAGCTTACATTGCTGCTCCAAGAATGCAGGTTTCTTCAACAGTTTCTAAGGGAGTTGTATTCCTTAACTGTTCTGTTGAAGCTGCAAGCGGAACAACTGCTTATCTCGCACGTACTCCATGGTCTTCTGGCTACTACAACCAGGTTGCTTACATCAACTGTTCTATGTCAAACATCAAGAATGTCTGGTACAACTCTCAGATTGGAACAAGCTACGATGTAACTGACATCGGCTGGAAAATGGACTCAACAACTGCTTCTAAGCTTGGCGTTTCTGGAAAGAACTATATTATGAACGATTCTAAAAAATCAGCAGAATATGGCGACAGAAACAAGATCATGAACAGATACTTTGATACTTCTTCAAAGTCTTACAAAGCTGAAAGCAACGGCTGGGATTTGAACTCATTCGCTTCAAACATGGGCTGGACAGGTTCAAGCTCATCTTCAAGCGGTTCAACTTCATCTGGATCTACATCTTCTGGCTCAACTTCATCAGGAAGCACAACAACAAATACTTCTGGAAAAATCTCCATCAACGATACTCCAGTTGGATTTGCTTCAATTTCAAAACCTTCTTCAACAGTTACAGTTTCAAACAAGACTGACCTGGTAAACTATGCAAAGAAGGGCGGATACATCATCTATGTAAACGGAATGATTGATATGTCTGAAGGCATGATTCCTTCTTCAGCAGGTGGTTCAACAAGTGCTTTGGATTCGCTGGTAAAATCGGCAACTTCTGGAAAATATTCATCATACTCATCATTCAAAGCTGCTTATGCAAAGGCTTGTTCTGCTTCAACAAACGACAAGTCATCAAGCTCACCACAGAGTTCTCTCGGTTCTTTGCTCTGGGCTTGTAACACAGCTTATGGAAACAAGATTAAGTTGAATGTTGCTTCAAACACACAGATTATCGGCTTGAACTCAAGCTCAGGAATCAAGGGTGGTTCAATCAACATTTCTTCTGTATCAAATGTTGCAATCAGAAACCTGACTATCAAAGATGCTTACGACCCATTCCCACACCACGAACAGAATGACGGTTTCAACGCACAGCATGACTGTATGGTAATTCAGGGCTCTTCAAAGAACATCTGGATTGACCACTGTACAATGCAGGACACAATGCACTGTTCAGAAGTAACAATTTCAAATGGTTCAACAGAAAAGTGGCAGACTTATGACGGTCTCCTTGATATGAAGGGTTCAATCAGCAACATCGTAGTTTCATACTGTAAGTTCTACGACCACGACAAAACAATGTTGATTGGTTCAAGTGACAGCGACGGTTCTAACTCAACAAGAACTATCACATTGCACCACAACTACTTCCTGAACTGTGGACAGCGCTTGCCAATGGTAAGAAACACAAAGCTCCATATGTTCAACAATGTGTTCGATGCTTCTGGAAACTACTACAAGCAGCAGTATGCTATCGGTTGCCGTGCTAACTCTTTGATCGTAGCAGAAAACAACTACTTCGGTTCTGGAATCTACTACAGCTTCAAGGACAATTACGGAACCTGCTATGCTTCTGGAAACAGCGACAATTCACAGAAGAAGAACAACACAACATTCTCTTCTTCTAAACCATTCAGCGTAAGCTACGGCTATTCACTTGAAAGTGCTTCAAATGCAAAATCAAATGTAACAGCTAATGCTGGTGCTGGAAAAACATTGTAATAAAAATGCAAAGGGGCGCCTGCCCCTCGCTTCAAACCGGTGGTTTTCCGCTGCCCCCTCTCCTGGGGCGCAGCCCCAAACCCCGGTTTTTTTTGTCCATTTGTGGTAGAATAAGTTGAAACTGGAGGTCACAAATGTATTATTACGGTGGTTTTGACTTAACTTATTTGATTTTTGCTTTGCCGGCACTTCTTTTGGGAATGTGGGCGCAGGCTGCTGTAAAAAGCCGTTTTGCCAGATATGACCGAGTTCTTACAAAAAAAGGTATCAGCGGTGCACAGGCTGCAGCAATTCTCTTGAAGGCAAATGGAATTACAGATGTAAAGATTGCCCACATTCGCGGAGAACTGACTGACAACTATAACCCAACAAATAAAGTCCTGAGCCTTTCTGATGCAACCTATTCAAGCACATCTATTGCTGCAGTTGGAGTTGCAGCCCATGAAACCGGCCACGCAATTCAGCATCACGTTGGATATTTTCCACTGACTTTCCGCCGAATGCTTGTGCCGGTTGCAAATCTTGGAAGCCGCTTGGGGCCGCTTATGGTTGTGGCAGGTCTTGGTTTTGGATATTCTGCGTACGGTGAACAGTATCTTCCACTTCTTCAGCTTGTTACGGATATTGGACTTTTGCTTTTTGCTGGAGCAACACTGTTTTATCTTGTAACGCTTCCAGTTGAATTCAATGCGTCATGGCGAGCACTTAAAATCCTGAAAGGGGCAGGTGTATTTACGGACAAGTCAGAGGTTGAAGGCGCCAGAAATGTTTTATGGGCTGCTGCCATGACCTATGTTGCCAGCGCATTAAGTGCCATTGCTTCATTTGTAAGAATTTTACTTATTGCAAACAGAAGCCGCAGCAGAAGACGATAGGTTTTTAAATCAGCTTTATATCAGAGGGACGGGCGTTTTTCCAGTTTAATTTGATATCCAAGGCAGCGCAAAACTGAAGTAAAGGTTGTGAGAGTAACTTTTTCAGCGTCCTTTGAACGAAGTTTTTGAATAACTGTCGGAGAAACATTTGCCTGTCTTGCCAGTTCACGAACAGAAATATTTTCTTCTGCCATTTTTTCAAGCATGAATTCTGAAAGAAGAAAATCATTGTATTCTTTTTCGTAAATTGATTTTTGATCTGGATTTTCTTCAAAAAATTTTTCAAATGTTGTCATTTTGTTTCCTCCGTATCAGGATTTCTTACCATATAATCTGCCATATTTTTTAATGCCAGGTCTTTTTCTCTTTTGGGAAGTTTTTGGCTTTGTTTTCTATAAGCATTTGTAACTATGATTTTCTTACCTTTCTTGAAAAAGCAAAGATATCTGTCGGGTTGTGGTTTGAATGCATAAATGCCATCGGATTCATTTCGGAACTTTTGCTCGTCAAGAATTTTTCCAAAATCTCCCATTCTCTGACATAGCATCAAGAACTTTCTTTTTTGTGCTAAATCACAGGCCTGAAAATAATCATAAGGCTGACTTTTTCCTTCTGAATCGTAATACCATTCAATTTGAAAAAAGAACCTTTGTAGATTATACATTCATCTGCATTCATATTTGTATTGTACCACTTTTATGATACATCAGCAAGGTTTTTATTTTTTTCCCTGCGTTAGGGGGTGTAAGGGCACCGAAGGGGCTCGTGAAACACCCGACCCGCTTTAGTGGGAAACGCCCAGCATCAAATACTGTGGAACAACCACAATTGCAAAGAAAACCAGTGAAATCCAGGTGAAGGTTTTCATAAAGGCAAGAGCTTTTCCTGGATATTCCCGACTGTAGATTCTAAGGTTGATTACGCTTGCAAGGCTTCCGATTATTGAACAAAGTCCTGCACTGTCCAAGCCGTACAAAAGTGAAGCCAGTCCGTTTTCGCTGGTGAAAGGCCACAGTACAATGCTTGCCGGTACATTTGAAATCACCTGACTCAGCAAAATTGACCACACATATTCATGGCCGCTTACAGATTCCTTCAAAAATTCTGCGATTTTTGGATTGTGGCAGATTGAGCTGGAAAATACAAAGAAACAGAAGAAGGTCAAAAGCAAAACATAGTCGGTCTGGCGTAAGATCTGTCTGTCAAAAATCAAAAGGCTCAGGGCAACCAGAATTGTGATGTAAGGCCACCAGCT
>JAGHUJ010000100.1 GCA_018064905.1 Candidatus Treponema equifaecale
GTAGCCATAAAGTAAACTGGAAGATAATACAAACCTGTTGAAGCATAATCAGTATTTGTAGCATAAGATTCGGAGTCATAGACATCAAACTTAGGATTTCCAGCTTTGAATATCTTGTTTGTTACATCAGAAGTTGCAGCATCATATTTTCCATCAAATTCAAATTTCCAAGAAGAAACTGTTGCACCGTCAGCAAGTGAACGTTCTCCTCCGTTCCATTTGAGAGTCTTGAGATATTCAAATCTAGTGCTGTCAGAAGTTATTGCATTTGCAATTGTAAGTTCAGCCTTTGAAGGAACAAGCCATTGAATATTTTCAGTGCTTGCACTTCCTGAATCGATAGCAGAACCTTCAATAGCAAATTCACCAGTAACTTGAGAATTCTTTATTGGAGCATTGATCTTTATTGTAGGTCCGCTATTATCCACAGCGAATGTGTACGACTGGTTACCTGTTAATCCAGCTTTATCGTAAGGAGTTACATTCAATGTTATTGAACCAGTTGGAACAGAAGAAATATCAACAAAACCTGTTGTCCAAGATGCTTCTGTTCCTTCTGCAGTGTAAGAAGAATTATCAAGCACATATATGCAAGATGATGTTTCGGCAAGTTCGACACCACCGATGTATTTCTTTCCACCATCTTCAGTGTAATTTGTTGCCTTGTTTGATACATAATGCGTTGTCAAAGTATTGCCTGAACCAGTTGTGTAGTACAGGTTATATGCAATTCCAGCAATACCCGAAGCATCGGTTGCCTTGATGTTGAAACGAATGTGTTTCTTTTCGCTACCACCTACAACATAGCTTGCCATAAGGGCTGCAACATTATCAGCAGAGTCTGTTTTGTTTGCAGTTGTTCCGTCTTTAGAATCATTTGCATTTGTGTCAGCAATTACAGGAGATTTTGAATCTGATTTATAAGAGACAGATGTTTCATTATCTTCTTTTGTGTCTGTCTTGTACTGGAAATACGGTCTTGAAAGAACATCCGAAGATGCTGTTACAAATACCTTTCCAGCATTGTCTTCCATATAGAAGTAAACAGTTTTAGATCCATCATCAATGTCAGAAGGTTGGAATGTCCATTCTCCAGTTGTTTCGGTAAATGTTGTTTCACCAGAAAGAGAAGATGTAACAATTTTTCCGTCTGCATCAAGTTCAATTTCCTTATCAGAAGCCTTAAATACCTTTACAACATTCGATGAAGTTGAATCATCGTCACTAATGCTTCCTGAAATCTGAGCATTTGTTCCGTATTTGAGGAAGTATTCAGAGCCAATTTTATTGATGCTTGTAACTTTTACAGTTGGACGATCTGTATTTTGATTGATATTAAGGACAATCTCACAAGATCTTGATTTTGCATCATCCTCATACCAGCCTTCATTTTCTGCTGTATCAAGTGCTACGGCGCGGAATTTTACGGTTGAATTGTCTGTGAATTTTGTTGTGTCGATTCCGCTTGCTGTCCAGCTATAGCTTCCTGTTATTGCAAAATTTTCGCCTGCATCCTGATAATCCGTTTTGTCTGAAAGGTCATTGAATTCTGCCGTTGTGACTAGTTTTTTCCAGTTTGTGCCATTATCAGTTGAACATTCAATTCTTTCAATTTTCTGAAGGGTGTTGTTGTCTGATGCGGTTCCTTCAATTGAAATTATTCCGTTCACCTGAATTCCATCTGTAGAGTTGTCGGCATCCTTTGGATTGTTCATTTTTACAGTTGGAGCAACATTGTCAAAGTTGATTGAGAAGAGATTCGCGTCACTGTAATTTCCTGCACCGTCAAAAATTCGGGCATAAACAGAACCGGACTGCTTTATGTCAGCCATAGGAATTGTAAATGTAAATGTTCCGTCAGCTGTGACTTTTGCCTTGTCTTTGTCTGCATACGAAGTTGAGTTATATGGAAGAATGTAAACAGCTGCAATTCCAGAACCGCCTGCTTCATCTTCTACTTTTCCAGAAAGATAGATGTCTTTTGTTCCATTTGCGAGAATTGAAGATTTTTTGTCAGCATCTGTAAGGGTTTCGTTCACGCCAACCATTACGGAATTTTCTGAAAGGGCAGGTTTTGTTGTATCAATATTCCATGGGCCTAATTCTTTAGGCAAACTGTTTCCGGCATTGTCAGTTACAGTGATTTTTACACGGGTTTTGGTTGATTCAAGTCCAGAAATTGTTCCGCTCCAGCTTGTGCTGCCGGCCATGTCTGCTCTTCCGCTCCAGTTTGAACCATCTGTTGAAGTTTCATAGTAAACACCTGCAATTCCAGTTCCGTTATTGTCACTGGCGGTTCCGGCAATTCTAAGGTCTGTTGTGTTGTACCATATTTTTTCACCAGAATCAGTTACAACAGTTTTTGAAGTTGTTGTTACATGAGGAATTACATTTTTAGCATCGTAAGAAGTGTCTTTGGAATCTGCAGGGCCATTACCAAATTTTGGAGCCTCTGTATCAACTCTTACTGTTCTTGAAAGCTGATATGTTTTTCCTGCTATATCTTTTGCAATGACTGTAAATGTGTAATTGCCGTCCGGGAGATAATTTTTAGCAGTATTATTTTCGTCCCCAACTACAAAATCATAATTCCAGTCTGCAGAATGTTTATTGGATGCCACGGTTTTTGCAGTGTATGTTTTTTCTTCACCGATAACAATTGTCTTGATTACAACTGATTCTTCAGCTGTTCCTTTTGCTGCAACAAATCCAAAGAGTGCATTTGTATCACTTACTGTTCCTGCCAGAGAGAATGAGGCATTTGTTGTCCTTCCGTTTTCACCGACACCGCTTGTATAAGTGTCACCAGTTTCTGTAAGTTTTTCAGTGAGTTCAGGATTTTGTGTGTCGTAATAGAACACGCTTTCTTTTGAATCGCATTCTTTTCCAAAATAGTCATTTGCACTTGCAACAACCTTAAATGTGCCTTCATCCTTAAATGAATCTGGCAATGTCAAAGACCAGGTTGCAGCACCTCGGTTTTCTGTTATTCCCACAATCTTATTTGAATCAGACAGAGTTGAAGTTTCTGTTATGTTGTAAACAGCATAAGTGAGATTTTTTATACCGATACCGTCATCTGACCAGGTTCCCTTGATTTCAGGAGCATTGCTAAAGCTCTGCTGGTCCACAGGTGAAGTAATTTCAAAATCAGGTGCCTTTGTATCAACAATTACGGTAAATGTCTTTTCAAATTTATGTCCGGCCTTATCAAGAACAGTGATTGTATACCTGTAGCTGCCGTCAAATTCAGTATCTTCCTTCTTTTTCTGTTCGTATTTCCATTCGCCTTCAGCAGTCAAATCTCCTTCGTCATTTTGAAGGTTAAGTGGATCTGCGCCGTTAAGAGAAATTGTTGCAGAGTTAAAGTTTCCTTCAACAATTGTTCCACTCAGAACAAATTCATTTTCTGCATTTGTATAAAGGTTTCCGTCAATTCTGTTTGCAGGTGCCGGATTTTCTTCATAAAGAACATAAGTCGAATCAGTCTCCCCAGTTGTTTTTCCACCAACTTCAGCATGACTAAGAGAGTTGTCCAGCAGTTTGTATTCGTTCTTCTGTGACAATTTAATAGAAGAAACAGGTGAAACAGAGTCAAAATTAACTGGTTTCAATTCAACTGTTGTTCCGTCATTCAATGCTTTTGAAGCAGTTTCTGTTTTGTTTCCGAACATGTCATCTACAAGAAGCGTAACATTGTAATCACCGTCAGTAACTTCAAAGAATTTTGCGGTAAATTTTCTTGTATTTCCAGATGAATCAGAAGGATCAGAAGGATCAAGAGTTGTTGTAACTGTTGCAGTCTTGTTTTTTGATGAATCATCATTTTTAAGACAGAAATTAATGTCCTTCAGGTTCTTTTCATAAACCGTACCTGTAAGTGTAAATGAATTTGTACCGATTGATTCAGCATATTCATCCACCACAACAACAGGTGGAACGGTGTCACAGGTTACAGAGAATGCAAATTCCTTTTTCTTTCCACATTCATCTTCTGCAACAAGAACAACATTCTGTGTGTCATCATCGCCATTTGTAACTTTTACAGTATAAATTTTTTCTGAATCAGTAGACTTGTCTTGATCCAAGGTAATTTTAACATTTTCATTTTCGCAAGTGAATGTTTTTATATTTGTATCAGCAACAACTGCCTTGAATTCATTTGGATTAGCGTTTGAATTGATTTTTTCATTTTCATTTACAAAAATTTCTGAACCTTTAGTATACGAAACCTTGATTTCAGGAATTTTAAGATCCGTTGTGAGAATGTATTTTGTTGGACTGAATGAACGGTTATTGGCGTTGTCTGCAGCACCAAACCAGATGTAAATTTCACCGTCATTCTGAATAAGATCGGCAAGGTTCACCGTTGCATTATAACTTGAAGCACCTTGATTCATCTGAACCCATCTAACCGAATCAAAATTTTCTTTAGTTACGGTTGCAGATGCATCAACAGTGGCATAATAGTAAACCCCGCTCAGACCGCTGTATGAATCGCTTGAAACAGCATTCAAATTTATGTACTGAGTATCAGAGAGAACAATTGTCTGTGTAGGATCAACAGGTTCAAGTACTGGAGGATCCATATCAATGTTGAATTTAAGTGTGGTGCTGTTGGACTGACCATATTTGTCAGTTGCAGTAAAGAGAACGTAATAAGCCTTGTTGCCGCTTTCACCTTCCTTCAACTTGATTTTACCCTTCCATGAGGTTCCAGTCCATGAGGTCTTGCCATCTTCATAAACAGGTGTAAAATCAGCAGGCTGAGGATCAAGAACATTTTCATCCATATCAACAAAGCTTGCAGAAATTCTGGTACCATTTTCAAATTTCTTCGCGGTTGGAGAAACTTCACCACGAACTTCAAATTCACCAAGTACATAGGCACCGTTCGAAGGTGAAGCCACAGAAATTACAGGAGAACCTGTATCAACAGCTACAAAGAATTCGCCAGTGCTTCCAATTCCGTTTGGATGAGAAGCATCTGTATCAGTATCAGTAACAAGCCAGTCCCGGGCTTCAATCTTAATTCTGTAGACACCCGGTTCAGGAGGAAGAACATACTGCTCGCTGACAGTAGTAGTTTTTGTTTCTGGAGTTACAATGTGTTCACTGCTTTCATATTTTGGATTTTCAAAAGGTTTTCCGGCTTCATCATAAAGATAAATCTTGTACTGAGTTACGCTGTCATCATCCGAGAACTGAAGCTGAAGCACATTGTTTGATGTTGTGCCGAAAAGGTTTGCATTTGTGTTGATTTTTTCAGAAGAATCAACCGCAACAGAAGCATTTCGAACGATTATAACAGGACGGTCAGTTTCCTGAAGAATGACAAGATTCTTGTAAACAGAATCCTTGCCATTTTCATCCCTGGAAGTTTTTGAAGAATAGACAGTTTCATTACCAACCTTGTCCCTTGCAGTAATTCTGATATCAATGTCCTTGTTGTCTTCAAGTTTTGTAGTATCAATGTCTTTAGAGAAAGAGTAGATTTTGCCCAGATTTTCTGAGAAATTCTCAATTAATTTTCCGTCAACATAAACATCAAGAAGAACTTCCTTCAGGTTTGTTTCTTCAACATTGCCTTTTACAGTGATTGTTCCGTTGACATAAGTATTTTCTGGAGAATTAAAATCAGCACCACTAACGGTTGGAGTAATTGAATTGATGCTTACAACAGGAAGAACTGAATCAACAAAAACAGTAAGATTTGCAACAGTTTCATTTTTAGAAACGGAAACAGCCTTAATGCTTACATCATATTGATAAGATTTGCCGCTGCCCTCATCAGCTTTAACGGCATCATAACCTTCCATAAATTCAGGAGTGACAGTAAAGATGTTTTCGCCGTTTCTATAAACACATTCAAAGCCGGAACCAGATGTCCAGACAGCAGAATCAGCCGCCACATTAAACTGACTGCATTCAATTTCAGAAGAGAGAGTTCCAAGTTTTTTAGAAGTTGCCTGATCAGAAACCTCTACAGAAACCTCAAGTTTTTTAATGTACATGCCTGAAATCTTTTCAACGGCAGAACCGGAAACAGAAAGCACGTCTGAAGCCGTAGATTTAACTGTGGAAAGGTTTGAAGGAGAAGTAAATGAAACAGAAGGAGGAGTACCCTGAACACTACCAATAAAGCCGTAGTGAACGTTCTGAGAAATATAAGTATCATCCTTGTCGTGACCCGTAACAACAATGATGTAATATTTGTTAAGGCCAATGTCTTCAGGAACCTCAAATTGAACAGTAACCGAGCTGTCAGAAGTAGCAGGATCAGAAGAGTTGTCCAAAAGCAGCTGCCAGTCCTGAATTTCAGCATCAAAATCAACTGGCTCAGATTTACCTTCAGCAGTTTTAACCTGTTTAACAAGTGAATCAATTGTTTCACGGAGCTTTGATTCATCACCGGCAACAGTATTTTCAAGTTCACGGAACCAAACCTTGATTTTAGAAGGCTCAATCAAAGTACCATCACGGCCAGCAGAAATAACAGCAGTCAATGGCTGGTTTGCAGAAGCTTCCTTATTTGCACCGAGATTAGAAGAATTGAATGTATAGCCAGTAATAAGATAAGTAGGATCAGCATTCGGATTAAGTGAGAATTTAAGATAATTTGAATCAGAAGCAGCAGTATTCTTGCCCAAAATACCAAGCGCTTCAGTAACCTGCGGCACAGTTTTTGGAACGGGCCCCAGAGTAGAAATAGCATCATCCTCAGTAAGAGTTTTGTTCAGAATTTTCTTGAATTCATTGGCAGTAAGACCAGCACCTTTTTTTGGACTCATGTATTCGTCATAAACATCATCATAAAGATAAACAATGGAAGTAGGATTTCCTTCGGCAACACCATTGTCCTCAGAATTCTGGTAAATTTTTGCAGAGTCAGAAAGTGTAACAGTGCAATAGAAGATTTTATCCTCGGCAGAAACATCATCCCCGTAAATTTCATTGTAGCGAGTGTTTACGACATCAGTACCACCTTCAACATATCTGGCAATTTGAACAGAAGTTCCGCCGACAGTAGAAACATTTGTTTCTGAATAAGGTTCAGATTTTATAAGATTTCCCTCGGCGTCATAAACAAGCAGATCCATTTTGGAAATTTCATGGTCATCGGCAATAGTTCCTTCAACAGAAAAAATTGAACCGTATTTTGAACACTTGTTTGCAGAACTTTTTACAACACCAGGTTTCTGAATGACAAAAACAGGAGGAGTGTTATCAATTTCAAAGCTTCGTGAATCACCGGTACTGTGACCAGCAGCATCCATAGCAGTAACGGAAACCTGATAGGCACCATCAGCAAATTGCCAGCCGTTAAAATATGCAGAATTAGATTCGTCAAAATCATTCAGGCGGATGGACCAGGTTTTATCAGATTTTACCTCAGCCATGCCTGAAAATTTTTCTTTTTTGGAAGAAGTATCAATTATGGAAACTTTGATACTTGAAACAGCCTTATCATCATCCCAGGTACCACTGAGCACAAATTCCTTTCGGATGACAGAAGCCACAGGAGGATATTCGATTTGAATTTTTGGCGCTTCAGTATCAACGCTGTCACCAAGACCAACTCCACAGGAAACGACAGGTAAAATCATCAGCACACCAGAAAGTGCCAAACCAAATCTGCGAAGCTTCAAGGTCATCAAATTAAACAAATTCTTCATATAAATCTCCTGCACCGCCCAGATTTTTCCGGCACGGTGTTCATAAAAAAGAAACAGTTTTCCAGGTAGATTATCGGTTGAATATGCAAATTTCTTGAATTTTACAAAGGCGCCCACCCCGGCAAAACAAGTTTCGCCGGGGTCGCTACGTTCCGGGTTCCGCATTCGCTCCATTGTTTACTCTGGTGGTCTCGCAACCACCGCCATAAACAACGGCTCCGCCGCCCTGCACATCGCTGGTCGGATCAAACAGTTCCATAAAAAAAGCCAGGCTCCACAAGGAAACCTGACTTGGAAAATTATAACAGTGGTTGAAACTATTATTTTTGGATCTCAATAATATTCAATCCATCAATAAACTTAAAATGCTTGTCAGATGTCACAACAGACATTCCATTCGCCAGGAACCACCTTGCGAGTATCCGCCAGCGCGTTTTTTGCAGCTTCCGCAGATTCATCTCCAAGTGTTCCAAAGAATTTATCCAAAGGAGATTCCTCTTTTTTAAAAATCAAAACTTCCTCATTTTTTTCAAAGGACGAAATATCTAAAGGCCGAACGGCAGTTCCATCAAAAAAACCATTTATATTCATATATCGCCTCCTCGCTTAGAATATACTGCAATTTTTTGCTGTCGTCCACAAAAAAACAGATTTCACAAGGAAACCTGGCTTGGAAAATTATAACAGTGGTTGAAAATTAATAATCTTTCGTTTTTTTAACGATTTTTTCAACTTTTCTAAAAAAATATCGCCGATTTTAAACCTTTTTTTCTATATATAAGTGGGGAATTTTAAATGTCACAACAATTTTCGAACCTTCCCAAAGGAGAACAATTTATATGGAAAACAGAATCATTCGACGCGGATTCAAGGATGTGCTTTTTAAGGACATTTTTTCACGCAAGGAATACCTTTTGCAGCTGG
>JAGHUJ010000192.1 GCA_018064905.1 Candidatus Treponema equifaecale
ATTTTGTTCATCGGTCTCCCGGTTGCTGGAATCGTTCTTGGATGGATTATTCGATGGTGTTATGCCAGATTTCAACTATCTGCGTCAGAACAAAAAGCTGAACGCTTAAGACAGGATGCAATAAAGGAAGCAGAAGCCCAGAAAAAAGAAATTTTGCTCGAAGCAAAAGATCAGATCATTCGTGAACGAAAACAGCAGGAACGGGAAGATCGTGAAAGACGTGCTGAAGTTCAGAAATACGAAGCACGAGTAAGCAAAAAAGAAGAATTGCTTGATAAACGCGCTGAAGAATTCGATAAAAAAGAACTTGAATTCCAGGAACGTGTTAATGCGATGAAACGTCGCGAAGAGCAGATGCAGGCTCAGGAAGAAAAGTACCGTCAGGAACTTGAAAAGATTTCAGGCCTTTCAGCTCAGGAAGCAAAAGATCTTATTATCAAGAATCTTGAAAACGATGCCCGTCACGATGCACAGGCTTTGTTGAACAAGATTGAGCAGGAAGCTCAGCTTAACGGTGAGAAGAAAGCTCAGGAACTTTTGGTTACAACAATTCAGAGAATTGCCACAGAGGTTACAAGTGACATTACAGTTGCCACTGTTTCACTCCCAGGCGATGAAATGAAGGGTAGAATCATTGGTCGTGAAGGCCGTAACATTCGTGCCCTTGAAACTTTAACTGGCGTAGACATCATCATTGATGATACTCCAGAAGCAGTAGTAATCAGCTGTTTTGACCCTGTCCGCAAGGAAATCGCAAAGCAGTCACTGGAACGCCTTGTTACAGACGGACGCATTCATCCGGCTCGTATCGAGGAAGTTGTTCAGAAGGTTACTCGTGAAATCCAGCAGAAGATTTACGAAGAAGGCGAAAAGGTTCTCTTCGATCTTGGAATTCACAACATGAGTCAGGATGCCGTTCGTGCATTGGGAAGACTTTATTTCCGTACAAGCTACGGTCAGAATGTTTTGACTCACTCAAAAGAAGTTGCAGAACTTGCAGGCTTGCTTGCTGCTGAAGTTGGCGCAAACAAAGAGCTTGCTAAACGTGCAGCCTTGCTTCACGATATCGGTAAGGGTGCAGAAAATGACAGCGATCAGAACCACGCAGAAGTTGGTGCTGAAATGGCTAGAAAAATGGGTGAAGATCCAAAAATCGTCAATGCCATTGCTGCTCACCATAACGATGTTGAAGCTAATACAATTGAAGCTGTCATCGTTCAGATTGCCGATGCAATTAGTGCAGCTCGTCCAGGTGCTCGTAAAGAAACAGCTGACAACTATGTTAAGCGTCTTGAAAATCTGGAAGAAATTGCTGAAAAGTTCCCTGGCGTTGAAAAGGCCTATGCTATTCAGGCTGGTCGTGAACTTAGAATCCTCGTTAATAACGAGAAAATTCCTGATGGAGAAGTTAAGGATTTGGCACAGAGAATTGCCAAACAGATTGAAACTGATCTCCGTTATCCAGGAAGAATCAAGCTGACAATGATTCGTGAAACTAGAATCGTAGAATACGCAAGATAAACCAAAAGCCTCGCATTTGCGAGGTTTTTTTTGTCCAAAAAATTGCTCACAAGGATGTGAGCGGGACTTAAAGAGAGAATTGGGCTTTGTCCAATTCTTTACATGTGGAAATTTTCACCAAGGTATATTTCTCTGGCTTTTTCGTTCTGGATAATGGCTTCTTTGTCGCCTTCTATTAAGACTTGTCCAGTACTTACGATATAGGCTCTTTCTGTGATTTCCAATGTATCACGGACATTGTGGTCGGTGATTAAGATGCCGATGTTTTTCTTTGCAAGAATTTTAATGATTTCCTTGATGTCCGCTACCGCAATAGGGTCAATTCCCGCAAAAGGTTCGTCCAGCAACAGAAACTTTGGCTCGATTGCAAGAGATCGGGCAATTTCGGTTCTTCGGCGTTCACCACCGCTCAATGTATATGCCTGCTGCTTTCTGATGTGTCCGATTCTAAATTCTTCAATGAGTTCTTCCAGTCTGGCCTGTTTTTCCTGGCGTGAAATGTCCTTTCTGGTTTCCAGAATTGACCAGATGTTTTCTTCAACCGTTAGCTTTTTGAAAACACTTGGTTCCTGTGGAAGATATGAAATACCAAGCTGGGCGCGCTTGAACATTGGCAGCGCTGTGATTACTTTTCCATTTAAAAGAATCTGTCCTGAAGTTGGTTTATGAAAACCAACAACCATATAGAAGCTGGTTGTTTTTCCGGCTCCATTTGGTCCAAGAAGTCCGACAACTTCACCAGAATTTACCTTAAAGTTAACGCCCTGAACAGCCTTTTTCTTTCCAAAATATTTGTGCAAGTCTCTTGCTTCAAGAGTGTGAACAGGAGTATTGTTTTCTGAAACTGGAGGTACTTCATTTTCAACGGCTGTGATTTCCTGCTGATTCTCTAATTCATCACTCATTTTCTGTTTCCTCTAAAGCTTCTGGATTTGCTTCTTCTTGTGGAATGTTTTCTACGGCTGCAGGTTCTGTTTCTGTTATTTTATCTTCAACCGCTGGTTCTTTTTTAGCTGGTTCTTTCTTTGTGTCGGAAACTGTACCGCTTACTCTTCCGTCCAGCGTGATTTCCTGCGTGTCCAAATTCAAGGTGATTTCCTGAGCCCTGAACGAGTCCTCCCCCTGAACGATTTTTGGATTTCCACTCATTTCAAGCATCTGCTGGTCTTTTCTGTAAAGAGCATAAGCTGAAGTACAAGTGTTGTCCTTCTGTTTGATTGAAACATTTATCTGCATTGTGGCTATATTTGTGTTCTGATTGTATTCGATTATCTGGGCATCTGCCGTAACATCGTTGGCAGTGTCCTTCATGTGAACAGAATCTTCCAGGCGGGCAATTTTTGTGGTTCTGTCGTAGCGCATTTTTCCGCAGTTAAAGTCCAGTTCGCTTTCCGTATTTTTTCCATCAACCGAACCTTCTGCAACAATGTATCTGAAGTTTTCGCCGGAAAGAATTATGACTTCTGCCTGAATCTCCATTGTTTCTGTTTTTACGTAGGCGTTTCCAGTGAGAGTTGTGGCTTCATTTTTGCTTCCACTTTTACCGCTCATGGAATCGGCGCGGAATTTAATTTCTTCTGCAAATACTGACGAACTGAGCATGAGAAAAAGTGAAATCAGTTTTTTTGTTGTCTTCAATTTCATTCTTCGATTCCGTCTTCAGTTTCCTGAATGTCTTCATCTTCATCATTGCTAGTGGTGATTGTGCCTGAGACCTGATCTTCAAAAGTAAAACTCTTGCTGATACCGCTGGCAGTAAAGCCTGTTCCGGTGATGGTCATGTCTTCTTTTTTGATGAAAACTTCTGAATTGATGTCGCTGGTCACCTGTTCTGTTTTTTTGTCGAAGAAAAGGTTCTCAGCGTTTATTTCCATTTTTTGACTTACCATGTTCAGGTAGATTCTGTCAAAAAGCTTGTATTTTTCTGAATTTGTGTTTGATTCCATTAAGCCGCAGTTTCCGGATGTTTCAAGCTCGCCCTTGGAATTGTAGGAATCGAATTCTGCGTTTTTTGCGTAAGATGAACCGTCTGACTTGTACTGTTCGATTTTTTCAGCTTTCATCCGCATTTTTACAAGACCAGTCTCGTAGCGGGTAAAGTTTGCCCTGTTGAAGATAAATTCCGGAGTTGTGTTTTCTGAATTTTCACTCTTTAAATATTCCAAAGAACAGGAAGAAAAAAGAGAAAGTAAAAATGCTGCGGCAATGAGTTTTGTGAAATTCATCTATATTACTTTATCATAGAAAGAATTGTTGTTTCAATTAAAAACAGAAGCTGAAGTTGAGGCAAAACATTCAAAAATTCGATTCTTTAAAAAGTCTGAATTTGTTTACAATTCAAAATGGTGGGTGTATAATTTAGTATATGGCAGACTTATTAACTGATTCAGAATTTGACATGTTCCGCAAAGTTATTTATGACGAAAGCGGTATCACATTCTCAGCAACAAACAGATCAATCCTCGACAGCCGTCTTAAAGAGAAACTTAGAGAGAAGCAGCTGGATTCAGTAGAAGAGTATTATCGACTCATTATGTCTAATAAAGAAGAAATGAAGATTATGTTGGACTCTGTTACAACTAACCTTACTCGCTTCTTCCGTAATCAGCCACACTTTGATGCGTTGATAAATTATGTAATTCCACATGTTCTGGAAAACAAAAAGAAAACAGGTGATACAACTGTAAGAATCTGGAGTGCGGGTTGTTCCACAGGTGAGGAGCCTTACACAATCGCCATGATTCTTGCTGATATTTTGCCACCTCCGTATAAATTCCAGATTACGGCATCTGACATTTCCCTTAAATCACTCATGGTTGGTCAGCAGGGCTTCTATCCTGATGCAAGAATCGCCGGTATTCCTGAAAAATATCTCCAGAGATTCTTTACAAAGGTTGATCGCGGTTATCAGGTTAACAGAGATTTAATGAATACAATTAAATTCGACTACCATAACCTGCGCAATGATTCGGGTGCAAGAAACCTTGATGTTGTGTTCTGCCGTAACGTTTTGATTTACTTTGATGAAGCTGCACAGAAAGCAACAATTGACCGTTTCTGGGATTCCATGGGAGCAAAATCTTATCTGTTCATTGGACACTCTGAATCCCTTTTTGGAATGGATACAAAATTTGAATTCCTTAAAACTGATTGGGCTTGTTTGTATCAAAAACAACTATAACTGTAGTTGATCAGCTAAGATCAGTTAAAAAGCCGATTCTTTGCTGAATCGGTTTTTTCTTTAAGAATGGAGGCTATTAAAATGGAAGATATAAACGTACTTATTTGTGATGACTCAGCCTTGATGCGAAACCTTATTTCCCGTGTTATTGACGGAACTGAAGGTATGACTGTTATCGGCAAGGCTATGAACGGACAGTTCCTTATTGAAAAGATTCCTTTGCTTAAACCAGATGTAATTATTCTTGATATTGAAATGCCAATTATGAACGGCATTGAATTCTTGAGATGGCGCAAACAGAACAAAATTGATGTTCCTGTAATCATTCTTTCTTCAATTGCGGAGAAGGGTGCTGCAGTTACAATGGAATGTCTTGAACTTGGTGCTGTTGACTTCATCACAAAGCCAAACGGTTCAGTTTCTGCCGACATCAGTTCTGTTGCAGACCGCCTTGTTGAACTTATTTCATCTTATGGCGGCGCTTATGCAAGAAAAAAGAACAAGACTGTAAGAAACGGCGACTTCTTTGCAAATCTTCAGGCTGAACGTACTGTTGAGCGTAAACTTACACTTGCCCTCGGCGAAGAAAAGGCCAAGGAATTCCTTGCTACAAACAGAGCTACAGCAGAAACAAAAGAAGCTGTAACTTCACTTAAGGCATCTATTGCCAATGGTGGCACTCCAAAAGAAATGGGAGTTGTAAAACCTCTGCGCGACGGTGGAAAAATCGAAATTATTGCAATCGGTATTTCTACAGGTGGTCCAAATGCATTGCGTGAAGTGTTTAAAATGCTGGATCCACGCCTTAAGCAGCCGATTCTTGTTGTTCAGCACATGCCTGCAGGATTTACAAAGGAATTTGCAAACAGCTTGAATAAAATCTGCGCCCTGGAAGTAAAAGAAGCTGAAGACGGCGATGAAATCAAAGGTGGAAATATCTATATTGCTCCTGGTAACAATCATATTGTTGTTGAATCTTCTCCATTGGGCAAAAAAACAATTCGTCTTTCACAGGAACCACAGAGAAACGGCCACAGACCTTCTGCAGATGTGCTCTTTGAGTCAGTTGCAAAGATTTATCAGAACAAGGCTCTTGGTGTAATCATGACTGGTATGGGTAAAGACGGTGCCGTTGAACTTGCAGAAATGAGAAAGCAGGGTGCATGGACTTTGGGACAGGATGAAAAATCTTCTATCGTCTATGGTATGCCAAAAGTTGCCTATGAGCTGGGTGCTGTTCAGAAGCAGGTTAGCCTTGAAAATATGGCTGATGAAATTTCTTCAATGGCAAGAAATCACGCTTAATGCTGTATTGAATAAAAAGAGAGCTGGTTCACTGAAGGAGATTCTTCACTTCAAATGAACCAGCTTTTTTTGTTTAAATTGATTTTTTTTTCAAAAAAAATTACAGGACCTTTGTTATTTCCGGCAGAGAAATGTGAATGTTGCTTCGGTTTATGATGAAGACAATCAGGCTAGGCACGAACAAAAACACCAGTACTGTGAGCGCCTGAAATCCTTCTGAAAATTCAAAACCAAATCTCTGGGCCAGCACCGGTGAGAACAAAAAGCCGACAATTGCACTTAAAATAGGCAGAAGCAATGCAGAAATTCCTTGAAGACACTGGCTCAGCCTTGAAACACCAATCTTTACAATGGAATTTTCAGCAATCGGAAGATTTCTTTTGTTCAGCACGCTGAATGGTTTTCCTTGCTTAGCACAGTCATTTGTTGTGCAGCTTATGCAGGCGTCTGAAACCAATGGAACCACTTCAACCAGCTGTCCTTCAATTTTTTTAACAAGGGCAAAATCTCTCATTTATTTGTCTCCCTTGTCTTCATTCATCTGAATATTGTGCATCTGAAGCATACACTGCTGATAGCCTGCCTGATTTCCCAGTTCCTCGTAGGTGTCCCTGAGATTGTACAGTGCGTCGTAATAATATGAATTCAAAGTAACGGCTTCTTCAAAAGCTCCGCAGGCTTCCTCAAATTCATTACAGTTAAAGTGAATTACTCCCAGCGTATTCCACAGATGAGCGTTTCTGGCATTTTTCTGCAGACCTTCTGAACAATATGCGTGGGCTTCTTCCATTTCTCCAAGGTTCAGACAAACGATGGCAAGCATTTCAATAACTTCGTCATCATCTTCGTTGAGCTGGTGAGCTTGTTCCAATGCATGGAGCGATTTTTTGTATTCGCCTGCATCACGGTAGGTAAGTCCTAGATTGTACCAGAGAAGATAGTTGAATTTTTCAAGTGAAAGCGCCCGTTTAAGACAGGCAATTGCTTCAGAAAAATCACCTTTAGAAGCAAGTTCCATGGCTTGAAGGTTCAATGTAACAACAGTTTCTTTCATGGACGCCTCCTAAGCCTTTTTCTGAATTGAATCAAAAAGTTCAATTATAAGTGATTTTGGCTTGTTTTCCTCTGTTCCGTAGAGGTTTGCCAGAGCCATTGTTTTTTCAGTGATAATCTCAGTTCCCTTTTGACGGGCTTTTTCAATTGCGCCGCTTTCAGATAGAATTGAAATTGCTTTTTCCACGGCAGGTGAATCAATTCCTTCCTTGCGGGCCTGTTCAAACAGATTCCCTAAAGCATCTTTGTCCTGAGGATTTGCAGCAATGTGCAGAAGAACTGGAAGACTCTTTTTGCCTTCAACAATGTCATCACCACGTTTTTTTCCTGGATTACCCTTTGTGAGATTTGTAACATCATCAAGAATCTGAAAGCCTGTTCCAATGTCCTGAGCAATAAAACCTGCTTTTTCTGCTTCTTCTGGACTTCCACCGCCGGCAAGAACACCAAGCTTAACTGCAAGTCTTGCCAAAGTTCCTGTCTTGTTACGAACCATTGCGGTGTACTCTTCCTGCGACGGAATTATCTGAGGATTTCTGTGCCAGAGAATATCCATTGCCTGACCAAGATGAAGCCTTCTGAGTTCCTGCAGAAACAGTTCATAAAAATCCAGCTTTTCCTGAGCAGATGCGTTTAAATTCTGGATACAGCTTGAAGCCTGAAAATAAAGCCAGGAACCGGCATTTAATGCGACGTCCAGTCCGTAGGTGATATGTGCTGCAGGTTTTCCACGGCGTGTATCTGCACAGTCCTCAATGTCATCGTGAATAAGGCTTGCATTGTGAGCAAATTCCACAAGGGGAGTTATGTTCAGGGCGTTTGCTAAAGCTTTTGAGCAGTCACCTTTTTTGGCAAGAGATGTCAGTTGTGCGCAGAGAAGTAGAAGAAGCGGTCTCCAGCGTTTGCCTCCAAGTGAAATCAATGTGCTGCAGGGATTGATGAGATTTGCAAGATGTTCGTCATTTACACAGGAATCTACAGAACCAAAAGAAGTTGTCTTCCATTCTTCATTTGAGCTTGAAGGAAGATATTTTGTGAGAGTTGATTCAATTTGTTCCAGTAAAGTTGTAAATTCTGTGTTCATATATTTAAGTATAACTTGAAATTCGTAATTTCACAATGAATACAATGCATCACTAAAGTCTATTTTAATTCACAAAATCGTTAAAATCTGATTTAATATTCCGATAATTACTATATGGCTAATTCTTATGAAAAACCTGATTTTTGGTCTCAGAAAGCATTTAAGGAGGGGTATCCTGCCCGTTCTGTTTATAAATTGCAGGAAATTGACCAGAAATTTGGATTTCTGAAAAAAAATTTTAAGGTTCTTGATTTGGGTGCGGCTCCTGGAAGCTGGACAACATTTGTTCTTAGACAAATGGAAGGTACAGGCAAGGTTGTCAGCTGTGATTTGAATCCGCTTTCAAAGAGCGTAAAGGGAGACAACCTGGTTTTTATTCAGGGCGATTTGCTTCAGAAAGAGATTGTTGATAAGATCAAGGCTGAAGGTCCCTTTGATCTGGTGATTTGCGATGCGGCTCCAAAGACTACAGGAAACCGTGTTGTTGATACAGCCAGTTCTGTTGGACTTGTAAAGATGGCCATATGGTATGCCGAAATTATGCTTAAGCAGGGCGGAAATTTCTGTGTAAAGATTTTCCAGAATGGGGATCAGCAGACAATGTTGAAGAAAATGAGGGAAGTCTTCACACAGGCCAAGGGATTCAAACCACAGGCTTGCCGTGCTGAAAGTTTTGAAACATTTTTGATTGGGTTGGGTAAAAAATGATAAAAAGTATTTTGTGGAAAGCTGAATTTTTAATCAGAAATATGTCTATAAAGAATGCAATTCAGTGCGTTGCCGTTAGTTGCGGTGTTTGTGCGCTTGCTTTAGGTGGAGCTTTGGTTTTTGCAAATCATCGTGGAACCAATGTAAATGGTCAGGGTGGTCTGGAAACTCCAGGTATGCCAATCGTAACAGAAAGCATGGTGGAAAACCTGATTGCTGATAATTCTGCAGCTCCAGCCGATGATTACCATCTTTCTTATATGTCGTACCGTGTAAAGCAGGGTGACATGATCAGCGTTATCGCTGAAAAATTTGATGTTACACAGGATACTATCATCAGTATCAACAATATTCGTTCTTCTCGTCTCATTCAGATTGGACAGTATCTTAAAATTCCTACAATGCCTGGAATTTTGTACACAGTTAAGAAGGACGGAGAGACAATCGACACAATTTCTGATTTTTACAAGGTTGATGCAACAAAAACTGCTGCTGTAAACCATGTTGCTTTGAATGCGTCATTCAGTGCCGGCGACACTTTGTTTGTGCCTGATGCTGAATTGGACTGGGTTACTCGTCAGGAAATCAACGGCGACTTGTTCAGAAAGCCTATCCGTGCAAGATGGTACCGTTCTTCAAGATTTGGTTGGCGTGCCAGTCCGTTTACAGGTGCCCGTTCATATCATTCCGGCGTTGACATGGCTTGTCCAACAGGAACTTCAATTTATGCGGCTCTTCCTGGAAAGGTTACTGCAACCGGCTACAATGCAACTTATGGAAACTATGTAATCGTTGCACATCATTCTGGATATAAGACACTTTATGGCCACATGAGCGCAATTCTCTGTACTAGCGGTCAGTATGTGACACAGGATTCAAAAATCGGTAAGGTTGGAAGCACAGGTTTGAGTACTGGTCCACATCTTCACTTTACTGTGTTCAAAAACGGAAAGCAGATCAATCCGGAAAATCTCTGGAACTAACGGGACTTCTGCTCGCCACAGAATAGTAACTTTCTGAATTATACTATTGCAATGTGTTAGATTATCGGATCAAGTTCGATAATGACAATTTTGAAACAGTCCAATGTCAATTTGGGTGCTTTTTCAGGCTCTTTCTATTTTCTTTATGAAGAAGTCCAGATTTGCACCTATGAACAGGGAGCAGTAGGCTGTTACGAACAGACCAAAAATTATGTAGAACACGGTGCTGAAGAATTCACTGCTTACTTTTTCTGCAAAAATTGTGAAGCTCAGCATGAACAGAATCATCAGAATTCCGCACACAATCCATCTTACCATTGAGACTGGTTTAAGCTTGAAGTTGTCCGTTGTCCATTTTGGATTTATGGCGCTTAAAATTGCGTTTATTCTTGAATCCGTGATTGGACCTGAAATCTTCAATGGTTCTGCTGTGTATTTTTCTGCCAGAGTAAGATATCGCACCTGAGTTCTGCATTTTTGGCAAGTCAGAAGATGCACGGTCACATCAATAGGAATGTGCTCGTGCTTGTCCAGCATGAGGAATTTGTCCATGATTTGTTCGCATTTTTTTTCATTCATATCAGTTCTCATAAAAACCTCTCAGTTTTTCTTTCAGAATTTTCTTGGCTCTAAATATATGTGATTTTATTGTGTTTACTGGTAACCCTGTGATTTTGCTGATTTCCGCATGGGAATTGTCGTAGAAAAAATAAAGCTCAATGCACATGGCATATTGTTCTGGAAGTTCCTTTACGGCTTCCCGAATTGCCTCTTCCGTGATTTTGCGGATTTCTTTTTTTTCCGGGGAATAGTCTTTGTCCGTAATGGATTCCTGATCAATCAGCGGCAAATATTCCTGTTTTCGTTTTTGTGAATTGATTGCAGTGTGATAGGCAATTGTGGTGATCCAGGTTGAAAAGGATGATTCTCCGCGGAAATTTTTCAGATTTGTGTAGACCTTAATAAAAACTTCCTGAATAAAATCCTCAGTGTCTTCCGCATTCTTGAAGAAGCTCATTCCCAGCGCCGTGATTCTTTTTTTGTAAAAGGAAATCAGTCGGGCAAAGGATTTTTCGTCCCCTTCAAGTGTGGTTTTGATTAAAGATGAGTCTCGTCGTTCTGTAATTATCTGTTCAAGGGAACGGTGACCGTTAGTTTTCATCTGACGGCTTTGATTTTCCCCAGTCATTGAATTTATAGAAGAGAAGGAAGCTGATTCCAACCGTAAGCGGAATGAGACCTCCTAAAAGAGCATTTGAAACACCCTTAATGGCAAGAAAGAAAAGTGTGAGCGCAACACCAATCAATGAAAGCAAAAGTCCGATCAAAAGCACATAGGCCTTGTAGTTGAAGACAGGCTTTTCGTAAGTTCCTGTTTTGATCCTGAGTTTGACTTCTGAATGATGCCAGAGAATAGAAAGAATAGCCACAGCTCCGGCAATAACAATTCCTACAATTGGAATAACGGCAATAATAACCTGTGCCGCAGGTGAATTTATAGTCTGAACCATATCTCGCTCCAAAAATAATTGTTTATTGAATTAGACAATGAAAATCTAAAAAAGTTGCAGGAAAATTAAAAGAACCTACACAGCGGGTCCCAGCGACGGCAAAAAAATCAAGGTATTCCCCAGCATTCGCGCCTCAATCGCTTCGCTGTGGGCGCTGCTGGCCCCCCCTTAATTTTATTTGCCTGCGTCCCACTGTTCCGGTTCTTTTAATACACTGTATCTGTTTAAATACATTGTCTAATTTAAGAACATATAGTCGTTGAAATATATTCTTGTCACTTTTCCCAGAACGAGTCCTGCGTTTATCTGACCTTTCAGCTCTTCTTTGATTTGTTCTTCACTCATGGCTATAATTTCAGCTTTTGTTCTTGAAGAAAAATAATTGTTGATTGTGGATTTTATGCTTACCAGTTTTCTGTCCAGTTCTTCATAAAGGGCCATGTTTTCCTGATCATATTCCAGCCAGGGATTCAGCACCATTACATGACGGTTTTCTGCTTCATCGCTTCTTGTGGAAATGCGCATAAGTCCAATCAGGTCAAAGCTGTTGCCGCGGTTTGCCATTGTGCTGGGCTTTGGATCTTCCCTGCGCAGGCCTGCCCCCGGAACTGCATTTTTGATGCAAAGCTCAACGGCAGAAATTCCAACAATCAGTATGAAGAGAAGGCAAGCTGTATAAATAAGAACTTTGTTCAGTGTGAGTTTCATTTTGTTTACCAGTCTGACATGAAGGTTTTCTTGAAGCCGGTGTTTTCAGCAGCAGCTTCCGCCTTTTCTGCATCCTCATCTTCTGCACTGAATTCTGTCAGAAGATTTGAAAGCCTTGGATTTTTTCTGAGCTCGCCGCCCTTAACCTTGATGTGAACGCCATCGTCCAGCCAATTTTCTTCTAATATAAGACCGGTTTTTCTGATTTCTGAGAGCAGCGATGATTTTTCCATTGGAAGGATGTAGTTTTTTTCCTTTCCCATAAGCTCGTCGCAGATTCGTTCAGAAAGTTCTTCAAAACCTTCCTGAGTTTTTGCGCTGATTTTAACCGCATCCGGAAAAAGTGTCTCCAGATGTGTGAGCAACGGATCACCCTTTTCCAGTTTGTCAATTTTATTCAGGACAATGATTCTCGGATTGTCCTCTGCGTGGATTTCTTCAAGAACCTTGACTACTGTGTTGTACTGGAATTCAGCTTTAGGATCACTGGCATCCAGAACCAGCAGAATTAAATCAGCACGCTTTGCTTCTTCAAGAGTTGACTTGAATGCATTTACCAGTGAATGGGGCAAGTTTGAAATAAAACCAACTGTATCAGTAAGGAGAATGTTCACTCCGTTTCCTGATTTGAGCTGAAGCTTTCTTGTGGTTGGATCCAGAGTTGCAAAAAGCTTGTCCTCAACAAAAACTTCAGCTCCAGTAAGAGCATTCAGAAGGGAAGATTTACCGGCATTTGTGTAACCAGCCAGAGCGCATGAAGGAAGTGGAACCCGTTCACGTTTTTTTCGTTGTGTCTCGCGGTCATTTACAACCTGTGCCAGTTCTTTTTTTACCTGACCGATTTTTTCACGGATTTCCCGCATATCCAGTTCAAGTTGAGTTTCACCTGAACCCTTTGAACCAAAGTTGCCGCCGCGCTGACGGGCCATGTCTCCATAAGAATGTGCAAGTCGTGGCAATGAATACTGAAGTCGGGCCAGTTGAACCTGAAGTACGGCTTCTTTTGTCTGTGCCCTCTGAGCAAAAATTCGGAGAATGACTTCCTGCCTGTCGTAAACAGGAATTTTTGCAAGCTTTTCCCAGTTGCGTTGCTTTCGGGGAGCCAGCTCAAAGTCAAAAATAATCACATCGGCTTCAAGTTCCTTTGCAAGTGCTGAGAGTTCTTCAGCTTTTCCTGAACCCATCCCATAGGCTGGAGAAGGTTCCATTCTTGTAAGTACAACTGAGCGCGCAATTTCCAGACCAAGTGTTGTTACAAGGCCTTCAAGTTCTGATATATCATCTTTAGGTTGTCCGACCAGCAGTGCCCGGATCTTTTTTTCCTGTTCTTCTTTAAGTTCAATCATTTGAATAGAATTTTACAGTAAAAAATGAATTGTGTAAAACTGCATAAATACTTTAAAACAATAAAATTTTTAAATTGAGCGAAGGATTGGAACGGTGGCGAAGCCAAACAAAGGCTTGCCTTTGGTCGCAGGCGGAAGCCGGAGCCGTGGAAAGCCTGACCGCCTGCGGGCGCTCCCATACAATTAAAAAACTCAACTTTCTTATTTTAAATTCCGAAAATCAATGTAGAAAACTATGACTTCCGGCCAGAAAGTTGCTTCCAGCCTTCTGATTTCGGTTCTTTGTTTTTCTCTTTTTACGGTGCTGGCTTTTTCCGGGCTTTTTGACCTTGTTGAAGTGAATTATTACCAGCCTGTAGCAAAGCAGATTAAAGAACAGAAGCTTCAGGAGATTGAAGAGGCGCAGAACGAATATTTAGAAATCCTCACAACCCGCTTTGACAATTTTGCAAAGAACGGCGATGTTAAGACTTATGCAAATTTGCGTCCAAGTGATGCTTCTGTGCAGAACCGTGAAAGAATTCGTGCTGAACTTTTGATGAACACTCAGGCCCTGCAGGGAATTCGCATTGTTGATTCAAATGGAAGAAATCTTTATTTCAGTACTTACGAAGCGGACAAAATCAAAAACGCGAAAACTGGTGCCATAACCTACAAAAATTACAACACTTTGGGCGAGCTGCCATTCGATTCTGTTAAATCGGTACAGGAAATTTCTGAAAATGCTTCTCCTGAAATGAAAACCAGAATAATTCGTGAAAGCAAGTCCAGCAGATTAATTTTCTCGCTGCCGTTCTACGATGCCAAGAGCGTTCAGAAGGGTACGATTATTTTCTATTGTGATGCAGGCCACTTGAACCGATACCTTTTCTCTCGAAATTTAATCGACATGAGCGGATTTGGTGTGCTTCTGGCTGAAAATCCAGCGGAGAATAGTTCTGGTGTTGGCGGTTTTGTGTTTGGAATGCCGAATATTGGTCAAAAATCTTTGGAAGATCAGATTCTTTTAAAATGGAAGACTGAACCTGAGACAAATTTCTGGAGAATCATTCCTGAAACTGAAAACGAAACAGATGGGAAGGCGGAAAATTCAGAAAACCAGGATTCTGCTGATAAAAAATCTGAAATTCTTAAATCTTTGCTCACAATAATCACCGGAAACGAAAATCCGGCTCCAAATTCTTTGTGCGTGTTCAGCCATAAAAATGAAAATTTTGGATATATAGCTGCGATTTATGGTGAGGATGAGCTTAAGTTTCCACCGTATCTTAGACTTTTGCTTTTGGCAGCGACGTTCATCACTTTTTATCTGATTATTTTCCTTTTGTTCAGTTTTAAGCGGGACGATCTGGTTGTGATTCGTGGAAGGGTTGCTTCATTCCAAAAGCAGTTCCTTAAGCAGTACAAAAAGCGTTCTGATGTGGAGAATGACAAGGATTTACCAAACCACAGAAAATTTCTTGAAGACAGAATCAAGAAGAGTCTTGGAAAACTGGCCGTAAAATATTCTTCAGAAGTGGATACTCTCATTGCAAAAAGCTGGAACGAAATTCTCATTGATCTTGGCAAGAATTATGCTGTTGCCGACGAGGACAGCATTGTTGTAAACAGAAATGAACTTCGGGAAATGCTGGAAGATATTCTCGGCAGCGGCAAGTTGAAGGTTCAGACCGTACAGGCAGTGGCAGTTCAGCAGATTGAAAGTCCTGCGGCTGTGGCAGAAGCGTCAGGTGAAGAAACTGTTGCTGTTGTGGAAGAATCTGTTCCAGTGGAAGAAAGTCCGGTTGTAGAAGAAACACCAGATGCAGTGGAAAAAGCAGAAACGGTGGAAGAGGTTGAAGCTGCAGAAGAACTTGATGAAATTGAAGATGCTGAAACTGTAGAAGAGCTTGATGAAATTGAGGATGCAGAATCAGCGGAAGAACTTGATGAAATTGAAGAAGCTGAACCAGCAGAAGAGCTTGATGAAGTAGAGGAAGCAGAACCAGCAGAAGAGCTTGATGAAGTGGAAGATGTTGAGGCTGCAGAAGAACTTGATGAAGTGGAAGAAGCAGAACCAGCAGAAGAACTTGATGAAGTAGAAGAAGCAGAATCTGTAGAAGAACTTGATGAAGTGGAAGAAGCAGAGTCTGTAGAAGAGCTTGATGAAGTTGACGATGCAGAATCTGTAGAAGAGCTTGGTGAAGTTGAGGATGCAGAACCAGCGGAAGAACTTGATGAAGTGGAAGAAGCAGAATCTGCGGAAGAACTTGATGAAGTGGAAGAAGCAGAGCCAGCAGAAGAGCTTGATGAAGTGGAAGATGCAGAACCAGCAGAAGAAGTTGATGAAGTAGAGGAAGCGGAACCAGCAGAAGAGCTTGATGAAGTGGAAGAAGCTGAAGCTGCGGAAGAACTTGATGAAGTGGAAGATGCAGAACCAGCAGAAGAACTTGATGAAGTTGAAGATGTTGAGGCTGCAGAAGAAGTTGATGAAGTAGAGGAAGCAGAACCAGCAGAAGAACTTGACGTAACAGAAGATTTTGAAGAAGTTACTGACGGTTTTATTTCAGAAGCTGATGAAGAGAAAGTTTTGGATGATGAGCTTCTTCATGAGGATCTTGTTTTTGGAGTTCCGGAATCTGAACAAAAGTCAGAAAACGCTTCAAATGAAATTGTTGATAATTTTGAAATCGGTGCAATTGATTACGGCTTCCTGGATGAGACAGAAACTGAGAATTCAGAATATGACGAGCCTGGTGTAGAGGAAGAATCTGCACCAGTTGAGCCAGAACCAATTCAACCACCAGAGCAGGAACTGACTCCAGAACCAAAAGCAGAACCGACCCCTGAACCAAAGGAATTCAATGTGGATGACTTTGTAGTTTCAGATCCAATGACAGTTATTTCTGATTCAATTGATCGTGCCGAAGAGTATGATGAAATTTATGAGGCAGAACCTGTATCGCTTGAACAGGATGAAGTTGAAACTGAGACAGATTCAGATGAAATAGAAGAAGTTGAAAATGTTCAACTTGAAAAAATAGAAGAAGATTACTCAACAGTTGAGGAACTTGAAGAGCCGGAGGAAACTATGCCATTTTCATTCACACAGCTTGCAGCCAACAATTCCAGCATTTCAGAACTTGCATCAGAAATGCCTGACACAATCGTTCAGAACAGCGACGGAACATTCTGCATCGCAAACAAGGATTACAGCTCAAACGGAAACATTGATCCTGAATTCAAAAAGCTTGTAGACTCAGTTCTCAGATAATCGTCCATGCTGACTCAAAGATTTATTGTAGAAACTGCCTTGTTTCTGCTGTTTGCATTACCGCTTTCAATAATGGATGCCAGAAAATTCAGAATTTCCATTCCATTCACGATTTTGGGAATTGCAGGCTTTCTCGCATTCAGATTGATTTCATATCCTTCCCTTAAAATGGTCCAGATCTGTCTTGTCTCATCTGCAACTTCTGCACTTGTGTTCTTCATTGCCCGGGTTCTTTCTGGAAACGGTCTTGGAAAAGGCGACATAATTTACGGAATTCTGACTTCACTATACGCTCTGTTTTTTGTGAATCTGGTGGGAATTGCATTTGCGGCTTTACTTGGAATTTTGTACTATCTTTTTCTTGCAGTTTTGGACCGGTTCAGAAAGTCAGAAAAAGTTCTGAGACCGATTTTTGCCATTCCATTTGTTCCGTTTATTTCTGCAGGTGCAGTTCTGGCAAGAATTTTCTTTGGCTAATTTGAAATCCACAATTCAATTCGCTATACTTTAAGCATGAAATATTACACAACATTTAAAGTCCGCACATACGAATGCGACTCATATAACCATGTGAACAATGCCGTTTATCTCAACTATCTTGAATACGGCAGAATGGATTATCTTCAGCAGATTGGTTTTGACTACAATGGTATCGTCAAAGACGGTTTTGCACTTTATGTTTCCCATGTCGACATCTATTACAAAACTTCAGCTGTATTTGGGGACGAGCTCACAATCGAGACTTATCCAGTAAAGCGTGGAGCTGTTTCTGGTACAATCCATCAGATCATCAAAAATCAGAATGGCAGTGTTTGTGCTGAAGCCGATGTAACCTGGGCCAGCGTAACAACTGAAGGCCGTCCTGCAAAAATCCCTGCAGAATATGATGTAAAGGGACTGTCTCCAGAAGACTGATAAAATATAAAAAAAGCCTGAAGTTTTCCACTTCAGGCTTCTGTTTTTTCTGTTTATTATTTCTGACCGCTGCCAAGAAGACTTTGCATGAGGTTCACGATGAGGTAGATTTTTTTGTAAACCTCAACGCTCATGTCCTTAATTGGTTTTTCAGAGAACCTTTCCAATTCCTTCCAGTTTATGAGCATTTCAGGATGTGGCTTCTGATAGTCTTCAATCAGGGCCTTAGTGTTTTTTGCAAAGTTGATCAAATTCTGTGTACTTCTAACAACGAATTCCTTTGCAATGTCGTTGCAGTCACGCAGAGTTGTCTTGATGATGTTTGCAGCTTCTTTATCTCTGTCCGCACGTGGAAGCAATGTCTTGAGTTTTGTTCCGAATTCACCGTTGTTTTCATTGAGCTTTGTATCAAATGCCGTGATTTTTTCAGAAGTTTCCAGCAGTGAGTTGTAGGCTTCGCTCATTTCTGCTGAAAGCTGGGCTGTAGACCATTTTCCACGAATCAAAACCAAGTCAGCATATTCACGAACATCTTTTTTTACATATTCCAGAAGGAATGCCTTGATGTAGTTGAGAGGTCGGGCATATGTGAAGCCAGCAAGATTTTTCTTTGTGTAGTTTGCGCTGTTTGCTTCTGTGTAATATTTGAGTCCCTGAACAGAACTTGTGTTGAAAATCTGAGTTACAAGGCTGTCAATCTTAGAATTCTGCTGGGCATTTTCCAGCTTGTTGATTGCAGTTGTTGCCTGTTTTCTGACATTATCAATGTATGTTTCTACAATCTGTTCATGCTTTATATCTGCCTGAACTACATATCCAGGATCCTTTGTGGCAAGCTGAACAATCATCTCCAAAGCGCAGGAATTTTTAAGCTGTGAAAGACGCTGAACGATTTTAGCCCAAAGTGCAGGTTTAATAGGTTCAACACCCTTTGAAGCCTTAAACAGATTGAGCATTTTTCCCCAGTCTTCGTTTAATGGCAATGTCCAGAGAACAGAAAGGAAGTCCTTGATGTCATCTGCAATGTATGAAGCGTCAATTGAGTTGAATTTTGGAGTACGGCTGAATTCACCTTCCTGAATTGTAGAGTCAAATTTTTTAAGAATGAAGTAGTAGTCGAAGGTACAGAAAGCCTTGAAGGTCATCAGCTGTGTGTATGTAGCATCGATGTCCATGATTTTCTGCTGGTCGAATTCCCCAGTGAAGGTATCCAGATCGGCCTTAACCTTTGCCTTAAGCTGGTCAAATGGAACTGAGCTGGATTTTGTCTGAATTGATTCTTCTGTAAGTTCCTCAATGAGTTTTTTCTGAGCTTCTGAAAGGGAACCGTCTACAGCCAATGTTTTATAGAAATTTGGGTTAGGCTGATTGTTGAACATAGCCTGACATCCAGAAATTGCCTTGTAGATATCGTAGAAGAATTTTCCAAATGCAGGAAGAGCCTGATCGCCCTTGTAGAATTTGTAGCGGCTCTTTGAAAGGGTCTTTGCAATTGCTTTGAGCTGCTTTTTCTTTTCAGCCTCAGCATCTTTGCCACTAAAAAGAGATCCGAATAATTTTGAAAAAAATGAACCGTTTGCCATAGTATAGATTATACAAAAAATCCCGCAATAAAATCAAATGGATTTTATGGCGGGATAATATAATAAGGTAGAATTTTGTTAAAAAAGTTTATTCACTCATTACGGCCTGAACCTTTTCTGCCACCGGCTGCTTTCCAACCTTACATCCGTTGCAAGGAGCTTTTCCGCTTACTACAGCAGCCGCAAAACCGTCACAGCCAGGATAGCCGCAGGCACCGCAGTTTGCACCAGGAAGACAGGCACGAACCTTTGTGACCTTTGGATCAACCTTCACTTCAAAAATTTTCTGGAAAATTCCCAAAAGAACCCCAAGAACAAAGGAAATTACAAAGGCGAATATAACAGTTGTGATGATAAGTTTCATATTTTCTGCCTCCTACTTAATCAGGTTTCCAAAACCAAGGAATGCAAGGCTTAAAAGTCCGGCTGAGATGAAAAGCAATGGAGTCCCGCGCATAAAGATTGGAACCTGCATTGTTGTTTTTGCCAGCTTTTTTCTGATTCCTGACATTACCATCATTGAAAGCACGAAACCGGCAGAAATTCCCAATGCATAGACAATCGACTGGATGTAGCCTAGGTTTTCACTGCAGGAATTAAGGGAAGTTCCAAGTACCGCACAGTTTGTTGTGATCAGCGCAAGATAAACACCCATTGAACTGTAAAGGGCAGGTGCACTCTTCTTAAGATAGAATTCAACCAGCTGAACAAGACAGGCAATTACAAGAATGAATGCCAGAGTCTGAAGAAATTCCAGACCGTTTGGAACCATTACATAGTTGTAGAGAGGCCAGGTAACGGCAACTGCAAGCACGATTACAAAGCTTGTGGCAATTCCCATTCCAAGGGCTTTTGAACTGTCCTTTGTCATACCGATGAATGGACACAATGCAAGGTACTGAACCAAAATTACGTTGTCCACCAGCATTGCTTTAAGGAAAATATTAAGTAAAGTCAAATCTCTCATTTTGCACCACCTTCTGCAGCAGCTTTCTTTGCAAGGGCTTCTTTAATCATCTTTCTTCGTTTGATTGCTGCTGTGACTGCGATAAGAAGACCGAACACGATGAATCCGCCCGGTGCCCTGCTGAAGAACTGAATCGTATATTCCTCAGGAAGAATTTTAATTCCAAAGAAAGCACCTGAACCAAGGAATTCACGGATTACAGAAATTGCAACCAGAACCCATGTGTAACCAAGACCCATTCCCAAAGCATCCAGAACTGATGTTGCAGGAGCATTTTTTGAGGCGAAGGCTTCAACTCGTCCCATGATGATACAGTTTACAACAATCAAAGGCAGGAACACACCGAGAGATTTTGAAAGCTCCGGAATGAAGGCTTCCAGCAGAAGCTGAATGATTGTTGTGAAAGCTGCGATAATGATGATGAAAATCGGAAGACGAATTGCATCAGGAATAAATTTTCTGAAAATTGAAATTATAAGCTCGCTCATAACAAGAACAAACATCATTCCCATTCCCATTCCAAGACCGTTGAAAACACTTGTGGTTACGGCAAGAGAGGAACAGAGACCGATGTTCAGAATCAAAAGAGGATTTTCTTTTATGAGACCGTTTGTAAATGTAGCTAAGTTTTTATTCATATTGGAAACTCCTATTTGAGCAAGTTGCGCTTTGCACAGTTTGCGGCGTTTGTGAGAATTCTTCCAACAGAGGTAGAAGTGATCGTTGCTCCAGAAACTGCGTCGTAAGTCTTGTTTACAGTAAAGCCGTCAGAAGCTTTTTTTCCTGCAAACTGACCGTAGAAGGTTTTTCCGCTCTTTACTTTTTCATTAGGATCTGCCGCACGCTGACCAAAACCAGGAGAGTCAGAAAGCTCCAGAAATTTCATGCCGGTAATTGTAAGATCTGAATCTTTTTTAAAGCCGATGGCAATTTTTGCGTGGTCATAAGTTTTTCCTTCTGCAACCACAACTGCACCGATTGTATCACCTGCAGAATTCTTTGCTTCATAGTAGTTTGTGACACCATTTGAAGTAACTTTAATTTCTTCAAAGCTTGCTGCTTCTGAAAAAACTTCTCCAAGACTCTGCTTAAGTTCTGCCTGTGCTCGTTCTTCAATGAAAGGCTTTGTGAAATTGTTTGTAAGTGCCAGTACAAGACATGCAGCAACAGCATAAGCTGAAAGTGTAAGTCCAAGCTTGATCATCTGCTTCATTTTGCGCCTCCTGCCTGAGCTGGTTTAGCAGCGCTTCTGTTGAGATATGGGGCAACTGCGTTCATGATCAGAATGCCGAACATTGCTCCGTCTGCATTTGCGCCAGGAATTGCAATCAGATATGTGAGGATTGCGGCTCCAGTACCGTAAATCACTTTGCCTGCCCAGAAATTTGGAATTATTGTCTCGTCAGAAAGAAGGAACACGGCTGCAAATACGATTCCGCCGCCAAGATATGCTTTGAGAACTTCTGCTCCAAATCCTGTTCCTACGTTTGCCGCAAAACTGAGTGTATATATAGAAAAAAGCAATGAAACAAACATCAGAGGTGCCTTCCAGTCGATTACTTTGTTTATTACAAGGTAGATGAATGCAACTGCCATCAGAATCAATGCAACTACAGATTCTTTTCCGCCGTCGTGTGGAAAAAGCCATTTTGATTCAAATGCCGACTTGAAGCTAACCCAAAGAAATGCACGGCCAATCAGAGCTGGGGAGAAGACATAGTTTCCGTTGCCGCCAAAGAAAGCCTTTGCAACAACTACTGCAACCAATGCGCCCAGAACCACCTGCCAGACTGCGATTTGAGCTGGAAGAATCAGTGCGAGAATCAGACCTGTGGAAGCTGCTGAAAGATCCTTGATCTGAATTTTCTGTTTGAGCAGCTTTTGAATGAGCGCCTCAAACACAACACATGAAGCCACGCTGACAGCAATGGTAACAAGACTGCACAGCGAGGAATTCATAACCGAGTACACAGTTAATGGAAGAAGGGCGATCAGCATCGTCAGATTCTTCCCTGTATCTGTACATGAAATTTTCTCTGCCAAAATAGTACCTCACATTTTGAAAGCTTCAGGAAACAGCTGTTTCCGAAAGTTCACCACATATTATTTTAACCTCGGATGACAAATAAAGCAATTTTTGGTATTTTAAATATAACAAATTTTTCAAACTAAAGATTATTTTAAACAATGATCTTTGCCTTTTCAGGTAAAATAAAATCGGGAGGATTTTATGAAAAAGTTATTGGGTACAGTTCTGGCTTCACTTGTAGCTTGTGCCGGACTGTTCGCTTACAATCCACCGGCTGGCGGTCAGAATGTTCTTCGTCTGACAGAACCACAGCTTATTTCCGGTGCAGATTCGGCTGCAGGCGGTGGGCTTTTTGGTGTTACTGCTGCTTCTGTCGTTAACAATCCTGCTCTTACAGCATGGCAG
>JAGHUJ010000079.1 GCA_018064905.1 Candidatus Treponema equifaecale
TTTGCTCTCCATACATAAATGAAAAAAACTGTTCACTTTCGGCAATAAATTTGCTGACTTTCTGAAAAAAGTTGAAATTTTTTAAAATTATTTTTATAAAAAGGCGTTAAATCTCTAATATCTCCAGAACCTGCCCGCTTCAGCATTTCCAGATTAAGCCTACGCCTGATTGGAGTGGCGCCGTACGGCGTTCCGAAGCGCAGCGGAGGAATGAAGCGGACAGCGGAACCACGCAAAGCAGGAAGAAAAGGTGTTACAATGCCGTCCTAATTCAGAAAAATGATATAATGCAGACAATCTATGGATGAAATTTCTTATTATGTAGTTCTTCCATTGGAATAGTTTGTTTCACCGTCTGGAGCAACATGTTCACTGATTGGCAGAGAAAGAGTTAAATATAATTTTGTTGATACGGATGACCTTCAAAAAATTGCGAATGATAAAATATACACATTCAAATCGTGGTCAAAGAGTCTGAATTTTACACTTACAGATAGATTATCAACCTATTCAGGTTACAAGAACCTTGATGTCTATGCAGAATATGATGAAACTTCCGATCCAGCAACGCCAGAAACCGCATATAAATTCCCTGCAAGCTGGATAAGATATACCACTGACGGAGATTCTACAGAAAAGGCTGTCAGCACAAGTCCGACAGATTTCAGAGCTTCTCTTATACTTTCGAAAGCATCAATTTCAAACGGCTCAACATCGAACATAAATTTCAGCGCAGGGGTTCCTGCTGGAGAAATTCTCTATTTCACTTCTTGTAAACAAAAAACTCTGAACTAAATTATTAAAAATTACCCAAAAGTTTCTACAGACTGGTCAAGCAAACTCTCTTTTTGCTCCCCTACTACCAGTCAGCGAAAGAAATTTCAAAGCAGTCTGAAAAGAAACAAACAGGAGTACAGTTTTGCAACTATAAACTGAACTCCTGTTTTTTATTTGCATTTACTAACAATTTTAACTTACACAATCGACATTAATTGCCCGCCAAAAACGAATTCTTTTCCAACGTTCCAGTAAGCTCTTCATATTGCTCACAAGATATACCAGATATTTTCAAAACAAGTTCTTTTGTAAGACCTTCCTTGATTGCAATTTTTGCACTTTCAAGTTTAGCCTTGCTTTCACCCTCGGCAAGTCCTTCAATCCTACCCTCTAGTTTCGCATCGTGATATGTCAAATTCCATTCCATATATGAACTCCTAAAAATATCACGTTCCTTTGTTTCCCTTACCTGTTCATCCAGCTGTTCTGTAAAATCGTCGTCAGGTTTAGATGTGTGTACAAATTTCAGGAAATTTCTCAGGGCCGAATCCTTTTCCTGTTCGTAGGCTGCTGAATTGAAGAAAAACTTCTGAACGTCGTCCTTATACTCTGCAGGATTGCCGTTTTTATCCTTTACGTCTCTAAATATCTGGTCAACCCGATAGATCGGTACGCCAAGATGAAACGGATCAGTCTTGCATATGAAAATTATAAAGCTTTCCTTTAAATTTTCATAGAGCTTACCCTTGTTCAGCTGCTCGGAATCCAGCATGCTTTGATAGTATCTTGCCCTCTTTGGTAAATTGGTGTAGTTGCTGTTCTGCATCTCCACGTCATAAACTTTTCCGTCAGATTCACAGTAGACATCAAGCCGCACACCCTTCGCATTGAAGAATGGTGAAATAGTTTTCTGCGCCTCCGGGTATTCAATCTTTGAAATCTTCATCTTCAGAAGCCGTTCCAGAACACCTTTGCAAATTTCTGGATTCTGCATGACAGTACTGAACATAAAGTCATCCGCAAATTCCAGTTCGTCAACCGTTTTTCTTTTTCTGGTTGAATCATCCATTGTATGAAGTTCTCCTTAGTTTAAATTCCCCTCCATACATAAATGAAAAAAATTATTCACTTTCGGCAATAAATTTTCTGATTTTGTGAAAAAAGTTGAAATTTTTTGAAAATGTTTTTAGAAAGCGGCGGTAAATCTCCAATATCTCCAGAAAAACAAGCAGAATCAGCAGTTTTATGATCTTCTATCTTATTTGATTTTCCAGAGCAAGTTCCTTTATTTTATCAAGAGAAAGTCCGGTAGCTTGTGAAATTTGTTCATTTGAAAGCAAGTTCATCTTCAGTAAACTTACTGCATCTTCAGTTTTACCAATCTCAATGCCTTCTTCCTTGGCTTCTTGTGTTCGTACTTCAATGCAGGTGTCCCAATCCCAGTCACCAAAAATCATGTTGCGGTCCTCCCTATTCAAACTTTCAAGATATTTTACCATGATTCCTTCGTTTTTGCATCTGTCAATTGCATGGGCTATGTAATCTCTTACACCACTCTCTTTTGCGATAGTTGCATAGTGGACGAATTTTGAATAATTAAGCAATGGCAAGCATTTCTGCAGGATTTCATGATTCTTGCCATAATTGATGTTAAAGACTTTCACAGTTAAGTCCAGGTTGATTTCACAGCCTATCGAATTTTCAAACATAAATGCATCCGAAAGTTTTATCTTGCTTTCCACAGGAAATTCCTTTGTACCATTGTAGAACACATAAAACTCAGGGCAGGGCAATTTTATCTGCTTTTCTCTATACTTGTCCTTTTCTGGAAAGAGTCTTTCAAAGCTCCGAGTAACATATTCAAGGCATCTCAGCGGCATATTGTTATTCACTGTGGATTGATGCTCTGCCAGCACTACGACTTTTCCGTTTATTATCATTGAAACATCGTTATATTGGCCGTTGTATACAACATTTTCCAGCATCAGCGGTTCGATTTCAGTTTCTCCAAGCTTTAATTTTAAACCGTGAATGGCATTGTAAAGACTGAGAAAATTTTCCTTAGCATCGATACAGCGACCAAACAAAGACACAAACAAATTGTCCTTGTAATTTCGATTCTGAGTTGTGTCTGCTGAAGATTTTTTAGTTTGCAAATTTACTGTTTTTTGATTTCTTTTCATATACGGAGCCTCTTTCTCTCCATACATAAATGAAAAAAACTGTTCACTTTCGGCAATAAATTTTCTGATTTTGTGAAAAAAGTTGAAAATTTTTGAAAATATTCGTAGAAAACGGCGGTAAATCTCCAAAAACTCCAGACAGAATATTTTCCCTTGCAAATACCCGTTTTCTCATTTAAAATAGAAGAATATGGCACAATTATCAGGTACCGTTTTAAGCGGCTCTAATAACGTTTTTGAAATTGAATGTGACGACAAGGATCCAGACGGGAACTCCATCATTCGTTCCTGTTCCTTTAAAAGCAAAAGACTTAAACTAGACACAAAGTTCTACAATCCTCTTGCCCCTGGTGACAGAGTTGAAATTGAAATTGAAGATCCAGAAGATACTAAAGGCCAGATTCTTTCACTTATTCCACGAAAGAACGCTTTTCTCCGCTGGAATGTTAAGGGCCGTGCACCTCAGCTTCTGGCCGCAAATCTTGATTACATTATTCTTGTAACAACCCCAGGTGAACCAGAGTTTCGTCCACGTTTCATTGACCGAGAACTTGCTCAGGCCGAATTCCAGAACCTCACACCGATTATTCTTGTAAACAAATACGATTTGCCGGAAGCACAGGATCCTGATTTTCAGAACCGTCTTTCAATCTGGGAAGAATTGGGCTACAAGGTGCTCCGTATTTCTGCTAAAACCGGTGAAGGTCTTCCTGAACTTGCTGAACTCATAACTGGAAAACTCAGCGCTCTTGTTGGTCAGTCAGGAATCGGTAAATCTTCGCTTGTAAATGTCCTTGACTCTACCTGTGTCCTTAAAACTGGTTCATTAAGCCAGAAATATGGAAAGGGCTGCCACACAACCACAAAGGGCACTTTGATGCACATTCATCTCAATGAATCAATTGTAAACGGAATTCCAAATGCCTACGCTTCCATAATCGACACACCTGGTGTCCGCCGCTTTGTTTTAAGTGAAATCGCTCCAGAAGAACTGGCACTTCACTTTCCAGAAATGCGAGACTTGATTGGAAAATGTAAATTTGGTGCAAGCTGCAAGCATGAATCAGAACCAGGCTGCAAAATTCTTGAAGCCGTATATTCAGGCACAATCAGCGAAGAACGTTTTGAAAGCTGGCAGAGAATCAAAGAAGAAATCGAAACTGGAAGCTGGTGCGACTAAATTATGCACAGACAGACTCTTGTTGAACTCGACTTTTACAGAATCCGTGACTTTATTGCCGGAAAATGTGTTTCTGAAGAAGGCAAATATCGTCTTTTGAGGCGTGAACCTTTCACTTCAGATCAAATTGAAGAAATTTCCAGATACAAGGCGCTAAGTTCACAGTGGCAGAAGGCAATTACTTCAAAAAATCCTGTTCATCTCCACGCATGGCCTGAAATTTTCTCTTTTCTGAAAATTCTGAAGGCTGAAGGTGCCACACTTGAACAGGACCAGCTTTATTCTATTCTGATTTTCTGCGACTCCTCGCTGGATTTGTACTCAACAATCAAAACTGCTTCAAAAGAGCTTTCTTTAAAAAGTCTTTTGGATTTATCAGAAACTCTTCCCTACTCTACGCTTCAGCAGGCACAGAATGCAATTTCCAGGATCATCGATAAGAACGGAAATTTAAAAGATATTCCTGCTCTTCGTGAAATCCGAGCAAAAATCGCTTCGATCAAGGCTGAAATAAATTCTGTTTTAAGAAAATTCACATCAGATTCTACTTTGAACAACGTACTTGAAACCAATGTTCCTGCATTCCGTGCCGACAGACAGGTGCTTGCTGTAAAAGCCAACATGCGAAACAGGGTTTCAGGTATCGTTCATGAAGTTTCATCTTCCGGACAGACTTTGTTCATTGAGCCTGATGAGGTTGTAAGAAAAAACAACGAGCTTATTCAGGAAGAATTTCATCTGATGCAGGAGACCAGAAAAATCTTCACTGAACTTACTGCGCAGATTCATCCATTTTATGAAGATTTAAAGTCAGCCCTTGAGACAATGATTCTTTTTGATGTGACTTATGCCGCTGCCAGTTGGGGTGCTGAAAATCTCTGCAACTATGCATTTCTCCCCGGTGAAGAAGCTCCGCTTTTGATTCAGGCCCGCCATCCGCTTTTGGGTGAGAAGGCTGTTCCAATCGACATTAAATTTCTTGCCGGCAAGAATATTCTCATAATTACAGGTCCTAACACCGGTGGTAAAACTGTCACATTAAAGACATTTGCCCTGCTTTCACTTTTGAACCAGTGCGGTTTTCCAATTCCTGCGGCTGAGGGTACGAGACTTCCGATTTTTGACTCAATTTTTGCAGATATTGGTGATGAACAGAGCATTGACCAGTCGCTTTCTACTTTCAGTGCCCACATGAAAAATATTGCAGCTGCTGTAAAACATGCTGATTCAAAGTCTCTTGTACTTTTGGACGAACTTGGAAGCGGCACTGATCCACAGGAAGGTGGTGCAATTGCAATGGCAACATTGGATGCGCTTATTGAAAAGCATGCCTTTGTTCTTGTTACAACTCATCACGGTATTCTTAAAAATTATGGCTATACAAACGAATTTTGTGTAAATGCCAGCGCAGAATTTGACCAGAATACGCTTTCTCCAACATACCGTCTTTTAATGGGGGTTCCGGGTGAAAGTCATGCCCTGGATATTGCGAAACGATCTGGTCTTCCAGGAAACACTGTTCAGAAAGCCAAGAACTATATCACTAATCAGCAGGCAGATGTTTCAACTCTCATAAAGGGACTTACAGAGAAACACGCAGAACTTATCAAGCGCGAAAAAGAATTCAGTGAAAATGAAATCCGTCAGAAAGAAAAGATTCTTAAGCTTGAACAAAAAGAACTGAAACTCAAACTTCTCGAAAACCAGCTTAAGGAAAGAGAGAGCCGTACAGAAAGCAGATTTTTACGGGAAACCAGAAGCCAGCTGGAAAATCTTGTCCGTGAACTTCGTGAAGGTGAAATTACAAGAGAAAAAACTCTTAAAATGCGTAAATTCATCGATGACCTTACTGAAGACGTGGAGATGCAGGAACTGGCTCTTGAAGAAGAACGGGAACAGCTTGAATCCCAGCAGAAAGAACTGGAAGAACGTATTGAGAATGAAACTGTAATTGCGGAAAATGGAATAAAAATTTCCAGAAGCAGCGATAATCGAACTGCTTCTACCAAGAAGACCAAGAAAAAACTCAGTAACAAAGAAGCTCTTGCCAATGCAAAGCAGACATATACAGATGAAGAAATATTCAACCTGAATGTTCCAAAGAAAAAGAATGCTGCACCGATTAAAATGGAATTTGCAGAGGGAGCCACAGTTCTGGCAGGTCCAAGCCGTTCAAAAGGAACTTTGCTGCATGAAGAAAAGAAAGGCGTCTGGCTTGTTCAGCTGGGGTCAATCAGAATGAGCATAAAAGAAAAAGACATGCAGCTGGTTTCTCCGGCCGGAGTTGTGACAGGAAGTGCTGTGGCAGATTACTCTGTTGAGCTTAATAAAAACGATTCCAACGGAAGTCCATTGTTCGAGCTTAGGCTTTTGGGAATGCGTGAAGAAGAAGCAATCAAGGCGCTGCAAAGACAGCTGGATTTGTGCTGCATGACAAACTTCAAATCCTTCAGTGTGATTCACGGAAAAGGAAACGGTATTCTGCAGCAGGCTGTTCAGGACTATCTTTCAAACTATCCAGGCATAAAGTCCTTCTATTACGCCCGCCCAGAAGACGGTGGTTTTGGAAAGACCTATGTGGAAATGAACTAAAAAAAGACCTCCGGCGCAAGCAGGCTGCTGAAAAAGTTCCATTTTTTGTCACCTCGACCGCAGTGGAGAGGTCTATAATTTATTGACTTATAAAGATTTATAGATTTCTCAACTTCGCTCGAAATGACAATTTCTGAACTTTTTCAGTGGACAAGGCCGAAGGTTTCATCTTGTAATAAAGTGCTTTTTTTAATACTTGAATGAGCTTCCACCGATGAATTCTCGGATAATTGACTGCTTTGGAACGTAGTCCGCAGGAATTGGCGAGAAGTTTTCAAGGAAGCTCAAAAGTCGTACTGCTTCAGTGTATTCTTTCTGGCTTGGTTTTACGGCTCGGAGCATTGGTTCTGCATAAACCTTAAGCACTGGAAGCTCGTAGTCCAAAGCTGTGTTCAGCACTGCATCTGCATTGTTCTGGAATGGGAATATATGAAGCTGTTCCCCCTTTTGAACACTGTCCCACATTGCGATTGTTCCAGCTGCAGGCTTGCCTCTGAAATTTGCATCTCGTACAATTCGACGGATAAGTCTGTTATCGCTGGTTGGAACCCTGTTATGGTCATCCAGATTAAGCTGGGTCAATGCTGAAAGATAAATCTTGAATTTGTACTCAGGTTTTACAAGCGGCGTAAGCTTATCATTCAAACCATGAATTCCTTCCATGATCAGAATGTCATTTTCTTCAAGTTTCATAAATTTTCCGCTCATATAGCTCTGACCGCAGTCAAAATTGTAGGCAGGAAGCTCAATTTCTTTTCCGTCAAACAAATCCACCAGATTCTGATTGAGCATATCTACATTAAGAGCTTCAAGGCATTCAAAGTCCAGATTTCCATTTTCATCACGAGGAGTCTTGTCATGGCCTGCATAGTAATCATCCAGACTTATTACTTTTGGATTATAGCCCAGTGCGCGAAGATGAAGTGACATTTTGTATGCAGATGTAGTCTTTCCAGAAGATGAAGGGCCTGCAATCAGAACAACCTTCACATTTCCTCTGTCCCGAATCTGCTGTGCAACCTTTGCATAATTCTGGGCCTGGAAAGTTTCACAAATATCAATAAAATCATTGGTCTTTTTCTTTGCTGTGAGCGCATTCAACGAGGCCACAGAAGTTACGTGAACCATCTTTCCCCATTTTTTGTAGTTCTGATAAATTTCAAAAATCTTTGGATTATCCTTGAATTCAGGAACTACAGAATGATCACCATGCTTTGGGAAACGCAAAAGGAATCCTTCGCCATAAGGTTTAAGTTCAAAAGTCTTAAGACAACCTGTGCTTTCAACCAGCGTATCAAAATAAAGATCGCAGAAAGCATTCACATCATCAAAATAATTTACAAGAATCTCCCGCTTTGCTACAAATTCCAGCTGTTTTAAAGATTCTGTAAGACCAAACTTTTTAAGTGCAGAAACAGCCTCGTCGTAGGAAATATGCTTTGTGAGAATTGCCACATTTTTTTCAATGATTTTCTTCATTTCATCCTGAAGTGAAGAAATCTGTGCTTCTGTAACTGGTTTTCCACTTTCCAGCGTGTAGTAATAGCCATAGCCTAAACTATGCCCAACCAGAAGTCGAACACCTGGGAACAATTTATTTGCAGCCGCAGCAAGAACAAAGCAAAGAGAACGCCTGTAAATTGCAGCACCTTCCTTTGTGTTCAGATAAACCGGCTCTACCCTGCTTGAAACCTTTATTGGTCTGCACAAGGATAATATTTCATTGTCAACCTTAATGGCTACAACGTCCTTTTTTTCGCCCGGCATCTGGCTCAAAAGCTCACGGCCCCTGATACGAGCCTCAACTGTAATAGATTTGTCATTAGTAAAAGTTAAAGTAATTTTTCCCATATAATTATTTTAACACGATTTTACCAAATAAAAAGAAAAAATGAAAAAAAAGTCAGCAGAGCCTATCGACAGAATGTCGCAATTAGTCTTCCAGATCCGGAATGTGCTTTTTTAACGCTTCCATAAAATCTTCACCGCTGACACCATCTTTGAGTGCTGCAAAAATACAACTGTCACCGGCAATAGTACCAAGGATTTCGTCCATGTTAAAAAAATCCAGGGCGTTTGAAACAGGGTCAGCGTATCCGGAAAAAGTCTTGATCACAACTGTAGTAGCATTCCAGTCAATGCTTACATAACCACGAAGAAAATCCTGAACAAATATCTGTTCGCTGTCACCACGGTCTTCGTCGCTTTGCATTGTGTACACATATCCTGAATGGCCGTCGCTGATTTTTCCGACTTTGAGCAATTTTAAGTCCCGGGAAAGTGTGGCCTGGGTCACTTCAAACCCCTCTTTTTCAAGCTCCTTAAGAAGAACTTCCTGGCTTTCAATTCTGCCGGTTTTGATGAGTTTTCTGATTGCCTTAAGTCTGCTTGAACGTTCTTTCATTTTTCTTTCCTGTTTTTCAGATTTTTAGCTGTCTTGCCTGTTGTATTTTGAAGTTACGATTTCGTCAATTGCATTTTCTTCTTCTAGGAGCATCTGTTTTTTCCACTCAGCCTTTTTCACAGCCTTGTAGTTTTCCAGAACTTTGCAATCCCGCATTGCTTTTTCCATTTCTCCCCGCTTTTCTTCAGTAACCAGCTGTGCTCGAGTAAGTTCCTCAATCATTTCTTCTTTTCTGGCATCCAAAAGCTGAAAATAAAGCTGTGCATTATAGAGGGAATTTATGTCCTTCATCTGATCTGCGGCCTGCATTGTCTGAACTCGTGACTGTGCAATCATGTTCAAGGTGTCCTGAATTTTAGTTTCTTCCTGAACTGCCTTTCCCAATTCAATTTCAGCCTGCTTTTTTTTGAATTCTCTGAGACTCTGTATTTTTTCCAGGGGAAATTCAAACCGCTTCATAGAATGCCCTTAAAATTACTGATTCTGCATTGCGCTGGAAATTTGTGAAATCTGATTAGCCATTCCCGTTGAATCAGCTGCAGATGCTGTCTCATTTGCGCTTGTAACATTTTCTTCTTTATGCTGATGAACAAGCTGAGCCACAGTTTTTCTTCCGGCTGCAGGACGTTCCTCATATTCTTCCTCAGGAATTTCAATTTCTGTAAGAACCGAAAGCTTCTGCAAGGTGTCCTCAATCGTACAGTGCTCGTATTCTTCCTGGCACAAAAATTCTTCGATTGCACCATGCTTGTCTATTGCTGCATCAACTTCAGGACTGGAACCTTTTGCGTAGACACCTGCCATGATCATTTCACGATTGTCTTCATAAATAGCAATAAGTCTGCTGAGTTTTGTAACAGCCTTTAGAGTCTGAGTTCCTGTAACACGGCGTGCAAGACGAGAAATTGATTTAAGCGGATCAATTGCCGGATAATGTCGCTGTTCAGCAAGTTTTCGGCTCAAAATAATGTGTCCGTCCAGTGTTCCTCGAACTTTATCTGTAATAGGTTCATCCATATCATCGCCGTCAACCAGAACATTATAGAAAGCTGTGATTGAGCCTTTTTCATTTGTACCAGTTCGTTCAAGCAATTTTGGAATCATATCAAAAACACTTGGAGGATAACCACGCTGAGCAGGAGCCTCACCAGCAGAAAGACCAATTTCTCGCTGAGCGTGGGCAAATCGAGTCATGTTATCCATCATCAGCATTACATCTTTTCCCTGATCCCGGAAATATTCAGCCACAGCTGTTGTTGTATACGCAGCTCGAAGTCTGGCAATTGAAGGAGCATCACTGGTTGCAACAATTACAACAGAACGCTTCATACCCTCTTCACCCAAGTCACGCTCAATAAAATCGTTTACTTCACGGCCTCGTTCACCAATAAGACCGATTACATTTATGTCAGCATTTGTGTTTCTTGCAATTGTTGAAAGCAAAGTTGACTTACCAACACCTGAACCTGCAAAGATGCCAAGTCGCTGACCATTTGCACAGGTAAAAAGTGAGTCTATGATTCTTACACCTGTTAAAATTCGCTTGTCATTTGGTTTTCTTGAAATCGGATTTGGAGCATCAGCAATTGCTGGATAATATTCAGTTACTTCCAGAGAACCTTTACCGTCGATTGGATTACCGCAGGCATCAATTACACGTCCAAGCAAATTTTTTCCAACCGGCACCTGAAGCACGTGTCCAGAAGCAATAATTTCACAACCAATTTCAATTCCCGCTGTTGAACCATAAGGCATGAGCTTGACCGTATTTCCATCAAACCCCATTACTTCAGCAAGCACCGTACTATTATTGTACGGCATTTTGATTGTACAGATTTCACCGATAACAGAACGAGGCCCGTTACTTTCAATCATCATTCCTTTGACTGCAGTAACATGGCCTGTATATAGAATAGTTTCAGTCGTTTTGACCTTGCTAAGATATTTATTGAAAAATGCTTCCATAATTTCCCCCACCCACCAAGAAAATTATGCTTCGGTTGTTGTGATTGTCTCTGATTTAGAAAGAGTCTTGACTGGAGAAATTTCCAGAATCTTTGTTTCAAGTTCAGTAAGCTGATTCTGAATTCGCGCATCAATTGCACCAAAGTCAGTTTCAACGACACAGCCACCACGGTCAACAGTTGAATCTTCAAGAACTGTGATTCCCTGAACATTTTCAACCTGCTTGATAAAGTCCTGAATATGCTCAGTTGTAAGCTTAACGTCGGCAAGATTCACGCGCAAAGTAACGTTTCCACGGCCCTTAACCTTTTTAAGCGCCTGAAGAACATTGGCCATTACAACAGAACGTTGATTTTCTGAAAGAACCTTGATTACTTTTCTTGCCATGAGAATTACAAGTTCAACAATCTGCTGTTCTGTTTCATTTAAGATTTCTTCACGACGGGCCATCACAGCTTCAAGGATTTTGTGAGTTCTTTCTACAAGACGCTCAACTTCAGCCTTTCCAGTATCATAACCGTCATTATGGCCTTTTTCGTAGCCTTCTTTATATGAATTTCTGGAAATTTCACTTTTATCAGAATTTGCTTCCTCAATAATCTTTGAAGCTTCTTCCTGAGCCTTCTGAATTATTTCTTGTGCTGTATGCTCCGCATTTGTTTTAAGAATCTGAGCCTGATCTGACTGCCTCTTTACTTCTGCAAAAGCAGCCTCTTCAGCTTTTTTTACAATTTCATCAGCCTTAGCCTGTGCTTCAGCAAGCATCTGTTCTTTCTCAGCTTCCCACTGGAGCTTGAAGGCTTCTGCCTCACGACGAAGATCATCAGCTGTTGGGCCTGTGTATTCAGGAACTTCCTCAACAACTTCTTCAACTACAGGCGCATTGAATTCATGAACAAGCTGAAGCTTAAAGTCACCTTCCTTTGTTTTCAGTTCACCAAATTGAAATAAGTTTTTTGCCATGAGTCATTCCTCTCAAAACATTTATTACAAAGCTGCGCGGTTTCGACAAGCTCAACCAGCACAACATTAAACAACGAGCTCGTCTTCACCAGAACGTGCGATAACGATTTCACCACCATCCTCAAGACGACGGATTGTAGATACGATCTTCTGCTGGGCTTCTTCAACGTCCTTCAAGCGAACAGGACCCATGAATTCCATGTCTTCCTTAAGCATAGATGCGGCACGTTTTGACATGTTTCTGAAGATTTTGTCCTGAACTTCTGTGTCCACAGATTTGAGGGCCTTTGAAAGTTCCTGTGTATCGACTTCGCGGAGTACCTTCTGAATGGCACGGTCGTCCAGCATAACGATATCTCCGAATACGAACATCCGTTTTTTGATTTCTTCTGCCAAGTCCGGATCTTCTTCTTCCAGAGATTCGATGATGGCCTTTTCAGATGAACGGTCAACAAGGTTGAGGATTTCAACGATAGATTCAACACCACCGGCAGCAGTGTAGTCTTCAGAAGACAATGTAGAAAGTTTCTTTTCAAGAACTCGTTCAACCTCGCGCAAAACGTCTGGAGATGTACGGTCCATTGTTGCAAGACGCTTAGAAACTTCTGGCTGAATTTCAGCTGGAAGATTCTGAAGGATAACAGCAGCTTTTCCAGGTTCCAGATAAGCCAGAATCAAGGCGATAGTCTGTGGATATTCCTGCTGGATAAAGTTCAAAAGATGTGCAGGGTCTGTTCGGCGGATAAAGTCGAACGGACGAACCTGAAGACTTGAAGTAAGACGGTTGATGATGTCGATGGCCTTCTGAGAACCCAAGGATTTTTCCAAAAGTTCACGGGCATAATCAATACCACCAGTTGTGATGAAGTTCTGTGCATTCATCAACTCCTGGAATTCTTCAAGAACCTGATCCTTGAAGTCTGAGTCTACAGTTTCAAGTCTGGCAATTTCAAATGTAAGGGTTTCTACTTCATCCTCACGAAGATGCTTCATGATTTCTGAAGAAACATCAGATCCAAGGGAAACGAGGAAGATTGCAGCCTTCTGACGACCAGTAAGGTTTTTGTATTCCTTTGCGCCGCCTTTCTTTCCGCCACCGCCTTTAGCAGCAGCCTTTCCACCAGCTTTTGCGTCAGCCATTTTCTATTCCTCCATCAACCAAGTTCTGATGAGCATTGCAACATCCTCTGGGTGTTCCTTAGCCATAGCGATTGCATTTTCCTGAAGTTCAGCACGCTTTCGCTCTTCGACAGACATAGTAACTTCCATGCCTTCCTGCTTTGCATCCCAAAGTGCCTTTTCGCGTTCTGCCTGCTGTCTGCGCAAGATCTCTTCTTCACGAAGACGGCGACGACGTTCAATTTCGCGGCTGATCATTCTGAATACGATGAATGTAATGAGAATTACAACAACACCAATCAAGATAAGCATGATTGTTTTTCTTGTATTTTCCCGGGCAAGAATTGCTTCATCTTCTGAATTCTGAAGATCATTGCGGTCAAATTTAATGTTAGTTACTACAACACGATAATTGCGGCTTGAATCATAACCAATTGCACCCTGAATAAGGTTTGCAGTCTGTTCAAGCTCATCTGTTGTAAGCGGTGTATAGATACGGAGAATATGTCCAACTTCAAAGCGGTACTTTACTGTATCTTCCCAGTCAGGGTACTGCTCTTTGAGGGCATCAATATTCTTTTCCCTTACAAAAACAGGGTGTCCTGTACCGTCTGTAATTTTGTTCCACTTACCGTCGATGTTGACAGAAACTGTAACACGATCAACTGCAGGCATTTTTTCTTCAACACGGTGCTCAACGTTCACAACATGGTTCTCTGTAACACCTGTTTCAGTTGATTTTCCGATTACGTTAGACATATCTGAATAAACAGGAGGATTCTGTCCTTCAACACCAGCAGGACCTTCCGGATTATATCCTGTTCCAGTCCATTCCTTTGTTACTTTCTGAGAAGAAATTACAAGGTGCTCCCGTTTGTCAGTTGTATCATAAGGCTTTGTTGGATCCTGATCAGTGATGATTACAGGCGTGTGAATAGTTTTGTCGCTGTTTACTTTTGAAGTATCCATGTCAACGTTTACGTCAAGATCACGAACACGGTCTTCTGAATAAGTGTTCTGAAGTGTCTTGATTACCTTGGCACGTTTTTCAGCAGCAAGCTTAAGCTTGAATTTTTCTGTACGCTCAATGAGGGAAAGACGATCCATTTCTGCCATTCCGGCAAAGTCATTGAGAATGTTTGAATCTGTATCTGAGATTACGATATTGTCTTCTGTAAGACCTGAAACAGAACGGAGAACCAGTTTCTGAATGCCCTGAATCTTCTTTCTGTCTGTGGCAGCATTGCTTCCGCCTTTAAAACGAAGTGTAATTGAAGCAGATGCAGGCACTCTCTGCTCAGCAAAAAGCGCATTCTGTCCCGGTGTGATTACAACATCAGCACTGGCAATGTCGTCAAGTGTTTCAATATGCTGCTTTACCTGATTTGTTACACGTCGAAGGTCGTTTTTTTCACGCTCAAAATCAGTTGTGGACCAGTTTGTAACGTCCAGCATCTGACTGAAAACATCAATCTTTGAAGGAGCCACATCTTCTGTAATGAGAATCGTTCTCATTCTGCGTGCGGTAGCTTCATCTGGAACGGAAATTACACCTGTAGAACTGATCGTGTATTTTACATTTTCTGCATCAAGGCGATAGGCAATGTTATCCCTTACCACCTGATCTGTAATCGGCTGATTGAAAAGTGGAACTGTCGTTGGCTTAGAAGAGCCTCTGAACATAATGACAAGAGCCACAATCACAACGATTACAATACCAGCTGCAATCGCCTTCTGAATTGGCTTCCACCCAGCCCATAAACTTTTTATTTTTTCAATGACATTTTTAAGCCATTCGTTCATCTTGCCCTCCCGTGAACGAACAAACATAATAATTATATCATTTTAGCACATTTTCTTTGTACTGAAAAGACACATATTACTACTTATTATAACTATCTTGTCGTAGAGATTTCATTCCATCCGGTAACAAGGCGGTCAATCACAGTCTGAGCGAGGCTCAATGACATCTGTGCCTTTGCCATGGCTGTTGTTACGTCATGAATATCAACTGAATCAGGATCTGTAATAAGCTGTTCCTGAACACGGTTAACATCGAGCTGCTGACCGTTCATTGCAGAAACTGCACTCACGAGATAACTTTCAAAGCTCCCAAGATTTTTTTCATTTTTTACAGAATTGTCTTCTTGTCCTGGAACAAGAGATGTAAGCTTTGCAGTACCAACATGTGCAGGATCTGTACGAGTCATCTCTGGAGCTGACATGATATTCATTACGTTCATTTTATTTCCACCCTTAAATCAATGCGTAATACACAATTTGCGATTCGCAATTACTGTCTTATAATTATACTCTGTGGTTTCAACAGGCTCAACCACCGATTCCTACTTCCTAATTCCTAATTTACTAGCCTCTTCCAATTTCCAAGGCGCTGGAGAACATATCCTTTGCCCCCTGAACTACTGTTGAGTTTGCCTCATAGGCACGGCTTGCTGAAATTAGGTCCACCATTTCGTTTACGATATTTACGTTTGGATATTCAACATACCCCTTGTTTGGACCAGACTGAATTGCATCTGGATTTGTAGGATCGTAAACCATTCTTCCCTGCGTTGTATCTTTAACGATTTCACGAACACGAACACCTTTTCCAGGTCCATTGTCCTGATCTGCAGAAACAAATGGTGAACGCCATGTTGGATTTGAAGAAGCAACTGGTTCAAGGATTGCCATAGACTTCTTGAATGCACCGCCTTCAGGTGTGCGTGTTGTTGAAGCATTGGCTATGTTGTTGGAAATGATGTCAGTACGAAGACGCTCAACGCTCATTCCAGTAGCAGCTATATTAATTGATGTAAACATTCCCATTTTTTAATCTCCTACTTCTTTAATGCTGTCTTCACCTGATTGAACTCAAAATTCTGAAGCTGGGCAAGCAGTCTGTAGTTAAGCTGAATTTTCATGATGTTCATAGCTTCTGACTCAGCATCCACGTTGTTTCCATTTGCATTGGCTGTTGAAGCCCAGTCTGTTACACGGCGAGGTTCAACTTCCCTGTAATCATAAGGTTCGTTGAGGGCAATATGGCGGGAATCAGTCTGAGTAAGCTGAAGTCTGTGCTGTGAGTCTGCCTCACTGTCAAAAGCACGTTTGAGTTCGCTTTCAAAACTAACTTCCTGACGCTTGTAATTTGGCACTTCTGCATTTGCAATATTGTTTGCAGAAACCTGATAACGGAGCGAATTAACGTCCATTGCGCGAGATAATAAATCAACTGACCGTGTAAAAGTATTCATACATTCATCATCGGCATTTGATTTTTAAAGTTAAGGAGAAAAATTTAAGAGTCGTGAAAGTGCTTGATTTCGACAGACTCAATCGGCACACTGAGCTTATTTTCCGCTGAGATGTTTTTTCCAGCGGGAAACAAGATCCAGCGCCTGTCTTGGAGTCATGTCATCCGGATCACAGCTTAAGATTTCATCAAGAATAAGTTCTTCGTCGCTGAACAGTCCCGGCATTGAAACAGATTTTTGAGGAACCTGTGCTGAAGTCTGTGCAGTCTGCAATGTTTCAAGTTTCTGCGAATTCTGCAGTTTGCCTTCAGCCGTATTCTGAAGATTTTCCAGAATTTCATTGGCACGACGGATTACGCTGGAAGGAATTCCTGCAAGGGAAGCAACATGAATACCATAGGAGTTTTCACTGGCACCTTCTTTGATTCTGCGCAGGAACACAATCTTGTCATTTTCTTCACTTACATCCATACACAAAAGCTTTAGTGCAGGATGATCAAGGCGGGTGAGTTCATGATAGTGGGTTGCGAACAAAGTCTTGCATTTGATTGCGTTCAGCAAATATTCTGAAACAGCCCAGGCAATGCTGAGACCATCCTCAGTAGAAGTTCCGCGACCAACCTCGTCCATGATTACCAGCGAACGATCAGTTGCCCCACGAAGAATGTAGGCGGTTTCTGTCATTTCCACAAGGAAGGTTGACTCACCGCGGGCAAGATTATCGGAAGCACCAACACGGCAGAAAATTCTGTCCACAACACCAAGATGAGCAGAGAGAGCTGGAACAAAGGAACCAGTCTGAGCAAGCAAAGCAATCAAGGCATTCTGACGAAGATATGTGGACTTACCCGCCATGTTAGGACCGGTAATAAGACCGAATGCTGCGGTTTGAGTTTTTTCTTCTGATGAAATCTCAATGTCATTTGGAACAAATTCACCGCCCGGCAAGTGCATTTCTACAACCGGATGACGGCCAGCATTAATTGTAAAATCCTTTGAATCATCCACAATCGGACGAACCCAGTTATAAAGCACGGCAGACTGAGCCAAAGCAGAAGTAACATCAGCGTATGCGATTTCTCGTGCAGTCTGCAAAAGATAGTTTGTCTGAGTTGCAATCTTTGAACGGATTTCCACAAAAAGATCGCGTTCAGTTTCTACTATTTTAAGGCTGGCCTCATTGATTTGTTTTTCAATTTCCTGCAGACGAACTGTAGTATAGCGGTCAGCATTTGTAAGGGAACGGCGCAAAATGAAGTGAGGAGGAACCTGTTCAGCTTTTCCGCGGGTAATTTCTATATAATAGCCTGTAAGATTGTTGCTGCGAATTCTTAAATTTGCAATACCAGTCTTGGACTTTTCTTCCTCAGCGTAATCTTCCAGAATTTTATTCACATTGTCATGGATGTTTCTGTATTCATCCAGTTCTTTTGACCAGCCCTCTTTGATGATGCGACCTTCTGTAAGACTGGTGGCAGGATCTTCAAGAATTGAATTTCGGATAAGGTCTGCAATCTGAGCTGCAATACCTGAGTCCGTTTTTGCAAATCCCTGTTCTTCAATATGCTTACGAACTTCAAGCCACGCTTCCAGAGAAGAACGAAGAGCCTGCAAATCCTTGGCGTGTGCCCGTTCCATTGCAATTCTTCCGGCAAGTCGTTCAATATCAAGCACATTTCCCAGAGTTTCGTGAACATATTCCAGCAAATTTCTGTTGTTTACAAAAAGTTCTACATGATTCTGGCGGGAATTGATTTCTTTTGAATCGGTCAGCGGATACAAGAGCCAGTTTCTCATCATTCGCTTGCCCATTGCAGTCTGGGTGTTTGAAACACATTCCAGCAGGGAGAACTGACTTGTTCCGTCCCTGAGATTCTGAACTACTTCAAGGTTGCGGCGAGAAGAATCATCCATTATCACATACTGGCTGTCCTTGTAGATTTTTATTCCAGTTACATGAGGTGAATTTGTAATTGTAGTTTTCTGAAGATAATCCAGCAGAAATCCGGCAGGTGCAACTTCTGGCGAGGATTCATCCAGAGAAAATGCCTGAAGTGAACTTGTGTTGAACTGAGTCAAAAGCCGCTTATAGCTTAAGCCCTGATCAAAATTCCAGTCCGGGTAAAAAGAAACCGCTATATTTTCATTTTGTGAAAGACAATCCTGAACAAGTCTGTCTGACTGGAGGCTTTGTGGAAGAAGGATTTCCCGAGGATGGCAACGGCCCAATTCCTTTGGAAAATTTTCAGCCATATCAGAAAGATTCCAGCTGGTTGCAAAAAAATCAGCGGTTGTTACATCAATGTAGGCAAAACCAACCTTATTTTTGTGAACACAGGCACAGGCAAGAAAGTTGTTGGCTCCGCCTTCAAGATATTCGCTTTCAACTGCTGTTCCAGGTGTAATTACTTCAATTACCTTACGTTCTGTAAGTCCTTTTCCGGTTGGTTCACTTACCTGCTCACAAATTGCAATTCTTTTTCCACAGCGCAAAAGTCTGGCAATATAAATTTTTGCCGCATGAAAAGGAATTCCACACATGGGCTGGGAACCACGGTGAGTCAAAGTAAGATTTAAAAGGCGAGAAACTTCAACAGCATCTTCATTGAACATTTCATAAAAGTCACCAAGACGGAAAAAAAGTACGTCGTCCTGATGCTGATCTTTTATGGAAAGATACTGAATCATCATCGGGGTAAGCTCAGCAGAATCACTGCGGGACTGAACTGAGCCTGCAACTACAGCATCCTTTGCCATTTTACAGACCGAGAGCTGAGATTACTTTGTCGGTAACATCAACGGAAGAACTGTACCAGAGAATTCCATTTCCGTTCTGAAGGCTGAGAATCATTGAGAAACCGCCGTCTTCTGCAACTCGTTCCAATGTTGAGTAAAGTTTTTTATAGAAAGCATCGTTGTTCTGAAGGTTCTTTTTGATGGATTCCAGCTCAACATTCTTTGCATTTGTATATTCAGAAAGTGCGTCAGTTTTTCTGATGATGTCCTGCTCCAGCTTGTTTGCCTGAGATTCATTCCCCTGAGCCATAAAATCAGCCTTCTGCTGCTTGAGCTTCTGGATTTCTTCAGTTTTTTTTGTGATTTCGTTCTGAAATTCAGATTTTTTTGATTCAAAATTGCGGACTGGCGCAGAATTTCTGAAATAAGCCTGATAAACACGGGCTGTATCCACAACACCAAAACGGGTAATCTGCTGTGCAAAAGCACCTGTAACTGAAACAAAGCAAAGTGCAAGAATAGCAAAAATCTTTTTCATATATGCCTCAAAATTATTTGTTTGTAATGTTGAATGAAAGAACGAACTTCCAGTTATCCTTCCAGTTCCAGCTTCCATCACCCTTTCCATAATGATCAGCTGAATCAACCGAACCGAATTTTCCAGTATTTGCAAAGAGAAGTCTCAGCGGGAACTGAGGAATTGTAAATCGGAGACCTGGACCAAAGCTGAAGAAGAAATCAGTCTTTTCAAGGCTCTTGAGCTCATCAACTTCATCCTTAACAACCGCAGCATCACCAAAGATATCCAGAGCAAGAACACCTGGAACAACAGGAATACGAAGCTCAAGAATGTTGCTCCACATTGCCTTACCACGGTTTGTATTGTAGATTGAAGTCCATCCGCGGCCATTGAACATACCATCAATGTAAAGGCGGCTTGAATCCCCGATTCCAGAACCAAATGCAGGGAACTGCATGGAAAGTCCAGAATATGCCATGAGAACCAGCTTGAACATCCAGTTTTCAGTTGCCTGAACTTTGAACAAGGTGAAGTATTTTTCAAGCTTTGTGTCAGAGCGCAGGAAGTATTCCTCTTCAAATGGAGTGATACCGTACCAGGTAAAGCGCTGACTTGCAAACCAGCCTGATGACGGATCGTAGTTAATATCACGGTCATCAATTGAGAATGAAGTCCATACGGAATTTGACCATCCCCACTTGTTTGCATATTCACTTACTGTTGAATCATAAGGATTCCACAAATCTTCATCGTACATATTGTTCTTTAAGCTGAAGTTTACGCCGGCAGCAAGGGAAAGAATGGCAAAATCAGGAGTCCATCGTCGTCCCAAAGAAAATCCTGAAGTCCACTTAAGCTGCTCATAGTCCATATAATATGAATCGCTGTCTACAAGACCGTCGCTGTCGATTTTGTTTCTGAGCGCGCTGAGGCTTGAATGAGAAATTTCTGAGCTGATGGAAGTGCTGATAGGCTTGTCGAAGAGCCAGTTGGAACCAAAGCTTAATCCAAGTGACTGAGAATCGGTTGCAATAGTTGAGCTGGCACTGATTGAATTTCCTGTTCCCTTGATGTTGCTGTCCTGCCATTTTACGAACAATGCAAACGGAAGATCGTCCGGATCAGAAACGCCTGAGAAAGTAACACCGAATTCAATTGAAGTTGTGGACTGCTCTTCTACTGACACAATCAGGTCAACAAGATTTTCTTCTGAACCTGGAACAATATCAGGAACAACAGCACTGAAATACTGCAGGTTGTACAAGTTTCGTAAACCTGTGGTAACCTTAGCCTTGGAGAAAATATCACCGCTTTCAAGAGGAATTTCACGGCGGATAACATGATCCTTTGTTTTTGTGTTTCCCTTGATTGTAACGCTTTCAACATGGCTTCGGACATTTTCCATAATCATGAACTGATATGAAATTGTTTTGTTTTCTGGATCTTTGAGAGGAATCTGCTGGAAGCGGTTTGCAGTGTAGCCGTTCTCGTAATAGTGGTCAGCTACAGCCATTATTCCTTCATTAAATTTTGTCTGGTTGAATACAGCACCCTTTTTAAGCTTGATGTATGAATTCAAGTCAGCGTCTGTAAAAATCTTGTTTCCTACAAAAGAACAGCCGTTGTACAGGTACTGAGAGCCTTCCTGAATGGCAAATGTAATTGTAAGCTCATCTCTGTTCTTTGCTTCATTTACAGTTACTTCTTTTTTAATATCAACGACTTCTGCATCAATGTAACCGTCAGTTGAATAATATGCCAGAATTGCCTGACGGTCTGCTTCAAGCATGGATTCCTGGAATGCACCTTTGCTGATGATTCCCACTTCTTTTAACGAAATCTTCTTTTTTAATGTTTTTGAAGAAACAACCCTGTTTCCGATAAAGTTGATTGTTCCTACTACAGTTGAACGGCCTTCATCAATAACGAATGTAACCTCATAGCCTTTTGAACCTTCTTTTGTTTCTGAGGTAACCCTTACATTGGTAAAGCCTTTTTCAAGATAGTGGTTACGGATTGCACGCTCATCACTGCTGATCAACGGTGCCTTGTAAATGTCCTTTTCTTTGATTGAAATGGCTTCCTTGATTTCTGTTGTTCGGATTTCACGGTTGCCTTTAATTATGATTCTTGAAATTGAAGGTTTTTCAGTGACAGTGATTGTGATGGCAAGAGTATTGTGTCTTGCATCGGCTGGCATTACTTCAGAAGAAAAGTCATCAAAATAGTCCAGCGCATAGATTCTGTCGAACATATCTTCATAAAGCTCGTCAGAAAATTTCTTTCCATAATAACTGCTTACAATTCCGTCAACATCCTTTGCGGCAACATTTTTTAAGCCTTTGAATGTAACAGATTTAATCAGCTTGCCGTAATACCATCCGTCCTCAAGCTCTGAAGCTGCAGCTGCGTCCTGAGCAACAACAGAAACAGGAATGCATGAAAGCATCAGGCAGGCAAAAATCGAAGTCAATATTTTTCGGAAAGACATTTAATTCCCCTCGTCTTCAGGCGGTTCCAGAATTTTTTAATGAAAACGCCTTATTATACCTTATTATATTAGAAAGAATATTTCCACGACAGCGTCATTGATGTAGCAGGAACCCACATTCCCAGATCACCTTTTCTAAGTGCATCGATATCAGGAGCAACCCCAAGACGAATGTTCACATAGGGAGAACTCATTTCAAAACCGACTTCAGGCTGGAACACAATGTCATTGACCGTAGCTCCATTTTCCGCCTTGTTTTCGTCATAAGTCCAATGCAAAAGCGTATCTACATAAATTGAACTGCCGAAGTACTTACCTACATAAACAGTCGAATTGTCGATAAAGTTACCGATTGAGACCTGTTTATTTGCAGTATTTCTATCCATTGTAAGCTTTAATGAATTTTGCAAAACATTAGTACGAATGGAAAATATATCAAAATTGAGCAGTTCACGCAATGTATTTTCTATTCTGCGCATTACTGTAGCCTGCAGCAAGTAGTCTCCACCGGCAGTGGCAACCTGAGCAATGTTTTCAGAATCCGCCGCAATAACCTGTCCCAGCAAGGCCATGATTTCCTGTTCTGATTTTGCAGGACTTGCAGTAAATCTAGGGTTAAAGCTGCTTATCGGTTCATTTTCCGCAGACAATATAATAGTAATAATATTACCGTTTTCATCCCGTTCACGGGTTTCTGCATGAACTGTAATTCGTGGATCCATTTTGTCCCGGGATTCATTCAGAACCACCCTACCTTCCTTCATGTAGAAGTTTCTGTTAAGCCATGCAATTTCTCCCCCCCTAAGACTTATGTCAGACTGAATCTCAAAGTCACCGTCTGTATCCATGTAAAGACGAAGCGGAGTTCCAGGAGCGGCAACACCACGGAGCAAAGGATTGAAGAGAACCTGAACCTTTTGGCCAACAGTAATGTTCAAATCCGTAATGATGTGCATTCCCTCTTCATTTTCTGATTTTACCGGAACAGCACCTGTAATATTGTCCAGAGAGAACTGACTCTGAATTGCTGTAGTTACGAATTCAACATTTGTGTTGTCACCAACAATCCATCCAGAAATTTCAAGTTCTCCAGGATTTGTATACAAAATATCAAGGTCACAGCTTCCTTCTCCCTTTATGAACACAAACGGAACTGAAAGTTCAATCGGAACCTTGTGCTCGTCAGGAACCTGAACCGTAGTATCAATGGAATCCAGCTTCCATCTGTTGAATTCCAATTTTGTTCCGATCATTCCGTAGCCCTTTCCAAGGAAAATCTGTGTAGGCTTTACAACTGCTTCACCCTGCCCCACAGTCATAAAAATTTTATCAGCACTGAAGGCAGACTTTGAAATCATTGGAACCATAAGATTAACTTTTGAAGCGTTGAAGGCACCGGTAAATTCAGGATCTGTGGTAAGTCCAGTAAGCTTTAAGGCACCGCTCAGAATACCTGAATTAAAATGAACGCCAGGAATCTGAATTTCAGAAGAAATTTTCTTGAAATCTGCATAGATTCCCTTTGCCTCCAGATTCAGTTTGTTTCCGATTATTGTTCCGGCCAGATCAAATTTTATTGTATTTCCACCTGCATGAGCTTCGATTGAACCACCGTTGGAGAAAGAAGCCCTGAACACTTCTGCATCCTCTGCAAAAATATCAAAGCGGCCAGGAGTACGCATTGCAGAAATCTTGAATGGGAATGTGCTGGCAAAGAAATTTCCTTCAACCTTCTTTGATGAAAGCTCCATATTGAAGAATTCAGGAACGGCAAATTTCTTTCCGTCTGTCTCACCACGAACCAGGAACTCAACTGGTGCTTCAATATTCTTTTCGTTCAACTTTATGTTCAACAGCGCAGAGGCATTTCCTTCAAACTGAGATGGATCAAAGAACGCATTGAAATTTGAAACATTTATCATGGACCAGGAACCGTTCAAATCCGACAAATTAAGTCCTGTGTCATCATAAACAAGAGAAGCTGAAGCTGTCAGTGGATATCCGTAAAGGTTCACGCTGGCTCTCTGAAGAGTAACTGAGATAAACGGATTGGAAATCGTTCCTGATGCAGTAAGGAAAGCGGAAACTGAATTGTCATTTGTCTGACCGTCCATAAATCTTGCCATCGGGAAATTGTGAATTTCAGATTCCACCGACATATAGAAGTCGTTCATCAATGCTTCACCAGAGAACGGAAGCTGTGCAGGATTTGTAAAATCAACATTGAAAGAAAATCTTTCTGAAGAAATGAGGCTCTGTCCGTTCAGGATGGCGTGGATTGAGTCAAAGATTCCTTCATTCAAGTTCCAGACAATGCTTCCTTCTCCATCAAGGTTTGAAACCATATCTGAATAGGCAAAAGTGTTGAACATAAATCCATGTCGGTTTGCGCTTCCGGAAAATGCCAGTCTTGGTGCGAAAGTTAAATTTCCAGAAGGTTCCTCCAGCTCAAAGCTTGCAATTTCAGCAGAAATTCCGTCATCCTTGTTCCAGTTGAAGCTTGTGTCCAGGCTGAAGGCAAGTACATTTTTTCCTGCAGCCACAGGGAATTTTGAGCTTGTGACATTTCCAAAAATAGAGTCGTCAATTGAAACTACGGCATCAAAATTATAATCGCCGGAAACAGAAATCCAGCCAGGACTTACGTTTCCGTTGAACCGATACGGAATTGAATTTACGGTAAGGTCTGTAACAAACGAGAATTCCTTTAAATTTTCAGCGAAATCAACGGCGGCCTGGGCATGAGCTTCCATGCTTCCAAACTGAAGGTCAAACTGGCTGATGTTGAAGGTTTCTTTTGAACCGTCAGCAGCAAAAATCAAGAGTTCACGGTCTTTTCTGGAGTTCGCAATAAGACAGGCCGGAGCGTTTATTGAAAAGTCCTTTAAGTCGCTGGAAATATAGGCTTCGGTGTTGAGAAGATATGGTTCTGCAGCGTTAGAAACATTTTTTAAGAGGACTGCCATGCTTTCATTTCCAAAGAAGGCCGCAGCATCCACCAGACTGTCTATGAATACGCTGGAAATAGAAAGCTGTGCCTGAAGGAATTTTTCAGAACCAGTCAGGAAGCTTCCGTCAATGGCAATATGACCAGATTCTCCATATTCAGCGTGAGCATAGTCATCAAGTTCAAATGAAAAATCCACAGAAGTTCTTTTTGGGAACACCTGAAACTGCAGGGCCGTGAATGATTTTTCGTTCAGGAAAAGTTGAGGAGCAAAGCACATGAAGCCATTTTTTACAGGATCACCATACACTTCCGTTGAGATTATGTTTCCATTTCCCAGCGTAAAGAAATTCAGTGAGAAGGTTCCTGAAGGCTGAAGTTTTTCTATGTCAAAGCTTCCGCTGAAATCCGCATCCACAAAATCACCGGAAGCAGCAATTTTAGAAAGGTTCACAAATTTTGTGTCGCCGTCAAAATCCAGTGTGAGCTGGAGTGGCGAGCCTACGATTTTTTTAGAAAGATTGAGTTTCAAATCAGAATCGTAGGAGATTTTTTTCTGAAGCAATGAAAGCCCCAGTCGTCCGGAAATCAGTGAGCCGGAAATTTTCTGCATCAGAGGAGTCTTTTTTCTGATTGAAACCAGTCGGAAAGGATCAAAATTGTCGAAGTCACCAATAAGCTTCACTTCACCCCTGGAAATGTCTGTCATGGCATAAAGGGAGAATGGCAGAACTGTTCGCATTGTTCTAAATTCAAAGACATTGCTGCTGTAGTTTACGAGCATGTTCAGATTTGAAACAGAATAGTCTGCACCACCGGCTTCTGAAAGACTCAGCATTGCAGAACTTCCGTTAAAATCAGAGAACAGGTTTCCGGACAAAGAAAAATTGAAGGCCACTGTTCCTCTGCCCCTGCCCGCCGGAATCAGTTCAGATGAAAGCTTAGCACGGCCTGAAGTATTTACGGAAAGACCTTCTGCATCGTTAAAATCCTTAAAAGATATTTTCTTTAAACTCACCAGTGCATCGTTCTGCTTGTCCGAATAGTGCACTGAAACATTTTTGACGATTACATCAAATGGTAAATCAAAATTCCTTCCGTCCAGGGAAAATTTTTCATTTTCCTTTGGTGAATCAGTCTTTTCTGAATTTCCATTCAATTTTTCAAGAAAGGCCGTGTCTTTTACGGAATCAAATTCTATGTTCACGCCGTTCAAGGTCAGGGTTTTAAATGCCAGCAGCGGTTCCTTTGAGAAAAATCTGGAAACAGAATATGAAAGTGTCGCCTTGTTGACGGTCAGAAGTGCTTTTCCAGATGCTATGTCGCTTACCTGAATCTTTTTGATGCTGGCAGAGACAAAAATTGACGGTGAAAGGGATTTGTAGGAAATTGAAAGACCTGTTTTTTCCTTTAAGGTTTCAGAAAGACTCTGCTCAAAATTCTTTACGGCTGCATCAAGGCGAAGGTACACTGGGCGCACCAATGCCAGCACCGAAATTACGAGAAGAATAAAAATTGAGCTTCCGAGGCCTACGCCCACGCCTTTTTTCATCTGATTCTACTTAAAATCCATCTAAAAAAATTTAGAGACTTCTTCATTTCAAGTATCGGCAGAATTCATGAATTTCAATATAATACGAGGCACTATGATATTGAAAAATTTTGTTGTTTTTGAAGGTATAGACGGGGCCGGAACCAGCACTCAAATCAAGATTTTGCAGGCCAGAAATGATGCAGAAAGATTCTTTTTCACCACTGAGCCAACGGATTCAGAAACCGGCAAATTTCTTAGAAAAATGCTGAAGGGCGACGTAAAGCTGGATCCCAGAACCAGCGCATTTTTGTTCGCAGCAGACAGAAACGAGCACCTTTACGGTAACAGCGGAACAAACTGCGGCATTGTGGAAAAAGCCAGCAGCGGAAAAATCGTAGTTTCAGACAGGTATCTTTTTTCAAGTCTCACCTACCAAAGCGTAACCTGCGGAGAAGAGCTTCCACGAATGCTGAATTCTACATTTCCATTACCTGAAATCCTGTTTTTCTTTGAGATTGATCCTGAAATCAGCCTGCAAAGGGTGGATTCAAGAGGCGACAGAGAAATTTATGAGGAAGTTGAATTTTTAAGACAGACAGAAGAACGCTACAAAAAAGTTGTTGATGAATACGAAAAACTGAACACCGGAATGAGAATCGTAAGAATCGACGCCTCAAAACCAATCGAAGAAGTTTCTGCAATAATTGCAAGGGAGTTGGGAATTTAAAAAAATGCGCAATGCGCAATGCTAAATGCACAATTGCGAATTGAAAATTGCGAATTGCGAATTGTAAAATTTTCTGTGGTTCTGCCGATATTCAAAAGGATGAAGAAGATTTTTTCTGCTCTTTTTGGGCTTTTGTTCGTTTTTTTTACTGTGTCTCCGGCTTTTTCCTACATGGTCAAGTACAAGGAAGACTATTACAAGCTTTTTCACGTTCACTACCAGCAGTATCCTGATGACGTGATGGAGAACATTTACTGGCTGGAAAATGCGGTTAAGGCTGATTTCTGCAATCCGCTTTATACCGGTGTAAAAATTGAGGATGAGAAGGACTGGGAAAAGTACCGCTACCTTTTTATGATGCATGTAAACCTTAAGCTGATTGAACAGCACATGAGACTGGGCCGAACCTATGACAAGCAGGTGGCACATTTTTACGATGCACCATGGAAGGATCTGTATCTGGAAAATCTTGCAAAAGCAAAAAGCTGCTATGAGGCTGGGCTTTATTACTGGCAGGAGGCCCGGCTCTGGGCTGAAAAGGCAAATGTTGGAAAATTTCAGTTTCTGTGCCTTACGGACATTCAGAATTGGGAAGACGAAAGGGAAAGAGTAGGAACAGGTAAACTGGACTACGAAAAAATTCTGAACCGAGAACTGAATAGAGTTCAGAAAGTGATAGACGATTTTGAAAAGATGGAAAAAGAATATTAGTCTGAATATCGAGTTTTGAGTGTTGAAAAAGTTGTGCGAAACGCGAAGGCGCAGACGACTGAAATGCACTTTGAGCGTAGGGAGCGTTAAGCAAACAGTCCGGTGGACTGTTTGTAGCGAGTCTCCCTGAGAGCTATGCTCTTAGGGCGCT
>JAGHUJ010000195.1 GCA_018064905.1 Candidatus Treponema equifaecale
ACTTTGAGCGGGCGCTTTAGCGCAAAGGATAGAAATTCCTTATCCGCTCAACCGTGCATTTTTAAGGCGGATGCAACTGGGAGTGCAGCACATTTTAAATATGTCCAAAACTCGAAATTGAGAGTAAATATGGAACAATTATTTCACAAACAGATTCTTGAAAAATTCACCAATGCGTACAACGATTGCAGATCCGCCGACAAATGTTCCCACTGAGCTTCCGATTGAACTGAAGAAGAAAACCAGCAGCACCCGAAGCAATCTGTTTTTATAGAAGCCTTTAACGGAACCAGCGTCATCCTGAACCGATTCCAGGTCACCAACCTTTGGTTTACACATGAAGGCCTGAACTATTCCTGCAAACATGCCGACGCCCACCAGAGGACACAGGCTTGTAAAAGGAGCGCCCACAGCAGCCATCAAAATTGTAAGAGGGTGACCGCCGGCAATCAGCGCACCGATTCCTGCAAGCACTGCATTCCAGATTACCCAGGCTCCAAGCAAATCAGTGCCCTTCTTCATTCCACCGAACACAAATCCAGCGGCAATGAGGCCCACAATCACAACCGGAATAGCCCAGCCAATTATCTTTGCGCCAATTTTCTTTGGCGGAATTTTGCTTATGTTTTCTGTGTCACAGTCTTCTGCATTTTGAGCCATTTTTTCAAGATGCTTTTGAACGCCAGGCAAGTGACCTGCACCAAGAACCGCAACACAGCTCTTTCTTTCATCCTTCTGAACGGCCTTCCAGATGTGTGCAGCCAGATAAAAGTCGCGCTCATCAATCAAAACTTCCTTTACAGTTGGCATGTAGCCGGCAAGCTCGTTCATCATTCCGTCCATCTCATTGTTGTTCTTGAGATTTTCAATCTGCTCACCGCTCACCTCTTCCTTGTCAAAGGCACTTCCCAAAAGCAATGTCAAAAGCTTCATCTTGCCGCTGCCAGAAGTCTTTGCCCAGGCTCGCTTTAACGTAGTCTGAATCGGACGGTCCACCATTTCTGCAGGAATTCCCAGTTCCTTTGCGGCGGCAATACCAGCACGCATTTCGTCACCAGGCTTAACTCCAAGATTGTTTCCCATTCTTTTCTGAAAGCTTGAAAGAATCAGATTTGCCAGAAGCAGGAAACCTTTTTTCTGACGGAGAACCTTTATTATGTCCAGATTTTTCCAGGCTTCAGTATCATTTAAAGAAGCGTATCTCTGCTCGTCCAGCTCAATTGCAACGCAGTCAGGCTTAAGCTCATGTATAACAGAAGAAACCTCATCGCAGCTCTCCTTTGAAACATGGGCTGTTCCAAGCAGGATTATGTTTTTTTCACCAAGATTCAAATTTACCTGAGACATTATTCTTTTCTTCCTTCAGTTTTCCACTGTGCAAGGCGAGCCTCAAAGAAGCTTGCTCCTTCCATATTTGCAACTTCACCGTAATATTTGTAGGAAAGGCTGTCATTTCCCTTGATTTCCCAGTAAAGGCCCAGATAATAGGTGAACTTGCCACGCTTTGTCCGATTCTGCTCGTTCTGAACCTTGTTTGTTACAGTTGAGTCTCCAGCCAGATCATGGAACATTCTGATGATCTGATACTCTGTGGAATTTCTGTCCATTCCCTTCATTACGCTTTCAGCATATTTTCTGGCTTCCTGATGCTTCTTGTCCTTTTCCCAGCTGGCCACAACCATAAGCGCATAGGAAATGTTCTCAGGATTTGCCTTTCTTGCTTCCATAAATGCCTGTCTTGCTTCAGCCCAGTTTCCCTTGTCCCAGGCAAACATTCCGATTGACTCGTAGGCATAATAGTATTTTGGATTTTTTTCAATCACCTTCTTGTAATACTTGTAGGCTTCATCACGGTTGTTCTTTTCATCATAAAGCCCCGCAAGGTAAGCATAGCCCAGGAAGTAGTCCGGATCCAGCTCAATCGCCTTTTTCCAGTATTTTTCAGCATCGGCATATTTACCCATGTAGCGGCTGTAAGTTCCCAGATCAAAGTAATGGTCAGCATTTTTTGGATCAGACTTGATTGCCCGGTTCACGTAGTCAATTGCCTTTCTGTACTGACGGGCTTCTGCTTCAAATTTTGCAAGATATGAGAGAGCCTGAGGATTTTCCGGATTAAGTTCCAGAAGCTTGTTGAAGCTGTCCTTTGCATCGTCATCCTTTTCAAGATAATAGGACATTTTTCCATGGCCAAACAAAGCTTCCTCGTTGTATGGCTCAGAAATCAGCGCCTTTTTATAGTAGTCTCTTGCATTTCTATAGTTCCGTTTGAGAGCCTGTTCACTGGCAAGCTCAATATTCGCATCTGCATTGTATGGTTCCACAGCAAGAATCTGCTTAAGAAACTGCTGCTTTTTCACATTGTTTCCCTTCTGCTTTGCCACCATTGCATTAAGTCCAAGCACGTCAATGTTTTTAGGCTCCCTGGCAAGCAAATCAGCAGCAATTTTCTCAGCCTCTGCAACCTTTTCAGCAGAAAGCAGAAGCGATGCCTTAAGTGAAAGCATGTCCACGTCGCTTTCAAGGCCTGCAGGAATTTTCTCAAACAAGGCCAGAGCATCATCAACGGTTCCATTTTCCAGCACATGACTTAAGCTCTGAACAAATTTCCTTTCTTCCGGACTGTTCTGCGCAAAGAGAATACCGATGAACACCACAGCAACAAAGACAGCAAAAAACTTTTTCATATTTTCTCCATAATAAATATTTCAACTTTCCAATTGGTTTGATAAAATTGAACACATGTTCAGACACCCATTCAGAAAATCACTTGGACTTACAATCCTTTATTCCATTATCATTATCGGAATTTTTGTTCTTCAATTTAGAAATGAATCAGTTTTATCACGAAATATAGGTCAGCTTTCAATTTCACTGGCACAGACTCAGGAAGAAAACGGATCCATGTCCCTTAAAAATACGCTCAATGTAAATTTTAAGGGAATCGCCTTCTCTGCTGATGAAGTCTATCCTGCAGTCCTCAAAAGTTCAGGAGAAGACAATGTAAAGAATCTGATTCTTGTCTCATTCGAGCAGCCTTCTCCACTTTCCTACAAATTCAACTTTACAGAAGAAACATCTATAATTTTTGCTGTAAGTGACACAAGCTCAAACGCATCTCTTTCAATTTCTGTCACACTTCCAGAAGATGCGGAAGAACTTTATCTTCCATATAAACCAGCCTCAGGATTCTCCGTTACAGAAAAATCAAGGAACCGCCTCCAGCTGAATTCAAAGAATCTTGCATACACATTCTCAGCTTCCTCAATCACAGATGAAGCAGTTGCATTCACTCCAAAAAATCAGGTTGCCTACTACAATATCTACAACCCTACAACAGCCTTCAGCTTTGCTTCGATTGATCCGGACATGGTGATTTCACAAAAATCTCTCTACGAACAGAACATAAGCCAGCTCAGGACAAATCTGGTTTCAGCAGTAAGCGCAGGAATCAAGAATTCCCAGGGACTTTCAGAAAAAGCAATCACAGCCTATGTTGCAGAACTGGCCTCACAGGGACGCTATACAGAAGCCGTAAATCAGGTTCCGGATTCATTCAAAAAAGGAAACAAACGCACCTATCTTTCTGCACCATATTTCAACACTCTGGATTCCATGTATCCAAGCCTTACAATGCATAACGAAAATATGGCAGGAATCATAGACAATGCGATTTCCACAAAATCTCTGAACGTGTTCACTGTTGAAGGAATTGCAGACTACCTGAATATTCTTCCATCAATCAAAAAAATCCGTGATATGCTCTCATTGCCGGTACAAAATCTAGAAACAGAAGGAAATGCCCTTTCACTTTCACAGGCAACAGGTATTCTCCGGGTTTATCTTCGTCTTTCTGAACTTCATTCAAATTATGCAGAGCTTCTTGCACCGGCTGTCAGCAAGTGTGTTTCTGAAATTGAAGGGCGATGCAACCTGAACGACACAATTCTTTCACTTAAAGAAAATGATCTTCCAATTTCCACACAGCTCACATTGGAGACCGGAAGCGCACTCCTTCAGCTTGGTGAATTCAATTCTTCAGAAGAATACAAACGTGCAGGATATGCCCTGATAAACACTGTGCTTGCAGGAACAACACTGGATGCAAATGCCCTTGCTGAAGCTTATCCTGTTCTTGTGGCAAATACAAATTACCCGCACACACTGGTTCTCCAGAGAACAGAAACAAGTACAATATGGGCCTGGACCTGTGCAAACGGAATCAGCTATTCAAGACAGAAAAGCATTGCCACCCTTTCCATCAAAAATCCAAAGGGAAGCTCACATTACGCCATCATCTGTGGAATTCAGCCATTCAATGACATTGAAATCTACAATCTCTCATTCCATTCGGATGCTCGTTTTGAAAGCTACAATTCTTCAGGATTTACTTACAAAAGCAACGGAAACGCCCTGCTGCTCAAAACACGGCACAAGGCAGAAACAGAAGTTGTCAAGCTTTTCTATGGACCAAAGCCTGCACCAAAAGTTGAAGTTCCAAAACCAGCAGAAAAACCTGTTGCACCTGTTCCAGCAGAATCTGCAGGAACAGCACCGGCACCTGCTACAACAGAATAACTTTACAAGCGGCATTCCTTCAGCCACAAATTACAGAGTTTGCCGCACCCCAAAACAAATTCATTTTTTTCAAATTTTATACAAATTTTCAAAATTCTATGCTATAATAAAAATAAGCAATTAGAAGACAATAAATTTTTCTAATTTTGGAGTTTTTGTGAACAAGAAAGATTTTCCTAAAATTCATTTTTATGATCAGGACTTTGTAGACATTTACGATAAGACCTGGAACTGGCTCGGCAACTCATGGATCAATGCAACCTCAGGTGAAGTCGATGCAGACAATGGCTACTTTGTTTATCCTGGCGAGCAGCAGCTTGTAGTTGACCAGGCAGAATCAATCTTCTCATCATTCTTCTTGGTTTACTCAAACAAAAACTACACTGCAGAGAAAAATCTAGACTATCTTTACAGCAAACAGGAAGATTCCGGTGCAATCCGCTGGAAGTACGACCTTAAATCAAACGCACCAATCTTTGACAACTCAAATCCAGAAGGAATTGGTATTCCGCTCTTTGCATGGGCAGAATTCAACTTCTATCATAAGTCAGCAAACAAACGCCGCGTAAAGGAAATCATGCCAATTCTTCAGAATTACATGAAATGGCTGGAAACATTCAAACAGCCAAACGGTCTTTACGCAGTTCCTTCAAACACCTGTATGCTTGATACAGAGGCCCGCAAGGACAGCTGCTATCCTGTAGACTTCAACACAGCTGTTGCAATCAATGCACTCAACATGAGCTCTCTGGGCGACATCCTCAACGACAAGGAACTCAGCTTCCAGTACAAGAGAATGTATTTCAGCCTTAAGACCAGAATCAACGGCCTCATGTGGAATGAAGAAACAGGACTTTACCACGACCTCAACAAAGATGAACAGAAAATTCCTGCAAAAACTCTGGCTGGATTCTGGCCATTGCTTGCAGAAATCCCAAATGCAGATAAAGCAGACCTGCTTATTGCACATCTTGGAAACCCAGAAACCTTCGGAACAGACCATCCGTTCCCAACAATCAGTGCAGATTCTCCGGAATTCAGCAAGGATGGAAACGGCTGCAACGGTTCTGTATTCCCTGCACTCAACTTTATGGTAATCAAGGGTCTGGAAAAATATCAGCGCTACGATCTGGCTCGCGAATGTGCAATCCGACATCTTTATTTTGTATTGGAAGGACTTCAGCCTGCAGACGGAAGCAAGGGTGATATGTACGAAGCCTACAAACCATGTGGTGAAGGTGCTGCAATCATGCCAGGAAACGAAGCCTTCCCAAGAAAACGCTTCATGCTCAGCATTGGTCTTTCAACAATTGCACTTATGATTGAAAATGTAATCGGTCTTTCAATCAGCTTGCCAAGAAAAACAGTAGACTGGATCATTCCAAACCTGGAAATCATGGGAATCGAAAAGCTTTCTCTTAAACGAAACCTCATCACAATTCTTTCAAACAAGAGTTCAAGAGGCTGGGAAATTCAGATGGAAAGCGAAAAGCTCTATTACTTCACAATCAATATTTTGAACCAGAAGAAAAAGACGCTTCCAATTCCATCCGGAAAGTGCTCAATGCTCATCGACAAACTGTAAAAACTACAAAAAAAAGCTCTGAAGTTTGAACTTCAGAGCTTTTTCATTTTAGTTTATTTCATTGCTTTTTCAGCAGCTTTTCTTTCTTCTTCCTCGGCATTTTTCTTCATGCGTTCAGTAACAGAAGCAATGTTGTTAACCATAAGAATTGGCTGACCAGTAGCATCCAAAGCATCACGCCACAAAGCACCTTCTGGATCAACCATATTGCGCTTGCGTGTAACCATAGTTGTAGGAATAATAACGAACTTGTCATGAACCAGACCAACAACACACTTAGTCTTACCAGCCATAGCAGCGTGAACAGCGTTGTTTCCAAGACGTTCACAGTAAATAGAGTCGTTTGCTGTTGTTACAGAAGAACGAACCTGATAGCTTGGGTCAACATATTTGAGGTTTACGTGAATGTTTTTGTTTGCAAAGTATTCGTTGATTTTGTTGCAGAGGTAAACACCAATGTCAGAAAGCTTCTTGTTTCCAGAAGCATCGTGTTCATTTGTAGACTGCATGTGCTCCTGTCCGGCACCTTCAGCAACGATTACAACGGCATGATGACGGTCTTTAAGTCTCTGTTCCAAGTGAGAAAGGAAACCGTTTGGACCATCCATGTCGAATGGAACTTCAGGAATAAGACAGAAATTTGTCTCGTGGCTTGCCAAAGCAGTAGCAGTAGCAATGAATCCAGATTCACGTCCCATCAATTTAACAACACCAATACCATTAACCTGAGAAACAGCTTCCATGTGGATGGCATTAACAGCTTCACGAGCCTTTTCTACAGCAGTTTCAAAACCGAATGAGCGGTCAATGAATACAAAGTCGTTATCAACAGTCTTAGGAATACCAACAACAGCAACCTTAAGACCACGTTTTTCAATTTCACGGGCAACATCAAGAGCACCACGCTGAGTACCGTCACCACCAACAATGAAAAGCATGTTGATGCTCAAAGACTCAACAGAATCAACAATGTCTGAAACACGGTTTCCGCCACCACGACTGGTTCCAAGGAAAGAACCACCAATCTTGTGAATGTCATCAACAACGCGTGGATTCAAATCAACAGTATCATAGCCAGAATCAGCAAAGAAGCCCTTGTAACCAAATCTGAAGCCCTTGATTCTCTTAACACCGTAGCGGTACCAAAGACAGCGGACAACAGCACGGATAACATCGTTCAAACCAGGACAGAGACCACCACAAGTACAGATACCAGCAGTAACATGAGCCGGATTGAAGTAGATGTATTCACGAGGACCAGCCTTCTGCATGAGGTTGCCCTTAGTACATTCGTTCTCGCAGTTTTCAGCGTCGTAAACATTAACCTTATAGCGCACAAATGAAGTGTCTTTTACATAGTTTGCACGGAATTCACCATGCTGCTTTGAAAGTTCGATTGGTGAAGGAACCTTGCACTCACCAAGCTGTTCAATAGTAAAATCAAATTTTTCTTCCATCTTTTTAATCCTCTAAAAATAACGGTATTACTATTTTAAGTCTATTTTGTGAATTTTTCAATCAAAAAAAAGAGGCTCCACAAAGGGGGGGATGCTGAAAAAGTCCCTGAATTGTCATTTCGAGCGAAGTCGAGAAA
>JAGHUJ010000091.1 GCA_018064905.1 Candidatus Treponema equifaecale
ACTTTGAGCGGGCGCTTTAGCGCAAAGGATAGAAATTCCTTATCCGCTCAACCGTGCATTTTTAAGGCGGATGCAACTGGGAGTGCAGCACATTTTAAATAAAATAAAAACTCGAAATTAAGGATATTTAAATGTAACTTGTTGCAGATTACTCTGTTAAATATTTGACAATGCAATTTTCTGCATTATATTTAAATGTAACAGGATGTTGAGTTTACTTTAGAAAGGAACTTTGATGAAAAAATTGGGCTTGAGAAAAGTTTTCATGGCATTTTGCTGTTGTATGCTGCTTATGTCTTGTGTAAGCACATATCATACAACAAATGTGGAAGTGGTTTCTCAGTCTGAGTCTGATTCTTCAGTTCATTTCATCAAGAACAATCAGACTATAAATGCTGATAACAGCCTTGACGGAAAACTGATTGCCTTTTACACCTTTGGAATGCCATTTGTTGTTGTGGGCTGTACATTGCGTGAGGCTTTTCGTGTGGCTGGTTATTCTGCCTTGAATCTGGTTCTTGGTGAAACGGCTTACGAAAGGGCAAAACGTGGACAGGAAAGCCTGGGATTCATCGTTCCTGACACAAAAAAAGCGAAGGCTGAGCTGAATGAATTTCAGAAGGAATACGAGGCTTCTGATTTGTACAAATATCGGCAGTACAGATCGGCACTTTCAAAGACCACAATTACAAAGTCCAATCTGGTTGAAGAAATCGACTGGAATGACAATGCTAAAGTAATTTCTTCAACACGGGAAACCATTAAGCTTCAGACAAGCGTTGCTGATTCTGCCAGCAGGGTTTCAAAAAAAGCCTCATTGATTGGAAGCAGAATTGGAACTGTAACTTCGGTTATCTTTGGAATACCGAGCTATATTTTGGGATTTATTTTAGGAGCTGCTGCAGATGACTGACAGGCTCTAAAAAAGGAGAAAATATATGAAAAAAATTCTTACAATTGCTGGAATGCTCATGGCATTGATTATGATGGCAAGCTGTGGTTCAACTTCAAACGTTTCTGCAAGTTCAGATGTACCAGAATGGTATGTTATTGAACCAGAATCAAAGGATGGAATCTACGGAACAGGTCAGGCAAAAATGGCTGATTTTGACACTTCCCTTAAGCTTGCTGAAGCTAACGCATACAACAGTCTTGCCAGAAAGGTTTCTACTGTTGTAAAAGATGTGACTCAGACAATGGTTTCAGGTTCAAAGACAGATACAATGAAGGGCTTTGAAGAGAACGCATTGCAGGTTTCTGAAGCAACTTTGGAAGGTGCAAGAAGAACAAACTTCTATCAGGGAAAAGACGGCACTGTTTACATCCAGATGTTCCTGCCTTATGAAACATCCGTTTCAGCCCTCAACAAGACTGCTGAAAAATATGAAATCTCTGCAGAATATCTGGCAACACAGGTAAAAATGCAGGAAGCTTACGAGAAATACTTCTCAAAAGGCAAAAAGCACTAAAATATAATTGATTTTGAAAGCACTCTCTTAGGAAAGTGCTTTTTTTATGGAAAATTTTACAAATTGTGGTAAAATTTAAAAGTTATGCAAAAACTTTACACAGATACTCGTAAAATAGATTCCAGCTGCCGTGCTGCCTACGGCCTTACAGAAGAAATAATGATGGAAAATGCCGCAATGGCATTGGAAAAAGTTGTCCGAAATCCTTATCCAATCAGTGGTGAGCGACGTGCTCCACAAAAAATCGTAATTGCCTGTGGTGGCGGTAACAACGGTGCAGACGGATATACTCTGGCCCGCCGGCTTCGCTTTGATTATGATGTTGCTGTAATCCAATTCACAGAACCAGAAAGTGAGCTTTGCAAATTGCAGGCTGATCGTGCAGAAAAATGCGGTGTTCGTTTTGTAAAACGTGATGACCTCAGCTTCTACGATCTTCGCTACACCGATATTATTGTGGACTGCGTTTACGGAAGCGGATTCCACGATGATTTTGATGAAAAAATCTTCATAACAATGAACGACATGAACACATGCGACTGTTTTAAAATTGCCTGCGACGTTCCAAGCGGACTCAGAGAAAACGGCACAGTTGCAGAAGGTGCCTTTGTTGCAGATGTCACCGTTACAATGGGTGCGCTTAAAACCTGTCTTTACAGCGATTGTGCCAAGGACTATGTTGGTGAAGTAATTTGTGGTGAGCTTGGGGTGAACCGTCGTCTTTATGAAAATTCCAGCAACGGAAATCTTTCTGTAGGAATGTTGCTGGAAGAATCGGACCTTTACCTGCCACACCGAGACAGATGCAACGTAAACAAAGGTTCTTTTGGCCATGTTGTAGTTGTAAGCGGAGAAAAGGCTGGTGCTGCGGTTCTGGCTGGTTCTGCCGCCCTCAGATTTGGTGCAGGTCTGGTTACAGTTGTTCACAAAAGCTCAAAGAAGAATTTTGAAGTTCCGCCAGAACTTATGAGCGCTACTGAAATTCCTGAAAATATCAAGGCAATTGCATTCGGAATGGGACTTGGAAAGGAAACTGCAAAGATTCAGCCTTATTTTGACTGGGTTGTGGAACATTCAGATTCAAAATGTGTTGTGGATGCAGATGCACTTTGTTCAGAAAATCTCAGGGACTTTATTGAAAAGAAAGAGAAGGGCGTTGTGCTGACTCCTCATCCAAAAGAGTTCCAGACAATGCTGAAAAACTGTGATTTGGGTGAATACACGGTTCCAGAAATTGTTGAGAACCGGATGGAGCTGGTGGAAAAATTCTGCCGCAAATTTCCAAAGAAAACATTGGTTCTAAAAGGTGCAAATCCTGTAATCGGATATTTTGACGGATATAAGTACAAGATGTTCATAAATCCATTCGGAAGACCATGTTTGGCAAAGGCCGGAAGCGGTGATGTTCTTAGCGGACTGATTGTGGCTCTTCTTGCACAAAAAAGAAAATCCATTGAAGCTGCTATGGGCGGCAGTTTGGCACACGCACTTGCTTCAAGAAAAATCAAATGCGATTATGCCATGACTCCAATGGATTTAATCAACGCAGTAACTGAACTGTAATTAAAATAAACAGGTATTTAAGCCTAAATTTGCGGTGGTTGAGCTTGTCGAAACCACCTCAAAAATTTATCTGCGTTTTTTTCCCTGTTCTATAAAATTCATGTGCGCCTTGTCTTTGGCGCTCAATCTTCTTCGGCCCAGGTCGATCTTTTCTTCGTCAAAGTTCTGGAAATTGGTGTCTTTGCCGTTGCTGAAGTTCTGCTGGGCTTTTTCTTTTCTTTCCTGAATCCAAACTGGGGTTTCTGGATGCAGGTCACCTTTTTCTACATATGACTTCCATTCTTCAGGTTCTGCAACTTCAAACTGCATTTTTTCACCTGTGAAGGGGTGAACAAATTCAAGGGTGCGGGCGTGAAGGCAAAGTCTGTGGAAATGGTCAGTTCTCGCTCGATAATTTTCATCACCGGCCAAAGGGTATCCTTTTGAAGCAAGGTGCGCACGGATCTGGTTCTTTTTGCCAGTGTCCAGGGAAAGTTCAAAAAGGGTGTGGGTTTTTCCACGGAGAATTGTGGTGAAGTTTGTGCGGGCTGGAACTGTCTTAAAATGCCTGTCCTCGCCGTATCCTTCAATGTTTTTTTCGTAAAGTGAACCTTCACGACCTTTTTTGGCAAAACGTTCATCGTGGCGTGGTTTGTCCTCAGCTTTTGGAACAAAACCAACATTGTGGGAATTGAATGCCAGCGGATCGTCAATAAGACCTTTAAGCGGCAGGAATTTGTGCACATTCTTCGGATTTTCAGCAACGGCACGGTAAAGGCGTTCTGTCACCATCTGATGCCAGGTTTCCATAATTTTTTTCTGTGCGATTTCGTTCAATGCAAACATCATTACGCCGCTGGTGTCACGATCAAGTCGATGAACAACAAAAGGCCTGTGCTTTGCTGAATAAGTTCCATTCTTGCGCATCATATCTTCAAGCACGCTCTGGGCTGTTCTTGCACGGCTTCCAGGATAAGGAACCGTCAAAAGTCCTGTAGGCTTGTTTATTACGCAGATATTTTCATCTTCAAAGAGAATCTCAATTTTTTCTTTGCCATAGTCGGCTTTATGCTCACGCTTGTACTGCGTTGAGGCTTTTGTATTTTGTGAATTCATGTGTTCATCATAGCTTAATTTAATGATAAAATCACCACATGATACAGCTGGAAAAATATTACAATAAATTTAAAGAAGACCACCGCCTTACTACCCGCCACGGAACTGTGGAATTTACGGTGACCATGAAATATATTCACGAATGCATCGAAAGGGTGGTTTCAAATATTCCACAAAATTCTACAAGTGTGGTGACCACAAATTCTGTTAAAATTGCAGACATTGGAGCTGGAACCGGGCGATATTCCGTGGCACTTTCCAAAGAAGGACATGATGTTACGGCTGTGGAACTGGTTCAGCACAATCTGGATATTCTGCGTTCCAAGCATGAAAACGTAAAAACCTGGCAGGGAAACGCAATGGATCTTCACTTTTTGCCGGATGAAGCTTTTGATGTGACACTGCTTTTTGGACCGATGTATCATCTCCATTCAGTAAAAGACAGGCTTGCTGCAATGAACGAAGCAAAACGAATCACAAAAAAGGGCGGATATATTCTGGTGGCCTATGTAATGAATGAATACGCTGTTCTGAGCTACTGTTTCAGGGAAGGTCACATTAACGAGTGCATAAAAAACGGCACTTTGACCCCGGATTTTCACACAATCACAGAAATAGAAAAAGATTTGTACTGCTACACCCGTCTTGAAGACATGAATCTTTTAAATGAAAAGGCTGGTCTTGAGCGTGTAAAGATTTTTGCACCGGATGGAGCTGCCGATTATATGCGCCGTGAAATCAATGCGTTGGATGAAGAAAGTTTCCAACATTTTATTGAATATCAGATGGCAATTTGTGAAAGACCAGAATTACTTGGAGCAAGTTCACACACTGTGGATGTTTTAATTAGGAATTAGGAAGGAGGAATGATGAATTTGGGAGTTGCGCCAGCAAAGCTGTCGCCGCGCTTTTCGCCATTCCTGCAACATCCATGTTGCCGGCAAGAATTTCTGACGAAATTCTTGCATGAGACAATTGCTCTTGTGCGGCGTCCATGCCGCACGAACTCCTCAGTTGTGGCTACAATCGCTAACTTAAAGATTTTCCACAACATTCCTGAAAAAGCTGTTTTCTACCATGGCATTGTTCATCAAATCGCCGTAGGATTCAAACTTTTTTTCAAAAAATGTTTCTCCAAAGTAAAAAACTTTGTTTCCTTCTGAATCCTTGTCGTATCTCAGAGTGTATTTTTTGCCCTTGTAGTCAAATTCCAGGTTTTGACCTACGTCAATCATGAACTGCAACTGTTTCTCTGTCATTTCTTCAACTTTCCGCAGATGCTTGCTGCAACTTTCTCGCCGTCCATTGCACTTGAACCGATTCCACCGGAATAGCCTGAACCTTCGCCTGCCGGATATAGATTTTTGAGCTGGTCGCTTTCCAATGTGTCCTTGTTGCGTAAGATTCTGACAGGTGTACTGGTTCTGGTTTCTGTGGCAATGAGAAGCGCCTGGTCAGTTACAAAACCGTGCATATTCTTGTCAAAATCCTTAAATCCCGCCTGAAGCCGTTCTGAAATTTCAGCAGGCAGCCACTTGTCCAGACGGCTTGGAACAACTCCCGGCTTGTAGCTGGTTTCAGGCAGCTGTTTTGAATCTTTGTGTGTCAAAAAGTCCGTAAGTTTTTGGGCTGGTGCCAACTGACCTGCACCCTGTCTGAAAGTTTCTTCTTCAAGCCATGTGCGCCAGTAAAGTCCTGCCAGAGCACCGCAGCCGTCCTTTTTTGCTTCCTGAACAAATTCTTCCGGAGTATCTTCCGGGCGGCGTTCAACTACGATTGCTGCGTTGCTCCACTGACTGTTTCTTCCGCTGGCAGACATTCCGTTGATAACAATCTGATTTTCTGCTGTGGCACATGGAACTACATATCCGCCTGGACACATACAGAAGCTGTAAACGCCTCGTCCATCTTCCTGTGCTGTAAGGCGGTATTCTGCGGCCTGTGGCATAACCTTGCCATGAAACTGAATTGAATCAATCAAAGCCCGTGGATGTTCAACCCGGACACCAACTGCAAAAGTTTTGGCTTCCAGAGACTGTGGCGAGATTTTTGCAACCATTTTGTAAATGTCTTTTGCCGAGTGACCGGTTGCAAGAATTACCGCATTTCCAAGCAGTTCTCTTTCTTCGCCAGAAATTACATTCTGAGTTTTGATTCCCTTTACGATTTTCTGACCATTTTCTTCTACAGTAATCAGGTCGGTACAGAGCGTGTCAAAATGGAATTCTCCTCCAAGTTCAATGATTTTGTTTCGCATTGAGCTGATGATTCCAGGCAACTTGTCTGTTCCGATGTGTGGATGGGCATCTGTAAGAATTTTTTTATCTGCACCGAATTCCACGAAAATTCTGTAGATTTTTCCGATATCGCCTCGTTTGTTTGAGCGGGTGTAGAGCTTTCCGTCTGAGAATGTACCGGCACCGCCTTCACCAAAACAATAGTTTGAGTGACTGTTTAAAACGCCGTCTTTTTCCAGGTTTGTGATGTGGCCTTTTCTTGAAGCTGCATCTGAGCCTCGTTCAATCACAACAGGTTTGATTCCGTCTTCCAAAAGTCTGAAGGCAGCGTAAAGTCCAGCCGGGCCTGAACCAACAATAATTACTGTTTTTGAACCGCCGGCATGTTTCCAGACTGGAAGAGTTTCACCGTCTCCATTTGGTTCTTCACCGATGTAAACTTTGTATCTTAGAATGAGCTTGACCTGACCGTGGCGTGCGTCAATTGATTTTTTGATAAAAACAGAAGTGACTTCATCTTTTTTTGCGCTGATGTTTTTTTTCTGAAGCGCCTTCAAGATTTCCTGTGAAATAATATTCTGATTTTTTTCGTCTGAAGGCTTGATTGTAATGGAAAGGTCTAAATTCATAATGGGATTATACTGAAATTTCTTTTTATTTCAATTCTTTCAAAACTTCATTCACAGCAATTCTCAGTTTTTTCTGGGTTTCGCTTCCTGAAATTTCCTTTTTCTGAATAAAACCTACCTCGTAGTAGCCCAGTGCATTTCCAGCCGCGTGACAGGTAAAACCCTTGTTGTATGGACCATTTGTAAGAACGATGTGGGGAATCAGTCCAATACCAAGTCCCAGCTGAACCAGCGCCATGATAGCTTCATTTCCTTCAGTTTCTGCGGCAATCACCGGCTTAACATTGCGTGACTTTATCCACAAATCAAAACGTTCCCGGGCAAGTCCTGCTTTTGGCAAAATAAGGGGAACTGAACTTACAATATCCTGAGGGCTTCCGCTTACATTTTCATAGGGTCCACCGATACTTGCTGCAAATACAAGTGGAGTTCTGTGGACTGGAATTGCATCAATAAAAGTAAAAATGGAAGCATCTTCCGTTGGAATGGCACCTACCGCAATGTGTGCCCGTCCTTCCCTAATGGCATTTACGGCACTGGCTGGATCACCGGTTTCAATTTCCAGATGAATCAGCGGATATTTTTCTGAAAGCTTCTTTAAAAATGGCGGAATAATTGAATAGCAGGCCGTAACAGAAGCGTACATTTTTAGAGTTCCTGCCACTTCATTGCTCCGGTTTTTAAATGAATTCAACACATCTTCCTTTTCTTCAAGGCATTTTCTGGCAAATTCACCAAAATTTTTGCCTTCTTCCGTAAGCTTAACTTCACGATTGTTGCGGTCCAAAAGCAGGGTTCCTGTCTCATCTTCAAGGCGGGAAACAAGCCGGCTCAGTGCAGAAGGACTGAGATTCACCTTTTCCGCAGTTCTGGCAAAGTGAAGGGTCTGGGAAAGTGTGTAGAAAGCGTTCAGTTCAAAAAAATCCATAGCTTCAGTTTAATGGAAAAATCACAGGGAGTCTCTAAAAATTGAATTTTTTAGAGGTGCCATACATTCTTTCAAAAAATCTCCAAAATCTGCAACCAAATGAAAATTCGTATGTTTAAATTGAAAAATGACGGAAAAATATAAAAAAAATATCTGAATTTATTTTTCTGTTGTGCTATAATAGGACTAACATTTTAAGGAGGAAATTAAAAATGTTGAAAAAATTGTCACTTGTACTCGCTGCACTTCTCGTAGGAACTATGGCATTCGCTCAGGCTACTGCTGATGGTGGTGCTGCTCCAGCTGCTGCAGGATCTGTAAATGCTACTTGGGAATGGGCTAAAGCTCCAAAATCAAAGATTGGTGGAGACTACATGTTCTTCAAGAAGCAGGTTGTTCTTGAACCAGTTGCAGGATCAAAAGGTGCTGTTTTCGCTCTCGAAAATGGTGAAGCTAAATTCAAGACAGAAGCTTACACAGCTATCTACCACAACAACAAGGATGCTACAAGACTTGAAACTCTCGTAAATCCAAAAATGAGAAAAGCTGAATACTCAATCACAATTGATGATGCTGCTACAATCGTTGTAACAGTTGCTGGAAACGGTTCAAAATCAAAGAGCCGCTGTGTTGCTATCGGTAAATCAGGTGCTACACCAGAAGAAGATGCAATCATCGTTGGTATTGATGAACTTTCACAGGATGAAGCTCCAGTTACAATCACTTATGCAAATGCTCCAGCTGGAACATACAAAGTTTGGGGTAACGGTCATCGTATCGTAAAAGTAGAAGCTAAAAACTAAGTTAAATAGAATTCTACATTAAAAAAGGCGTGAATTTCATAAATTGAAGTTCACGCCTTTTTTGTTTTTAAATGTTTTTTTTAATGGAGCTGTTTCCCGCTTTCCGCACTTCGCCGTCTACCGCGGCTCATCCCTTTGGGACTGCTTTGCAGGTGCTACAATCGGGGCTAGTTATCTGTTCATTATTGAATCAATTGATTTGATGCAGGCATTTCTGAGGCCGTTTTCTTCCAAAGCTGTAACACCACGGATCGTTGAACCAGCTGGGGAACAAACATTGTCCTTAAGAACGGCAGGATGTTCACCTGTTTCAAGCTGAAGTTTTGCTGAGCCTAAAACAGTCTGGCTTACCAGCTTGTATGCGGTGCTTCGTGGAATTCCGTATTTTACGGCTGCGTCTGCATAGGCTTCAAGGAAAAGGTCCACAAAAGCAGGTCCGCAGCCTGTAACGGCGCCACCAATGCCCATGAGATTGTCGTTGAGTTCTTCAACAAGCCCCAAAGCAGCGAACAATTCCCATATTTCTTTTCTTTCTTCAGCCGAAAGTGAATTTGATTTTTCAAAAAGGAAAACACCTTCACCAACCATGGCTGGTGTGTTTGGCATTACGAACTGTACGCGGACATCTTTAGCAAGAAATTCAGAATATTTGGCGAAATTCCAGCCCAGCGCAATTGAAATTACAGCTTTACCTGAGAGTTTATCACCAATTTCTTTAAGAACGGATTCAATTTGATATGGTTTGCAGGCCATAATGATAGTGTCTGCTGCTTCAACTGCATCAACGACAGATTTACAAGGAGTAAATCCGAATTTCAAGGCATTTGCTGAAAGTTTTTCCTGATTCGGTGCGTAAGCAAAGATGCTGTCTGCTGCAAGTTTTCCTGTTTTAACAAAACCTGAACACAGCGCCTGAGCCATGTTTCCCATTCCGATAAATGAAAGTTTAGTCATGTGCAACTCCTGTTACTCTGCTGTGAACAAAGTTCCTTTTGCTTCGCCGGCACAAAGTTTATCCAGAATTCTTTCTGTACCACCATTTGCGAGAAGCATTGGAATACCGTAAACAGTTGTTTTTTCTGCGGCCTGAATTTTTGTTTCAATTCCACCAGTACCAAAACTGTTTGTTCCGCCGATTGTAATTGATTTTCGAAGCTCAGGAATTGAATTTACAACTTCAACAAGCTTTGCATCTTTATTTGTCTTTGGGTTGTCAGTAAAAATTCCATCAATGTCGCTAAAAAGAATCAGAAGATCTGCGCTCCACAGAATTGCAGTAAGGGCAGACAGGTTGTCGTTATCGCCAATGGCAAATTCGTCAGTTGAAACAGAGTCATTTTCATTGATGATTGGAACAACGCCTTCGTCAGCCAAAGTAAACAAAGTGTTGCGGATATTTAATGAACGGTGATTATCTTCAAAATCTTCTTTAGTGAACAAAAGCTGTCCGATGTGAAGTCCCTGTTCATCAAAAGCCTTTCGCCACTGAGCCATAAGTTCAACCTGACCAATTGCGCACAAAGCCTGTCTAAAGTGAACATCCTTCTTTCGAGCCCATTCTTTAAGTGTTGAAACCCCAGAAACCTGAGCACCAGAAGAAACTACAACCAGCTGTTTTCCTGCATCAATCAGATTTTTACACTGTCGTGCAAAAGAAGCCATAAATTCTGTATTCTGAGTTCCATCAGCCTTAGCCAAAGTATTTGAACCAATTTTAATAACAATCTTTCGAGAAGATTTAACTGCATCCTGAATATTCATATTACTATTTTACTGAACTTCATATTGTTGGGCAAATGGAGAATGTCATCTCAAAAAATTGCAATTCTTGGAGATGACAAGAATTTTACTTGAATTTGTATGCACTTTGCATTAAATTTGCATACAAAAGGAGTCTTTATGGCATTGCTACAGGTACGGGATTTTCCCCAAGAACTTTACACACTTCTCGCCTTAAAAGCAGAACTTGAAAATCGCAGCATTACTCAGCAGACAATTCACATGTTAAAGGAAAGCCTTCAGTCACAAAATCAAGGCAATTTAAAAAGATTCTCAGCTTTAGCTGGTTTGAATGCACTTAACCTTAATGTTCCAGAATCAATTGCTCCAGCTGATTTAATTCGTCAGGACAGAGACAGATAGTTTTTGGAGGTTTTATGACTGTTGTTTTAGATACAAGTGCAGCTTTTGAAATAGCTTTTAATCGTCCAAATGCTCCATATTACAAAGAAATTCTTCAACAGGCGGATAAAGTTCTTGCACCTCTTTTGTATGACAGCGAAGTTACCAATGTTTTATGGAAATATGTAAAAGCTGATTATATTGATGAACAGAATGCACAGGCAACTTTGGTTTATCTTTTGCAGATAGTTGATGCCTACACAGATTGTTCAGACCTTGATATTGAAGCCCTTCATGAAGCAATAAGATTGAATCACAGCGTTTATGACATGTATCTTTTTGTGCTGGCAAGAAGAAATGGTGCAATGTTACTGACCCAAGATGCAAAATTAAAAGCGTTGTGCATTGCTAATGGAGTTTCTGTAAGGTAAAAAAATCCCGCCAACCTGAAAAATCAGAATCAGCGGGATGAAGGTTTGTAACTACGTCGATTGAGCTTGTCGAAATCATTACAGCTACAATATTTGAATTATGGTTTCGACTGGCTCAACCACCGTATTAACTTAGTTAGTTGGTTTTACTTCAATGTAGTTTGCAGATGAAGTTACATCGGAAGGGAGAGTGATTCCAAGAGCCTTTGTTACGTCTGGGTTTACGAAGATTTTGAGGTCTTCAGCTTTGAGGTAGAACTTAACTGGAACTTTTGAAACTGGTGTGCCTTTAAGGATTTTGTCTGTCATGTCAGCTGTGTCGCGTCCAAGGTCAGAATATGTGATGCCGATGTTTGCAAATCCACCGTCTTCAACCTGGCTGTCAGCAGCACAGTAAAGTGGGAAACCGTTTTCAAGACAAGCACCGCCAAGAATAGCCATGTTTCCGTGTGAAGCAAGCTTGTTGTCGTTTGCTACGAATACAGCCTGACATCCTTCATCTTTCATCAGTTTGATTGTTTCCTGAATTACAGAAACATCGTCGATTGTGTGGTCAGCATAAGCCATTCCGATTGAATCAAGGTAAGCAATTGCCTTGTTTACAGTAGCCTGAGCGTTTGTTTCGCCAGTTGTGTGGATGATACCGATTTTTGAAAGCTGTGGCTGGATTTTCTTTGCAAATTCCATAATCTGATCAACAGGAATTGACTGAGAAGTACCAGTTACAAGACCTTCTGGTTCAGCAAGATTCTGAACAAGCTTAGCACCAACAGGATCAGCACAAGCAGCAAAAACTACAGGAATGTTTGAATCAACTGCTGGAAGGGCAGCATTTGCAGCTTTTGTAGCAATTGCAATGATAATGTCAGCCTTCTGGTTTACATATTCTTCAGAAATCTGAGCCAGCATTGTCATGTCGTTGTCGCCCTGTTTAAAGAGAACTGTACTGTTGTTTTCGTTGTAGCCAAGTTCAGCAAGACGAGCTTTGATTGAATCAGAAATTGTGTTGAGAGAATTGTGGTTCATCTGCTGAACAATACCGATTGTAACTTTCTTTTCTGCCTTTTTGTTGCAGGAAACAGAAGCGAAAGCAGCCAGAGCAAGAGCCGAAGCTGTCAAAATTTTTGTAAATTTTTTCATTTTATAAAACCTCGAATAGTTTGTGTTTTGTTTCTATGTATAGTAACATAAAACTTTTTTTAGTTTAGGTCAATAGGGCGGTTAATCTGAGTAAAAGTTTTATATTGTTTGACGATTAAACACAGTTATGATATATTAAAAAAAGAAATGCCCTAACATTAGGTCATCTCCACGTTTGTTTATGTCCTAAAAGGACACAAGGCCGTCAGTGGCTTGAAGTGCACCCCAAAAGTTAGACATTAAGTTTAATTTTGGAGGTGCATTTTTTATGTCCAAATACTCAGAAGCATTCAAACTCAAAATAGTCAATGAACATATCGAAAAAAAATATGGTGCGTATTATTTAGCAAACAAATACAACATACCAAGAACTACAGTCAAAGAATGGATAATGCAATATGATGCATTTGGCCATTTCATTCCACCAATTCAACATTACACTACAGAATTTAAATTAAAAGTGCTAAACTATCAGCAGGAGAACAAACTGTCTGACAGTCAGATAATGATAGAATTCAGACTGCCTCATAGAACACTGGTCAAAAGCTGGAGAAAAGCTTATTTAGAAGGCGGTCTTAGTAAAATTAGTTCCCCTAAAGGTAGGCCTTTAAAAATGCCCAAAAGTGTAATACCAGATAAACCAAGAGAAGAATGGACTAAAGACGAGGAATTAGCAGCATTAAAAGCAGAGAATCTGTACCTAAAAAAATTATGGGCCTTAATTCAACAGGAAAACGAACAGAAAAAGGCGAAAGAGAAAGAAAACTCAGAGCTTTCAGAGAATTAAGGTCGGAAATTTCTGTTCATGATTTGCTGATTCTGACAAAGCTTCCTAAAAGTTCAGCATACTATTCTGTATCTCATCCAAAGCAGGATAACTACAGGAAAGAACGTGAACTTGTACAGCAGATTTATCATGAAAATAAAGGACGCTATGGTTATAGACGAATTACCATGGAATTTCGGAATCGAGGATTAAAAACAAATCATAAAGTCATTCAGAAACTTATGCATGAAGAGCACATCGTTTGTAAAGTGCGCCAGCATAAATACAACTCATATAAGGGACAGGTTGGAAAAATCGCACCAAACCTTTTGAAACGTGATTTCAGTACAACAAAGTCCAATGAAAAATGGGTTACTGATGTTACACAATTTAATCTGTTCGGAACAAAACTCTATCTTTCGCCGATTTTGGATTTACACGATCAATCGTTAGTCAGCTGGAATCTTTCAGAAAGTCCAAACTTCGCACAAACGATGGATATGCTTGATAAGGCTTTTGCAAAGATTCCAGACGGAACAAATTTAATTCTTCATTCTGACCAGGGATGGCAGTATCAGATGCATGAATATCAAAAATGCTTGAAAGAAAAAGGAATCAGACAGAGCATGTCAAGAAAAGGTAACTGTCTTGATAATTCTGTTATGGAAAATTTCTTTGGGTTATTAAAATCAGAACTTTTATACTTGCAGGATTTTGAATCTGTTGAACATTTCAAGAAAGAATTAATTGCATACCTGGAATGGTACAATGAGAAAAGAATAAAGGTGAAATTCAAAGGACTGACCCCTTTACAATTCAGGAATCAGTCCTTAAAATCAGCCTAGTAAAGTGTCCAATTTCTTGGGTGCACTTCAG
>JAGHUJ010000075.1 GCA_018064905.1 Candidatus Treponema equifaecale
GTAGAAAATTACATGGATTTAAGTCAGGAAAGAAGAACCGGATATGCCTACACGACAACTGGTTTCAATTCCGTGCTTAGTATGTATAATAATTGGAAATAATACGGTGGTGTAAAAAAAAAGGGGCTGTCACCGTTTTAAATTTTTTTCTAAACAAGTGAGGTTTTTATGAAAAAAAATGTTTTGTCCCTGGGGCTGGTTCTGGCAGGTCTTTCTGTTTTTGCTCAGTCTCTTGTATTTGAAACTCCCGATTTAAAAAAATCGGTTGAGGTTAAGGCTGATTCCTATTCTGTTGAGGATCCTTATATTGTTCAGGTTGATCAGAATGGCGTTGTTACAGCTCTTTCTGGTGGAAAGACAAAAATTCTGGCAGTAAAGGGAAGTGAAAAAACTGAAATTGAAGTTGAAGTTCTTGAACCAAACCGTGAACCTTCTGCTGATGTGCTTGATGCAAAGAATCTTTCAGGAAAAATCGATGTAATCATGTGCGGGGATTCAATCATGCGTGATTATCCTGAAAATGAAGTGGACCAGTATGGTCTTGGTCAGGCTATGAAATGCTTCTGGGATTCTTCAAAAGTAAATGTTGACAATTCTGTTTCTATGGGCGGCCGTTCCACAAGATATTTCTATAATGAAAAGGGTCGCTGGGATGTTGTAAAGGAAAAACTGGCTGAAAACAAAAAAAATGGCAAGCCTAGTGTTGTTTTCTTTTCATTCGGTCACAATGACCAGCGTACAATCAATGGAAAGGATGCTGTTTTGGGGCCTTATGGTTTGAGCTTTACTTTTGCCAGAAACAATCAGAACGGTACTGTTGCCGGAACTCATTATGATTATGTAGAAAGATACATTGTGGAAACCCGTGAACTTGGCGGTATTCCTGTTATGGTTTCACCTTATGTCAGAAATTATGTGAAGGACGGTGCTGTTACAGAAAAAGGCAGACACAACCATGATTTTATTGCAAACGGTGAAAAAACTCCTCGCGGAAATTATCCGGAAGCAATGAAGGAAGCTGCAGAAAAGCACAATGCAATTTATGTTGATATGACTTCTATGAGTGCTGGTCTTGTTGAAAAGGCATGGAAGCTGGACAAGGCTGATATGGTCTACATTTCTTCGGATTCAACTCATGAAAGAACTTTTGCGGCATTTGAACTGGCAAAAATGGTTACTCAGAATTTGAAAAGCCGCGGTTATTTTGCTGATTATATTGTGGACGCTGAACCAAAGCTCATTGTTGGAAAAACTCAGCTCAATTTTGGAAGAATCGCTCCGGGAAAAAGTGCGGTTGAAGCTGTTGATGTTTCTGCATTCAACATTAAAAACTGCAAGGTTACTGTAAAAGCTCCAAAGAATTTTGAAGTTTCTCTTTCTAAAAAAGAAAATTTTGCTTCTGAAATTAAATTTGATGTTGGCGAAGAAGAAATCGGTCAGAAATTCTTCGTCAGATTCACTCCGGAAAAGGTTAAGTCATATTCCGGTGATCTTGAAATTCTTTCTGATTCTGTTGTTCCTGAATTCGGAAACCTTACAAACAAATCAAAGGTCAAGAAATCCCTTAAAATTGCCCTTGCCGGTGATGGAAAAACTGTTGTTACCGGCGGAAAAAAGTTTGCCGTTGAATGGAAAATGGTGAAGGACAACAAGGAATATTTTGCAGAAGCTTCTGGTGATGTTGCATGTCCTAAGGTTAAGCTTTGCGGACTTGAACAGATTGAAGGAATCCTTGAAATGCCTGATGAAGAAGATTATATTGCCCGCGTAAATGTTCCAGGCGGAAAATGGGCTGTAAATGATTCTGGCTCAAAGGTTGAAAGCATTTATCTGGAATATGAAATTCCTGCAAAAAAAGCAAACATTTATGTGAACAAAATCGGTTTCTGGGCTGGTTCCAGCGGTTCTAAAAACATGAGATGGTCTGCATACTGTTCAACTGACAAAAAATTCAAGAATCCAACAAAGCTTTCTGTTGAAGGCAGCAGCAAATATGCAGAAATGTCTGTGGCTGAAGAAGCTGCGGGGCTTGGTCTTGAAGTTAAGAAGGGCAAGTCTTTGTTTGTAAGAATTTATCCAGCTGTTAAGAGCACAAAAGAAGATTTTGACACTTCGTTTATGATTGCAAACGTAAAAGTCGAAGGTGTAAGTGAATAAAATATTTGAAAAGGGAGATTTAAAATGAAAAAATTATGCAAGTTGTTTTTGTCACTGTTTTTGACAGCAGGAATTATTGGAACAACTTTTGTGTCTTGTTCAGATGGCTCGGATAGTTCTGGGGGAAATGAAAAGCCACCTGTGGAGAAAGATGAAACAACCGTAAATAAAACTGTAAGTTCTGTTTCTATCACACCTTCTGTTTTAAATCTGGTTGTTGGTGATGAACCTGTAAAACTTAGTGCTGTAGTAAACGGAACTAATCTTTCTGATTCTGATAAAGAAGTAACTTGGACAAGTCAGGATGAAAAAGTTGTAAAGGTTGCTGAAGATGGAACTGTAACTGTAATTGCAAAAGGCAGCACAAGAGTCGTAGCAACTTCCAAAAAAGATACTACAAAGTCAAATCATTGTATGGTAACTATAGAAGATTCAAATGTCTCGAAAGTTCTTTACAATTTTGACTATTCTTCGTTAGGTTCTTTATCTGATGGTACAAATGCTTTGGTAAATAAAACTGCAAAATTCTATGACGATGCTGTTTACTGTTATTACAATGGATCAGGCTCTTCTATGAGAATCCGTACTGCAGGGGGAATCAATACTGGTATCAACTACAATGGCGAAAATACTTCAACAAAAACAGGCAATGTAGGTGATGCTGTTGCTGAAACTGGTGGTTTCTATTGTGGAATTGACTTGAGCAAAGTTTCTGTTGCTCTTCCTGATGAAGTTACAGTTTCATTTAAATGCTGGACAACAGGTTCATCTAAAGCAACATCTGACAATGGTATCGCATACCTTGTTGATGCAAGCACTGGAAAAGCAATTGTTGTTGCTAAAGATCTTAAGATGACTGCTGCCAGTGATCCATTTACAATCACTGCAAAAGTTTCAAAAACTGCTAATGTCAGAGTGTTCTTCTCAAGAAATGGAAATGGTGGTGGTGGTTTTGATATTTCAGAAATCAAAGTTATTGATGAAAATACTGCAGGAGAAGCTGTCGTTCGTCCAGCTTCTATTACCCTCAGCAAAACTTCTGTATCTCTCGCAATTACTGATGACGACCTGGCTCCAGCAGAAACTTTGACTGCTACAGTTCTGCCTGCAAATGTTACAAGCGGCTACGGAACTGTAACCTGGACTTCTTCTAATGAAAGCGTTGCAACTGTTTCTGGCGGTGTTGTAACTGCAAAAGGTGCGGGTAGTGCAACAATCACAGCTTCCACATCTAATGGAAAGAGTGTGATTTGTACAGTAGAAGTAAGCTCATCTGTTTCTGCAAAGTATATTTTAGCAAGTGATAAACCTGATGGTTGGGCTGGAACACAAAGTACAACTGGGGGATATGGAGCAACTGCTGCAAATATTTACACTGTTAAAAATTACAAGGAATTTACAGCTGCATTGAAGGCTGGTTCAACAAAGAAAATTATTTATGTTTCTGGAACAATTGATTTGAACGGAAATCAGTCTGCTTACGATTATATTAAAGCTGCAGGTCTTGATTCAAAATATTCAAGCTATGAAGATTACAGAACTAAATTCCTTAAAACTTGTATAAAAGATACAGTTTCAACATTGGCAGCTGATCAATCTAAACTTCATAAAGCTCAGGCAGCTCAGGCTATTATTGCAATTCCTTCAAATACAACGATTCTTGGTTTAGGAACAGATGCAGGATTCAGTGGCGGAAATCTTTCAGTTTCTAATGCTACAAATGTTGTAATCAGAAATGTAAAAATCTGGGATTCTTTGGACTTCTTCCCTCCTTGGTATCAGAATAATGAAAACAACTTCAATGCCGATATGGACTGTATTACAATTTCAGGTTCTACAAATGTTTGGATTGACCATTGTACAATCGGAGATACTGCGCATACTTATGAAAAATTTGATACACCAGCAGGTAATCTTGATTGGGTTAACTATGATGCCCTTTGTGATGTTGTAAACGGTTCAAACTATGTAACTATTTCTTACAATAAGTTTATGAACGATGATAAAGTTGGCCTTGTTGGAAATGGTGATTCAAAGACTTCTGATAAAGGAAAATTGAAAACAACATTCCATCATAATCTTTATGACAATGTAGGACAGCGTTTGCCTCGTGTTCGTTTTGGACAGGTTCATATTTTTAATCAGTACTATAAGAAAGTAAGTTCATACTGCATTGGGCTTGGAAAAGAATGTCAGGTTGTTTCTGAAAACAATTACTTTGGTGGAAGTTTTAATGCTTACAGCGAAATGACAAATCCTCGTTATTTAACTCAGTCTGGAAACGAATTCAAATCTGCAAGAACAACTTCACCTTCTGTTTCTGGTGAAGCTGATTGGTCTCCAAGTTCTGTTTCTGAATATAAATATATTCTTGATTCTGCAACTGATATTCCAGTTATTGTGGAAAACAACGCTGGTGCAGGTGTCTGGGTTGTAAAGAAATAACCGCACAAGCGATGGTAGGGGCGTAAGTTGCGCAGCAATGGAGCGGTAGCGGAACCCCGGACGTAGCGACGGCAGCTTGGCTGCCGTTGTGCCCATAATTGCAGACAAGTACATTTTTCACTATAATAAAGTTTGAATTCAAATTAATAAGGACATTTTTAAATGCACGCTATTGAACTTGATAAGGCTTATAATCCTAAGGATTTTGAAGACAGAATTTATGCTGACTGGGTTGAAAAAGGTTACTTTAAGCCTGCCAGCGATTCTGATTCTCCTGTTCACAATCAGAAAAAAGAATCTAACATCAAATATACTGTTGTAATTCCACCTCCAAACGTTACTGGCGTTCTTCACATGGGACACGGTTTGAACAATACTTTGCAGGATGTTGTTGTTCGCTATCACAGAATGAGGGGAGACGATACTCTTTGGGTTCCTGGAACTGACCACGCCGGTATTGCTACTCAGAACGTTGTTGAACGAGCTCTCAAAAAAGAAGGCAAGTCCCGCAACGATTTGGGCCGTGAAAAGTTCATTGAACGCACCTGGGATGTTACTCACCAACACCACGACATTATCGTTAAGCAGCAGAAAAAGCTTGGTAACTCTGTTGACTGGAGCCGTGAACGCTTTACTTATGATGAAGGTCTTTCAAAGGCTGTCCGTGATGTTTTTGTTACTTTGTATGAACGCGGTTTGATGTACAAAGGTCAGCGTCTTGTAAACTGGTGTCCTCGTTGTGGTACTGCTCTTGCTGATGATGAAGTTGACCATGTTGATACTCAGGGTGCAATGTACCATTTGTGGTATGAATATGCTGACGGTTCTGGAAAAATTGAAGTTGCTACAACTCGTCCGGAAACTTTCTTTGGTGATACTGCCGTTGCTGTAAATCCTACTGACGAACGCTATACTGCAATCGTTGGAAAGGAACTCAAACTTCCATTGACTGGAAAAATCATCAAGATTATTGCTGATGACTATGTTGACAAGGAATTCGGAACTGGTATGGTAAAAATCACTCCAGCTCACGACCCTAACGACTGGGAAGTTGGTAAACGCCACGACCTTGAAGTTATCAACCTTTTGAATCCAGACGGAACAATGAACGAAAATGTTCCTGAAAAATACCGCGGTCTTAAACCTGAACAGGCCCGCAAGCTTGTTATTGAAGATTTGACAGAAGCCGGCTTGTTCAAGGGTGAAGAAAAAATGACTCACTCTGTTGGCCACTGTTACCGCTGTAAGACTGTTGTTGAACCTTATTTGTCATACCAGTGGTTCGTAAAAATGAAGCCAATGGCAGACAAAGCCCTTGATGCATGGAGAAAAGGCGATATCGTTTTCTATCCACGCAAATGGGAAAATACTTATACTCACTGGATGGAAAATATCCGCGACTGGTGTGTAAGCCGTCAGATCTGGTGGGGTCACCGTATTCCTGCATGGTATTGTGAATGTGGTGAAACTATCGTTAGCCGTGAAGATGTTTGCAAGTGTCCAAAATGTGGCAGCGCAAATGTTACTCAGGATCCTGATGTTCTTGATACATGGTTCTCTTCTTGGCTCTGGCCTTTCTCTACTTTGGGTTGGCCTCAGAATACAGAAGATCTGGCTAAATTCTATCCAACAACTGCACTTGTAACTGCTTACGACATCATCTTCTTCTGGGTTAGCCGAATGATTATGGCTGGTCTTGAATTTACAGGCAAGGCTCCATTCCATGACATTTACATTCACGGTCTGGTTCGCGACAAGCAGGGCCGCAAAATGTCCAAGTCTCTTGGAAACGGTATTGACCCTCTTGAAATCATTGACCAGTACGGTGCTGATGCCCTTAAATTTACTTTGACTTATCTTGCAGCTCAGGGACAGGACATCCTCATTGACTCTGAAAGCTTTAAGTTCGGTTCTAAATTCTGTAACAAGGTTTGGAACGCAAGCCGCTACATTCTTGGTAACCTTGAAGGCCGTGAACTGGTAGCAGTTAAGGATGATGAACTTTCTGAACTTGACCGCTGGATTTATGTTCGCCTCAATGAAGCTGCAAAGAATGCCCGTGAAGCTCTTGAAAATTACCGCTACAACGATGCTGCAAATGCTGTTTATGACTATTTCTGGAACAATTTCTGTGACTGGTATGTAGAAGCTACTAAACTTATTTTCTGGCACGGAACTGATGCTGAAAAAGACAGACAGGTTTCTGTTCTTCTCAATGTTCTTGAAGAATCCCTCAGACTTCTTCATCCATTCATTCCATTTGTTACAGAAGAAATCTATTCTAAGCTTCCACTTGCTGAAATCGTTGCAAACCGCAAGGCTAGTGGTGTTCAGAAAGTTCTTTCAAATTCAGAATATGTTTCACAGCTTGTTAACGCTCCATATCCTGAATTTACTGCTGATCGTGAAAATGCTGAAATTGCTGCCCGTTTTGGTGCCTTGCAGGATCTTATCAGAAGCGTTCGCGGTCTCAGAAATGAATGTGGCGTAAACCCTGCTGATAAAATCAACCTTGCTGTTCTCATTGAAAAGGGCAGTGCCGCTGAAGTTTGCCGTGAAAAGGTTGACATGATTAAGCTTCTTGCTGGTCTTGCCGGTGTTGAATTTGTTGATGCTAAACCTGCAAGTTCAATCGGTACTGTTGGTACTGGTTTTGAAGCCTTCATTCTTCTTGACGACAACATCAACAAGGAACAGCTCATGCTTCACTTCAAAAAGGATCTTGAAAAAGACCAGAAGGATGCAGCCCGCATTGAAGCAAAACTTGGTTCAAAATTTGCAGAACATGCACCTGCTGAAGTTGTTCAGGCTGAACGGGACAACCTTGCAGAAATCCAGAGAAGAATCGAAAAAGTTTCAGGTTACATTGAAGCTTTGAAATAAATAGCAGAGAGTTGTATTGCTGCGCTGATTGAGCTTGTCGAAATCACTGTGCTGTGCACGCCTCAACCACCAGAAATTTGCAAAACAAGGAGCATAATATGGGAACATTTCACATGGCAACAGAAAAACCAACTCAGATGGACGAGAAGGAGATGCTCAAGCTTGATGGAATTTCCCTTGCCCCTTATATGCAGCTGGCAACAGCCCTGATTAAAAAAGGCAGAAGAGCCGGTGGCAATATGTTCCGTCATCAGATGGACACTCTTTCAATCCTTCTGGACTATGGCTACATCGATTCTGTTCTGCTTAAGGCTTCCGTAGTTCATGACTGTATTGAAGATATTCCAGACTATGACCACGAGCTGATTAAGCGCCGTGATTCAGATGGAATGGATGTTTACAAACTGGTGCTTGAAGTTACAAAAAAGGAAGGTGAAGACAAAAATACGTTCCTTACAAGAATCCTGAATACGGGAAGCCACAAAGCAAAGGTCCTCAAATGTGCTGACCGAATTTCCAACATGATTTCACTGGGCTTTGTTACAGACTCAAAGTTCATTGAACGCTATTGCGACGAAACTGAATTTTTCATTTTTCCAATGGCTCTGGAAGTGGACTTCAATATGTATCAGGAGCTTATTAATCTGGTAATGACCCGCCGTCAGTATCTGGTGGATTCAGGTTATCTGGACAAAAAGCGTCTGGAAGAAAAGAAGTAAGTACAATAAGGTAAATGTCGAGTTCCGTTGTTAGAAGAGCTGAAACTCGATATTTGTTCTTAATATTTACATATTTCATACTATTGTACACGGTGAATATTTCGTAATTTGTAGACGAATTGTGAAAAATTCATTATTTTATAGATATATTAAATTTAAATTTATTTTTAGGAGAATAAATCATGGCAGTAAAAGTTGCTATTAACGGTTTTGGCCGTATCGGTCGTTTGGCTTTCCGTCAGATGTTTGACGCAGACGGATATGAAGTAGTTGCAATCAACGACCTCACAAGCCCAAAAATGCTCGCTCACCTCTTGAAGTATGACACAGCTCAGGGTGGATTCGCTGGTAAATTCGGTGAAGGAAAGCACACTGTTTCTTACAAAGATGCTGTAATGGAAGAAGATGGAAAGACTGTAAAAGTTCCAGGTTCTATCACAGTTGATGGAAAAGAAATCACAATCTATGCAAAAGCTAACGCTGCTGAACTCCCATGGGGAACAATCGGTGTAGACGTAGTTCTCGAATGTACAGGTTTCTACGTATCAAAGGCTAAATCACAGGCTCACATCGATGCAGGTGCTAA
>JAGHUJ010000205.1 GCA_018064905.1 Candidatus Treponema equifaecale
TTGTCGTGCTTGTTTGTAATCTATAATTCTTTGTATTACAATGATTTACAGACCTCTCCACTACGGTCGAGGTGACATCTACGAACTTTGAGGACAGCCCCATCAATTAATTTGACTAAATCTAAATCTTGAATCTGTTGAGCTTCTCGCTCATGTCTGAAATGTTGTCCTTTGTCTGGGTTGCCAGTTCGTTTACGCTCTGTGTTGCGTTACCAATCTGTTCCATACCGGTTGTCATTTCATCCATACTTCCAAGGATTGTAGAAGAAATCTGTGATACAGTTTCCATATCCTTTGAAACATTTGTTATGCCCTGGCTCATGTCGCTGGCTTTCTGAGTAACCTCAACAGCCTGATCCTTCATATCGCTCAAAGCTTCAAAAATCTGCTTAGAAGCACTCTGCTGCTCGTCCATAGCATTGTTGATTTCACGGATAATCATATCAGTTGAATCAAGCTGACCAACGATAGCACCGAATGCAGTCTGTGAATCGTGGGAAAGTGAAACTACATCCTGAATAGATGTTGAGATTCCCTTAAGCTCAGAAGAAATGTTCTTTGACTGAGTGCTTGAATTTTCAGCAAGCTTTCTGATTTCTTCTGCTACTACCGAGAAGCCCTTTCCTGCGTCTCCAGCATGAGCAGCTTCGATTGCAGCGTTCATGGCAAGCAGGTTTGTTTCCGAAGCAATCTGGGAAATAATCTGGTTTGCCTGAATAAGCATCTTGGACTGATCAGCAATCTGATTGATTTTCTGGTCTACAACGCCGAGCTTAGATTTACCGTCTTCCACTGTAACACCCAGTTCACCAAAACTTGTGGCCATTTTCTTAACTGAATTAGTAACTGCTGTAATGTTTCCAAGCATTTCCTCAATTGCGGCAGAGCTTTCTGTAATACCTGCACTCTGATTGTCGATAAGGCTTGAAAGAACGTCAACGCTGGTAGAAGACATATCAAGAACTGAAGATGTGTTCTGAACTGCTGTAGACTGGCCTTCAGACTGCTTGCGAACTGATTCAATGTTTGCAAGAATCTGTGCTGTTGCGCTTGCAGAATCCTGTGCATTATTTCCAAGCTTTTCACTTACTTCTTTTAATGCCTGCTGTGAATGTGTAAGATCAACTACAATCTTGTGAAGCATTTCGATGAACTTGTTTACATCTGCAGAAAGGCCTGAGAATTCATCGTTTCCTTTTGTTTCAAGACGAGTTGTAAGGTCTGCGTCTCCGGAAGAAAGGTTCTTAACTGCTTTTCTAACTCCATTCAAAGGCTTGATCATCTTAAGGTAGATAAGTGTTGTGAATCCAAAAAGGAAAAGCACTGTGAATATAACAATTGCAACGATGAGAGGTTTTGTAACTGACATTGCCACATGGTCTACAACCTCAAGCTTTTTACCCATGAAGAGTGTTGTGAGGAAGTTTCCATTTGCATCAACTGCAGGGTAGTAGTATGTAAGATAGTTTTCACCGTTGATTACAGCTTTCTTTGTTGTTGTTTCACCAGCTTCTGCGGCTGTGATTGGATCTGTGTTTTCAATCTCAGTTCCCTTCATACCTGGGATACTTGTGATAAGACGCCGATTTCCGTCAAATACTGTTACCTGACAGTTTGTGTAATCGCTGACTGTATCTGTAAGGTCATCTACAGTAACAGGATTTCTGATTTCAACTGCACCAAAAACTTTTCCTTCTGATTTAAGTGGAAGAATTACAGTTGCGTAAATATTTTCATCTGTTTTTTCCAGTAATGTGGTTGGAGTTCCGGCAAGGGCTTTCTTTACCATATCATTTTTTGGAACAACACCATATTTAGGATTTGAAACCTGCATTCCAAAGCTGTTGAAGAAAACAATGTTTTTTACACCAAAATATTTCTGAACGCTTTCTGCAAATCCATTCATAAGCATTCGATCAAAACCGTATTCCGGATAGATTGTTTCGTATGAGAGCTGAATCATTGAGGCAATGTCTGTGGAATTTTCGAGCGTGTATTCCATTTCAGCCTGTGTTACATTGGCCATTTCGTGAATTTCATCTTCTACATAATTTTCAAAACCTTTGTTCAGGTTGATAAGAACGATGAATGAGAGAATTGCGGCATAAGCAATCATTCCCAAAGCCATTGTAACGATGATAAATCTGGTGACAGATTTTTCCTTTTTCATTTCCTTCTCCAAAAAGTGAGGATGGAACCCCTGAATTCAGAAGGTTCCATCCAAAGATTTAGAACTTTTTTAATTTAAATCCCTTTTTTACTTGTTTACATTCAAGTGACGAGGGAGACCATCTACCATGATTGGGCTAAGTTCAGCCTGAATCAATGGATGGATGTAGTGAATGAGGTCATTTGTAACGTAGTCATCATCTGTGATCCATTCAAGTGGAATCTTCTTTTCGATGTTGGCAATTTCACCTACATCTGCTGTTTCTGTGATACACATATATGGATCGTCAGAAACGCGTTTGAGAACAACTACTTTTCCTGTTTCGCCTTCAAAAGCAGCCTTAACTGCAGCACCACCAACGTTGTATGCTTCTGTAATATCTGTACGAGAAGACATATGAGCAGCACAGCGCTGAAGTGTTGAAAGTTCGATACAGCGAGCCTTGATTCCAAGTTCTGCTGTGATTTTATTAGAAAGGAATTTTGCAGTACCAGACATCTGCTTGTGACCGAAAGCATCCACAAATTCAACATGATCAGCAAGTTCAAATACGAATCGTCCGTCTGCAACCTTGATACCTTCAGAAACAGCAACAACGATTGATCGGCCTGTTTTAGAAAGATCCCTGATTTTTGCCATAAAGTGATCAACATCGAAAACTTTTTCTGGAAGATAGATAAGGTCAACGCCTTCACAGTCATCTGATTTAGCCAATGCAGCAGCAGCAGTAAGCCAACCAGCGTTACGACCCATGATTTCTACAACGGTGATTGTTGGATAGTCGTAAACCAAACCGTCGCGGATGATTTCCTTCATTGTAGAAGCGATGAATTTTGCAGCTGAACCGTAACCAGGTGTGTGGTCTGTTACAGCCAGGTCATTGTCGATTGTTTTTGGAACACCCATGAACTTAATGTCGCTGTTTACCATTTTTGCATAGTCAGACAGCTTTTTGATTGTGTCCATTGAGTCATTTCCACCAATATAGAAGAAATATTTAATGTCCAATTCTTTGAGAATTGCGAAGATTTTTTCATAAGTTGCTTTGTCAGCAGCAATTTCTGGGAGCTTATAGCGGCATGAACCGAGGAATGAAGATGGTGTTCTCTTCAAGAGATCGATTGCCATTGTTGAGTTGATTTTTTCTGACAAGTCTACATACTGCTTGTCCAAAAGACCTTTAATTCCGTGAAGCATACCATAAACTTTGTTTGCTCCGCGATCCTTTGCTGTCTTGAATACACCTGCCAAACTTGAATTGATTACAGATGTTGGACCACCAGACTGACCTACGATTACATTTCCATTCATATTAAACTCCATTGTCCAAATACTATGGACTAAATAAACCTATTTATTAATTTTATCACGGAAAGTTTAAAAACACAAAAAAAATCCAGCTTCATTTAAGAAACTGGATTTCATAAAACACGGGGTGGTTGAGCTAAGTCGAAACCTCACCGTGTTTTCAATGTTGTTGGCTCAATCAGCGCAACAACTTATTTAGGCTGCTTACCGATATAAGCCAAGATACCACCGTCTACGTAGAGGATGTGTCCGTTTACAGCGTTTGATGCTTCAGAAGCCAAGAATACTGCTGCACCGCAGAGTTCTTCTGGGTCCAACCAACGTCCAGCTGGAGTCTTAGCACGGATGAATGAATCAAATGGATGCATAGAACCATCTGGCTGTGTTTCGCGAAGTGGTGCTGTCTGTGGAGTAGCGATGTATCCAGGTCCAATACCGTTACACTGAATGTTGAATTCACCGTATTCAGAACTGATGTTGCGAGTGAGCATCTTGAGACCACCCTTAGCAGCTGCATAAGCAGATACTGTTTCACGACCAAGTTCAGACATCATAGAACAGATGTTGATGATTTTACCAGCTTTTTTAGCCATCATACCAGGAAGAACTGCTTTTGATACGATGAATGGAGCGTTAAGGTCAACATCAATTACCTGACGGAATTCTTCAGCTTTCATTTCGTGCATTGGAATACGCTTAATGATACCAGCGTTGTTTACGAGGATATCAACAGTTCCAGCTTCTTTTTCGATTTTCTTTACTGTTTCCTGAACAGCATTTTCGTCTGTAACGTCACAGATATAGCCGAAAACATCTTTTCCAACTTCAAATCCTGCTTCTTTGTAGTTCTTTAAACCGTTGTCGAGCTGTTCCTGTCCACGATCGTTGAAAACGATTTTTGCACCAGCTGTATGCAATGCTTTAGCAATTGCGAAACCGATTCCATAAGATGCACCTGTTACCCAAGCTACTTTGCCTGTAAGGTCAAACATTTTCATGTTGAATTCTGCCATTTTAGAAATTCCTCCAAAAAAATTTGTAAAATATACGTTTAAAAGATACAAAACTAATCTTTTAAGGTCAAGAAAAAAGATGTTATAAAAGTGTTATAAAAATTCCAAAATTATTGGTTTGCTGGTTTCTGAATGTTCAGCGAGCCGGCTTCTTCAAAAAGCTTTTTGTAGTTGATTATGAAAAGCGGTTGGTCATTGTACTTCAGCACTGTTGAGACGAATTCTTCCGGAATGCTGCATTTGGCACCCTCAAAAAGTTCCTCGTCATAAATCTGAATTACATCCTGAACAGAATCTGCAACCAGTCCGTAAAGGCTCACTCTCTGGCTTGTTGCATCGATTGGTGTGTCAATTTCAACAACAATTACCTTTGAGCGCTTGTCTATGTCGCGGACAGGAAGATCAAAGCGTTTTCTGAAATTTACAACTGTAATTCCCTGTTCACGGGAATAAATCAAACCTTCAATGTATGGCAATGCACATGGAACGGCTGTTGGTTCAGTAAAATTCAGAACTTCAAGAACAGCCGAAACATCGATTGCGTAAGTGTTTTCTTCTACAGTGAATGTAAGATAGTTTGTGATCATTAGAATTCCTCAAAATCAGCATCGCTGATCAAGTCTGCTGTGGTTTTTCTTACGATTGTGCCGCTAACAGGCTTGTTCTTTGGCTTTGTTACATCAGTAATCTTCTTTGGTGTTGGTTTGGAAGGTTTTGCTGGTTCTTCCTTTTTTTCTTCAGCAGGAACTGGTGCTGGTTCTGAAATTGTAGAAGCTGGTTCCTTTGCTGCCGGAGTTTTAGTGGTTTCAGCCTTTTCTTCAGTTTTTCTTTCCTGAGACAGTGCCGAATCAGCAGTTGTATGAATTTCATCAAGCTCGATTTCTGTTGAATTCAATGTAGCCTGATCAAATGTTCTTGTCTTAAAGAAGGAAATTGTTTCTACGAGCTTCTGTGCTTCTGAACTGAGTTCTTCTGCCATTGCTGCCATCTGTTCTGCGGCACTTGCATTCTGCTGAACAACAGTGTCCATCTGAATGATTGCTGTGGAAACCTGCTGAGCACCGTTGTCCTGTTCACGGCTTGCTGTGGCGATTTCTTCAATGAGCTGTGATGTATGTTCAATATCAGGTACAACTTCTTTGATGAGCTTACCTGCTTTTTCTGCTGTGTTAAGTGTGTTTGCCGAGATTTCTGAAATTTCAGCTGCGGCTTTCTGTGAGCGTTCTGCAAGCTTACGAACTTCAGAAGCAACAACAGCAAAGCCTTTACCTGCTTCACCTGCACGGGCTGCTTCAATTGCGGCGTTAAGTGCAAGCATGTTTGTCTGACCGGCAATGTCTTCAATAATTGCAATTTTTTCAGCGATTGTCTTAACTGCTTCAACTGATTCTTCAACTGCCATTCCACCAGCTTCACCTTTTGCAGAAGCCATGTTTGCAATTTCAGAAGTTTTTGCAGCATTATCAGCAGTCTGACGGATATTGCTTGTCATCTGTTCCATTGTGGCACTCATTTCTTCTGTAGATGCGGCCTGTTCACTTGCACCTGAAGAAACTGCCTGAGAAGATGAAGAAAGCTGTTCACCGCCTGCACGAACCTGTTCAGCAGAAGCACGCACAATCTGAATTGTCTTTGAAAGTGAAACTGCCATGACATTAAGTGAAGCTGCCATCTGTCCAAGTTCATCATTTCTGGAAGTGATTGTCTGTCTTTCTTCCATTGAAACATTTTCAAGAATAAGGTCACCCTTTGCGATTCCATCAAGAACCTTTTTAATTACGGCGATTGGTCTTTCAAGAGAGCGGGCAAATACATTTCCTACAAAAATTGCAATGCTGCCGAGAACAAATGCAACTATGATAAGCACAGTTCTCATGCTGTTGATGACGCCCATAAAATTTGATTCTCTTGCTGTGATTCCGATTGCCCATGGAGCTTTTCCAAGAGGTGTGAAGCCTACGAAATAATTTTCACCCTTGTACTTCATCTGAGAAGAATTGATTTCGTAGTTCATCATTCTCTGTGAAATATCAGCAAATGGCTTGTATTCAGGATTTGTGAAGGCAAGCTCTTCAAATGTCTTGTCACTGTTAACCAGTTCTGCCTCAGCGTGCTGAATGATTTTTCCGTTCTCTACATTGATGATGAATGAAGAACCTTCTGCACCAACCCTGAGTTTTTCTGCAACTGAGTCCAGCATGGAAGTGTCTTTGTTCACGGCAAGAACGCCGATTGGTCTTCCGTTTGAATCGTTGAGTGGTACAGCACAGTAGATTGTCATTGTGTTGTATGTTGAGTTGAGAATAGGTCCGTCTACAGTTGAAGTTCCTTCAGAAGCCTTGATGAAGTAATTACGATGATCAATTTTGCAAGGCTTGCCTTCTGAAGTGTAGCCGTTTCCGTTCATGTCAGAAACGATGAAATATCTTGTTCCTGATGCGGCACTTTCAACAATGCTGTCCAGGGAAACAGCCTTTTCCCTGGTAGAAACTGACGGATTTGAAAGTAAAGGATGTCCTGCAAGGGTTCTGAGAGAAGAAAGCTCAGTTTCCAGCATCTGGTCTGCATAATTTGAAACATTCTGAACCAATGTCGTCATGCTTTCCATAGTTACCTGTTTTACGGCACCTCTGGAAAATCTGATTGCAATAAATGTAAGTGCGACTGCAGTAAATACGATAATGGCTGCAACAAATGCAGTTATGGCAGAACGAAGGCTTTTCATGGCTTTTTCCTCAATACAGAATTATTATTGTTTTGTCCATTATAAACGAGGACAATTCGGTGGTTGAGCCTGTCGAAACCTCCAGTTGTTGCTTGATTTCGACAAGCTCAATCGGCGCTGCAAACAGCGAATTAAAATTTTCGCTTATCCAACGATTTTCTTTACGACAGCGATGAGTTTTTCTGAAGTGAATGGCTTAACAATCCATCCGGTTGCTCCTGCAGCCTTACCTTCATCCATCTTGGTCTGCTGGTTTTCTGTTGTAAGAGCAATGATTGGTGTGAATTTATAACCTTCAGTAGCACGAAGCTGTTTTGTAAGCTCAATTCCGTCCATGTTTGGCATGTTGATATCTGTAATTACCAGATTGAATTTATCAGCCTTTGCTTTTGCAAGTGCGTCAACACCGTCAACAGCCTCTACGATTTCGTAGCCTTCCTGTCCGAGAATGAATGAAATGCTTTTGCGGATAGAAGTTGAGTCATCTACAGCAAGAATTTTTTTAGACATATTTTTGTCCTCCAGTTTAGTTTTATTCAATTAAATACAATTTAATTCTATCATAATTAAGGTCTTAGAAATATGGTGAATTCTCTATATTTTTTTGTAAGCCTTAAGTTTTGCCACATTCAGCATTGAAGCAGCAATGTCCTGCAGCGGAACGATTTTGTCAACGGCTCCGGCTTTTACAGCTTCTCCCGGCATTCCGTAAACGATACAGGTTGCTTCATCCTGGGCAAGATTGTATGCTCCGGAATCGTGCATTTCCTTCATACCTCTGGCACCGTCGTCACCCATACCAGTCATAATAATTCCGATGGCATTTTTACCGGCATATCGGGCAGCAGAACGGAACAGCACGTCTACAGAAGGTCTGTGTCGTGAAACCAATGGACCGTCCTTTACTTCAACATAGTAATTTTTACCTTCCCGTTTGAGCAAAAGGTGGTGGTTTCCCGGTGCAATCAGAGCCTGTCCACGCTGAACCAAATCTCCATCCTCAGCTTCACGAACTGAAATTCTGCAAAGGTCATTGAGACGCTGTGCAAAGGATGCCGTAAAGTGCTCAGGCATGTGCTGAACAATTACAAGACCCGGTGTATCTTCTGGAAGTTCTGTAAGGAAGTCTTTGAGGGCTTCTGTTCCACCTGTACTTGCCCCAACCACAACAACTGTATCTGTAGTGTCGATTGGTGCCAGGTTTGGATTAGGCTTTTCCAGAATTACATCCGCTGTAAGCTTTGGCTGAATTGCACGGGCTGGCTGTGGTGCTTCCATTTTTGGCTCCGGAATTTCCTCCAGCTCCTGAAGTTCTTCCAGTTCCTCAACATCGGAAGCTGGCTTTGGAGATGGAGTTTTCATTGTATGCATTTTTGCAGCAGAAGGTATGAGCTGCTTGATCTTTCCCTGACATTCATTTGCCGCTTTGATTGCGTCGATGAACTGAATTTTAGATTCTTCAAAGAACTGTCTTGTGCGAACCATTGGCTTAAGCATGATTCCGGCTGCACCAAGTTCCAAAGCCTTGATCGATTCTGCTGAACCTTTTTCAACCAGTGAAGAGCAGATGATGCAAGGAATTGGATCTATGGTTTCATTCATTTTGCGGAGGAATGTGAGACCGTCCATTCTGGCCATTTCAATATCAAGGATGATAACATCCGGGCGTTCCTGCTGAATCTTTCTTACACCGATGATTGGATCCGGTGCTGAACCGATAACCTGAACTTCAGGCGAGCCATTGAGAACTTCTGTGATTGTCTGTCGGACTAAGGCCGAGTCATCTATGATTAAGACTTTAATTGGCATTTAACGCTTCCTCATATCTTCTTGAAACTTGTTGGGGCAACTGTCTTTAATGGCAAATCCATTCCAAAGATTGTCTCGGAATGACCCAGGAAAAGATAGCCGCCCGGAACCAAGTGGCTCACAAGCTTTCTGATTACAGCTTCCTGAGTAGGTTTGTCGAAGTAAATCAGGACGTTTCGGCAGAAAATTATGTGCTTTGTATTTGGAACAGGGTAGGAGCTGTCCATAAAGTTCAGTCGCTGAAAAGAAACCTTGTTTCTAAGCTCCGGCTTTATTCGGACTAAAGCTGCTTCCTTGTCCTTGCTTTTTAAAAAATACTTTTTCTTTAAGTCCAGTGAAATGTCAGCAACGCTTTCCATTGGATATACTGCGTTCATGGCCTTTTCCAGCACTCGGGAAGAAATGTCAGTTGCCAGAATTGAATAGTCACTGAGCTTGCCCGGATTGTTCCGCAAATATTCCTGCATCACAACAGAAAGAGTGTAAGGCTCCTCGCCGGAAGAACAGCCTGCTGACCAAAGCTCCAGATTTGTGTGTCCGGCTGCAATCAGCTCTGGAATTGCATTCTGAACCATGTAATCAAAATGCTGCTTTTCGCGGAAGAAATTCGTAAGGTTTGTTGTGAGCACGTTTATCATCAGTGCGATTTCTTCTTCGCTTTGTGGACCGCCAGCAAACACATAGTTTATGTAGTCGTTGAAATCAGTCATTTCCAGAGCCTTTAAACGGGCCTGAAGCCTTGACTGAACCATCACACGCTTTTGTTCAGGCATTTTGATTCCAACATTTGTCTGAATGAAGTCAGCAATCTGGTTGAACTGGTCTTCAGACAGCTCGGAAGGTGAGACAATCAATTTTCCTGAATTTTTATTTGATTCGCTCATTCTTCTTCCTTCTCGTGGAATTTCATCAATTCTGTAAGTTTGAGAATATCAAGAATAAGGGCAACAGAACCGTCACCGAGAATTGTAGATCCGTTTATACCGGTGCAGTTTGAGAAAAGCTGTCCGATTGGCTTAAGTACGGTCTGGTTGCTTCCAAGAATTTTATCCACAACTACGCCCACAACCCTGTCATTGTCGTAAACTGCCACAACTTCCTGTTTAACCGGATAATCCCCCTGAATTCCGAAGAATTTGCGCAGGTTGATGCATTTGAGTTCCTTTCCGTGGAGTGTTGTGCTGAACAAAAGCTCGTCCTTGTTTTCTGGATCTGCCTTGATTGCCATACATTCAGCGATTGTGTTAAGCGGAACAATGTATTTGACATCGTTGATTGTTGTAAGCATTCCGTCAATGATGGCCAGAGTGAGAGGAATTTTGAGGATGAATGAAGTTCCCTTACCTTTTTCACTTTCAATGGAAACTGAACCGCCCAAAGTTGCAATATCTTTTTTAACAACGTCCAAACCAACACCGCGGCCTGAAATTGAAGTTACTGCCTTTGCTGTGGAGAAGCCCGGCTGGAAGATAAGATTGAAGATTTCTGGATCTGAAAGTTCCTGATCTTCTGTAATGAGACCTTTCTGAATACCTTTTGCACGGATTGCATCTCTGTCCAGACCTTTTCCGTCATCTGTGATTGTAATGAGAATGAATGCGCCTACATGCTTTGCCGAAAGCTTTACAGTTCCCATTGCTGGTTTTCCTGCTGCTTCACGGTCTTCTGGAAGTTCTACGCCGTGGTCAACAGAGTTTCTGATAAGGTGAAGGAGTGGATCGTTGAGCTTTTCAACAACGGTTTTGTCCAGTTCTGTTTCTGCACCTTCAGTAACCATTTCAATATTTTTTCCCAGCTGACCTGCCAGATCGTGTACAGTTCTTCGGAATCTGCTGAAGAGAGTGTTGATTGGAACCATTCTGAGTCCCATTGAAGAATCACGGAGCATTACTGAAATGCGTCCACACTGCTCACTTAGTGTCTTGAAGCTAGGATTGTCTGTAAGAATTGCCTGCTGTTCAAGACGGGCGTTGAATGTAACCAGCTCTCCCACAAGATCCACCAGTTCGTCCAGTTTCTGTGAGCTGATTCTGACAGTCTGATTTCCTGCAGCAGTTGCCTGACCTGTTGAAGAAAGTGACTTAAGGTGCTGCTGTTCTGCCAGTGCCGACTTAACCTGTTCCTCTGAAATTACATTTTTTTCTACAAGGATTTCACCCAGCTGTTTGTGGGCACCCAGAATTTTATCAATGTCTTCCTGAGAAACATCATTTCTTGCAACAAGGATTTCACCGATTTTGTTGTTTTCGCCAGGTGCAAGGTCGATTTTTTCAACTTCGTATTTTGATTCTGAATCAAGGAAGATGAACACGTCCTTGATGTCGTTTTCTGTTTTTGTTGTTGTAAGGATTACGTCCCAGGAGTAGTAGCAGAATTCGCTGACCATTTCAGAAAGTTTTGGCAGGTCGTGGGCGAACGGAACTACTGTTGCAGTACCAAGTTCTGAAAGTTCCTTAACCAGAAGCTCAGGACGGGTTCCGTTCTGCATGATTGCCTGTGAAGGTCTGAATTTGATTCGCCAGGTTGCGCTTGGAATTTCTTTTTCTTCTGCCTTTGTTTTGATTGCCTGAACTTTTTTTGCGGTTTCTGAAGGAGATTCAGCAGAACTTCCACCGTGCTTTGTGATGTAAACCTTGAATTCAAGAACCAGTCCAGAAGATGCTTTCTTGATGTTTTCAGGAACTTCAGTTCCAGCTTCCAGCATTGTTCGGATATGGTCTCTGGCCTTAAGCATAAGGTCAATGAGTTCAGAAGTTACAGGGATGATGCCGTTTCGCACCTGATCCATTGCGGATTCAACTTCATGGGTAAATGTGGAGATGTCGTTGAAGCCGAACATTGCAGCAGAGCCTTTGATTGTGTGCATGGCTCTGAAAACTGCGGAGATTGTGTCCATTTCTCCAGGATTGTCGCTGAGCGTAAGAAGCTGCTCTTCAAGATTGTCCAGGAGTTCGTTTGCCTCATCAAAAAATACTGAGCTTAACTGTTCAAGCATTATTCAGCCTCCTGGGTTTCTGGAAGTGCATAGTCTGTGAGTGAAATGCTGCAGGCAGCTGTAAATTCAGAAATGGCCTCAGGAATTTTTCCGGTGATGAAGAATGCTTTTTCTGTTGCGTCGGCTTCTTTTCTTGCAGCTATAATCAGCTGAATTCCTGTAATGTCTATGTCTTCAACTTCGGAAATATCCAGAAGTACACGATTGGATTTGTTAAAAGCTTTTAAAAGTTCTTCCTGCAATGAATGAGCCTGTTCTATGCCAGCCGTGCCTTGCCACTTGATTGTAGTTGTGTCGGATTTTTTTGAGGCCATTCTGCGTGAACTCCTTTTTGCTTTTTGAAATATTATGTTTTATAATGTATCTATAATATTTTAAGACACTTTAAGGTTGCCGTCAAATGAAAGAAAACGCAGAAGAATTATATTTTTCATTTAATCTTGGCGAGGGAATGTTCTCGGTTCCAGTAGCTCACGTAAAGGAAGTTTTTGATTTTGCCTCACTTACGCCTGTTCCAAATTCTCTTCCATATTTAAAAGGGGTAATGAATATCCGAGGTTCTGTGGTTTCTATTGTAGATTTAAGGAAGCTCTTTGGTTTTGAGCCTATGGAAGATTTGACGGGAACTTCAGTAATTGATCTGGAAATTCCTGTTCCTGGTGAAAAGCCTTTTGAATTTTCTATTTTAGCAGACAAGGTGGACATTGTTTCCAGCCTTGCAATGGTTCCGGCTGAATCTGTTTCCTACGGTATTCCAGAAGCTCAGCGTTACTTTGTAAGATCCGTTGCCCGCCGTGGTGATACCTTCATCCTGGTTCTGGATTTGCCTAAAATCATTGAATTCATTGAAAGCGACGTAAACAAATCCGGAGCCGCAGGATTTTAAGTGTTTACAGATTTTCAATATCTTCAGGGAAAAGATTTTTTACTCGGTTGATGTTCAGGTCTGAGAACATGGTCTTTTCCCGCTTCTGAACTTCTTCCATCTCAACGTGGCTGTTCTGAACGTATTTCATGTAGACCTTTGAGAGTGCTGGATCCAGAAAGATTTTTCTTGGAAAATTTCCGCCGGTGTCGTGCTTAAGCACAGGAATTCCAAGCTTGGCCAAAGTTTCAAAGGCATATCTTGCATTCACTTCTCCAACCTGGGCATTTTCCTGATTAAAAATATTGCTGCCGCCAAAAACCTTTGCAGTTAAATTGGAACGGTCAGCGCCTTTTTTGACCAGATCCTCAATGAGAAGATTTATAGCATATTCACCGTATTTTCCCGGAAGCTTCTGAACATCTGCTTCCTGTCCTTCAATGCTGCAGTCTCTGGCGAGCATAAAATGATTCAGCCCCCCGATATGCTTTTCTTCATCGCAGAGGGCAACGCTTACACAAGAGCCGAGTACAGTGGAAACCATTTCATCCCCGGTGGAAGTGTAGTATTCCCCAGGGTAGATGGTTATCACATTTTTTTTGAAGTGGTTGTCAAAATAGCTGTTCATTTTGGATTAGAAGAAAGTGATTTCTCCAGCCGGAGTTCCTTTCTCTACGCTCATTCCAACAATTTTACCTGCAGCTTCTTTGTGTGCTGTGATGGTAAAGTGCTTGATGAGCTCAGCAAATTTTGTGTTCTTGATTTCCCAGTAGGCAATGTTCAAGTTGTTCATAAGAGTTGCCTTTCTTGAAGCCATTTCCTTCTGAGTTGATTTAAGGTTGCTGATGAAATCAGAAATCTGAGAACTGATTCTGTTGAGTTCCTGCATGTTCTGGTTTACAGTCACACACTTAGACTGGAATCCATCCGGGAATACAGTGAAGTTCTGCATGATTGAGGCAAGCTGTCCCTGACCAATCTTAAGCTCGTCAAAGAAACGGGTCTTTGTGTTCTTAAGTGCAATCATGTTCTCGTTGTCCTTTCCGATTGATGAAGTGAAAGTTGAGAGCATAGAACCTGTGTCCTGAATGAAATTTTCAAGAAGTGTCTGCATTGTGTCCAGAGATTTGTTTGCAGAAGCGATGAGGTTGTCCATGTCTGTAACGGAATCCTGAACCGACTTGATTGCATCGTTTTTTGAAACTTCAATCTGCTGAAGGATTCTTACATGGTGCAGACGGCTCATTACAGGGCGCAGATTGTCGAATACTGAGTAGATTGTTCGTGCGCGGGCTGTGATGTTCTGACAAGTGTGAAGAAGATCTTTCTGAACTGTGTGGTAGTTGTTGAATTCACCCATCATTTCATCAAAATCACCGATGATGGATGTGAGCTTCTTGTTGATGTTCTCAGAACTTACTGAATATTCACTGAGGAAGCGGTGCTCGAAGTCGTCCTTTGAATTCTCAACCTTATCCAGAGTTTCAATAACAGTTGTCCAGTTTGATGTGAAGATATTGCAGCTTTTCTTTACGTAGTTGTCAATGTCTTTGAGCACGTCGCAGGCAAGTTCAAGAAGAGAAATGTTGAATGAGACATAGTCCAGTTCGTCTTCTGAACCTGGTGCAGCACTGTTTGGCTTTGCCACTTCTTTTATGCAGCTCTTAACATGGTCCAAAGACTGGCGGATCATGTCCTGAAGCTGAAGACCTTCCATTGCCTTCTGAATTGGTGGATAAATGCTGGAAATTGAGCCGTTGATTGAGTTTAAAGGATATTTTACGTTTGAAATAAGGTTGTTTACATCAGAAGTTGAAGAAGAACCCTTAGATGAAAGCGCTTTCTGAGAGTCCAAAATTCCTGAGAAGATTTTCTTAAGGTTGTTGATGTAATTGAGAAGCTGAGCCTCTTCTTCGCTGAGTTTGTCAGAGAAAAGGAACATGTCATTTGAAAGTCTCTGAAGATTTTCGGTGATGCGGCTGAATGCCTGACCTTTTTCGCCGGATTTGATTGAGATTACCATGGCGTTGAGGGCGATAAGCTCCATCTGCTCTGAATCTTCCTTGATTTCGGCAATCATTTTGTCCAGCTGACCCAAATCCTCGATTTTTTCATTGAGCTGGTCAAAAAGCGGATTGTATTTTGCGCCGTAGTCAGTGAAGAGGTCCTTTTCGCCTCTTGAAGAATTGTTGTTTGCGGCATCAAAATTTGAAAGCATTTTTTCCAGTTCGAGAATGGAAGTTCCGCCCTTCTGATTTAAAAGTGAAGGGAAGAGGTTTCCAAGCTGAAGGAAAATTGATTCCGATTTTGAGCTGATGTCGTTGATCTGTGAAACTGCGCTTTCAAGTACCATAGTTTGTTCCTTATATTTTTATGTATTGTGTCACCTCGAGCGTAGTCGAGAGGTCTAGATTTCTCCATGCGCTGCGCTTAGTCGAAATGACACAACCTTTATTTTTATTCTTCAGGTTCTGCGAATTCTTCTGAGAGAATTTCAAGATCCTTGTCGTTTTCTGAATCAAATGACTCAAGTTCGTTGTAGCCGTAGGAATGCTGCAGAATTCGGTCAACAGCAGTCTTGATTCCGCCTACAAACTGACATTCCGGTTCCGAAATTGCCAATGGACTGCGCAGGGCAACCGCATAGCTGACCCGTTGATCTTTTGGCAGGAAACCTACAAAGTCCATCTGAAGTCCCAGCTTGTTCTGAACCAATGTTCTGAGGCGTTTGGCCATTTCAAGGTCTTCAGAGGTTTCTCCCATGTTCACGATGACCTGAGGCCTGTATTTTTTTAGTTCTGCCAAAGGTTCTGCACAGGAGTCTTTAAATTCTTCGGCAGTTTTCTGAACTAAATCAAGAAAAGATGTTTCAGTTCCTGAAGAAGAATTTCTGAGATAGTTCTCGATGAATTTTCGTTCCTCGCTTCTGGCCTTGAACTGTCTCATAAAAAAACGGAAGGCCGCAGATTTAAGGAAAGAATAGGCATTGAGAACAGAAGTAAGCTCCGGCGTTGTCACCAGAATTGAATTGTATGTTAATAGATAAAAATCCAGCGTGTTGTAGGTTGTGCCGGCTCCAAGGTCAAGAATCACGTAGTCAACTTCCATTTTTGAAAGCTTTTTTATGATTTTGTTCTTTGTAAGGCCGTCCATGTTGGCGGTTCCAGGGTAAAGACAGTCACCGGCAATGAACTTAAGGTTAGGCTCCATTGTGTCCTGCATAAGATCAGTGAGTTCCGAAGTCTGCTTGTAGATAAAGTTACCCATGCCCGCATGATTGTTTTTAAGGCCAAGGAGAGTGTGAAGATTTGCACCTCCAAAGTCAAAGT
>JAGHUJ010000045.1 GCA_018064905.1 Candidatus Treponema equifaecale
AAGCGAAGGTGTACGCAAGACTTTCACAGTTCGCAAGACATCATTTGGTGTTGGTGTAGAACGTGTATTCCCAGTACACAGCCCACGCGTAATCAAAGTTGAAATCACACGTCCAGCTAAGGTTCGCCGTTCTAAGCTTTACTACCTCCGCAACAAGATTGGTAAGGGTGCTAAAGTTAAGGAACTTATCGGTCAGCCAGCAGTTGAATATCTCAACTGGTCACGCGGACTTTCTGCAGCAGCTGAAGCTAAAGAAGCTGCAATCAAAGCAGAAGCAAAAGCAGCTGAATCTGCATCACACAAATAATAAGCGCTTTGCATAGTGCTTAAATAAAGGGAGTTGTTCTGATTCAATCGGTCAGGCAATTCCCTTTTTTTATGTTTAAGTCGAAATTCAAATGGATTCAAATGTCAGAATCGTTCAGAATATAAATCCTCTTTCAAAGCTTCGGCCTGCTGCCACCATAACAAACGGAAGCAAAGTTGCAGGTCGTGTGCTTGCTCAGAATTCCGACGGAACTTATTCAGTTTCACTGGCAGGTCAGAAAATTAATGTTCGGACAGAAGTAAAACTGCAGCCAGGACAAGCCTTTACGGCCAGAACAGAAATCAAGAACGGCACAGTTTTTCTGGCGTTGGAAGGAACTGAATCTCGTCCAGCAGAAATTTTATCCAGACTTACGGGACAGACTGTAGCGGGAGAATTGAATCAGCAGACTCAGAATTTTTTGACAAATCTTGGAATGGAACCGAATCAGGCTTCTTTTAAACTGATACAATTTATGCAGCAGATGGGAATGAAAATCAATGTTGCTCAGGCAAAAAAAGCACTGAATGCGGCAAAGAAGTTTTCAAAGGACGAAGATGAGGCTGCTTCAGCTTCAATTTTGCTTCAAGAGAAAGAGCTCCCTGATGATGAGGATTCTATCCGGAGCATAATTGGAGGAAATTCTCAAGAAAGACAGGAGAACCGTGAGAATCAAAATTCTGATAATGAAAATGTTGGTTTTTCCGGTATGATGAATTTTAATTTTGACGAAAACAGCGGAAAAAGCTTTGTAAAAAAATTTCTGGATTCAGTGGACGAGGCAAGTTCAAAAAGCAGAACTGGAATCTTGACTGAGTTCAACACGATTCGAAATCATAAGAGCTATTCTTCCAAAAACTACCATTGGTTTTTGTTACCTTTTGAGTGGCCTGTGATGAATGCCGTTGGAGATATTAGAGTTTTTTTTGATTCTGAAGATATGGATTTGAAAAAAATCATTATAAAATGTAAAAAAAATGTGCAAATTTCCGTATTTATGTTAAAATTGAACAATAACAAGATTGATTCTGTCAGATTTTCGCTGAATTCTGTTGTGAGCGATTCTGTAAAAGCTGATCTTACAGAGGCTTTATTGGGAATCTTGAACAGGTCAGAGAGCTGTAAAAATTTGAGCAGGGTTGAATTTGTGCAATTCGATCAGCTGAAAGGGTTTTGTACAGAAGATACTGAGGTTGCCACTTTTGAGGGAATGCTATGACGCAAAATGAGTTAAAAGCAGTTGCGTTGCGTTATCCTGATTGGGCTGATGCACCTTATATTTCCGCAAAGGCGAGTGGTGAGCTTGTAAAGCGTATGCTTAAAATTGCGGAAGAAAATGATGTTCCTGTTGTTGAGAATGCTGAAATGGCAGAAGTTCTTTCAATACAGAACATTGGTCAATATATACCGGAAGAGACTTATTCTGCAATTGCCATGGTTTTTGCATTTATTGCAAAGCTGGGCTAAGGGGTTGTGTTATGAAAGAAATGGCAAAAATTGACACAAAAAACATAAAACTTGGAATGAAATTTTCAGCACCTGTTTTTTTTGATGACGGTGAAAATATGTTCCTTGCAGAAGAAAAATCCGTAAAATCATATCACATTGCCGCTATCAACAGATGGAATATAGAATATCTCGTAACTTATGGCCATGAAATCACAGATAAGGATGCTGCAATGGGTGACGAAGATATTGTAGAACTTGAAGAAGTAGAGGAATTGGAATCTGTATCCTGATTCTAAAAATCCCAACACAAAGGCGGTTGGAAATGCCGGCGAAGACAAAGCCGCTGCCTATCTTGAATCGAACAATTATTCAATAATTACTCGGAATTTTCGGACAAGACGTGGTGAAATTGATATAATAGCCACAAAAGATGATGTTCTTGTCTTTGTTGAAGTAAAAACTTTGCCAAGCGGCAACACTGAAACTCTAGCCAAAGAATTAAATGGAAGAAAGCAAAAAAGAATTATAGAAACCGCTAAGTTTTTTTTGCTAAAACATCGAAAATATAGTAACAGCAAAATCAGATTTGACGTGGCGGTTGTCGATATGCCAGGTCTTGAACCTGTTTACTATATTTCAAATGCTTTTTCGGAGTTTCTATGACTTCTTCTTCAAAAACAATGATTACGGGTGGGGATTTTTCGCCTAGAGTAATGGAATTGCGTCAGAAAATTCACGATGCTGAATATCTTGACTATGCAGTTCTGAGAATTGCTCAGGTTTTAAGCCGCAAAATTGTTGAAGACAATGACCAGCGCTTTGGAAGGGGAAAACATGAGTCGAAATGATAACGGTCGCAGAGGAAACAGACACAACTGGAACAACAAAGACCGTAACGAATCGAACAATCGCAACGAAAGAAATGGCCGTGGAGAACGCAATGATCGCAGAGGCAATGATGGCCACGGTGACAAGCGTTCTGAACAGAACAGACACTTTGCAAACACAGTAAGTCAGAAGGAAATTCAGGAAAACGAGAATGCCATCCGTGCATTCAAGCAGAATTCTCCTGCATGCGAGCTTTGTGGACAGCCAATTTCGGATGTTGCAAACGCAATTTCAAACAAGGACAATGACAATCCAGTACATTTCGACTGTGTTCTGAATAAGATTGTTGAAGCAGAAAAACCAGGACCAAATGAAAAGGTGACTTACATTGGTCAGGGCAAATTTGCCGTTCTTTACTTTGAAAATGTGCATGACACAAGACATTTTACAATCAGAAGAACAATAGAATGGGAAGAACGCGACAAAAAGCGTGGCCCATGGCGTGATGAAATGGCGGGACTTTTTAGCCAGGTTAAATAGTTTTGTGGATGATGGCAGGCTGCTTAAGAGTGGCCTGTTTTTTTTGTTTTAAAGAATTGTGCATTGCTGTAAAAAACAAAAGGTCTTCGAAAAAAATCGAAGACCTTTTGCCGGGAACCGGACTCGGACCGGCACGCCGGTATAAGCTGGCGAGGGATTTTAAGTCCCTTGTGTCTACCATTCCACCATCCCGGCAGCGTTGCGTAAAACAACTTTAGTATTATAACAAAAAAAATCCCCTTGCGACAAGGGGATTTTAGCCAGGCTTCTATAAGTGCTTATAAAAACTAGATTGTTGCTGCGGCTGCCAGACCAACTGCTGCTGCTCCAACCAGGAACAACAGAATAAGTCCACCAAAGAGTGCGATAAAACCAAGCACGATGCCTGCTGTTGCCATTCCTTTGTGAGCCTTGTCTTTTCTTCCTGCAAAACCGAAGATAATTGCAAGAATTCCGCAGATTACTCCGCCGCTTCCACCTGTAATTGAACCGCCAAGCAAGGCGATGATACCAAGAACCAATGCTGCTACTGCCATGAAAATCTCCAAAAATATTTTTCAAAAAGTCTATCACTGCAAAAACTATATGTCAAATTGTTGTGAAATTGATTAGAATATGTTTATGTACAGCGATACTCATTTTCATTTTCATCATCTTGTGGACGAACGTGGCTTGAACGGTCCTGATATTTTGCAGAAGCTTGTTGAACGCAACACTTTTTTTGGCATGGACATAGGAACCCGTTGCGATGATCTTATTTTCCGTTACAACCAGCTGGAAGAAAATATTGCTCAGCTTCCTGTTGAGCTTCAGCAGGCTGCAAAAAATCTCATTTTCTACAGCGCTGGTATCTGGCCTGATGTTGATGAGATCAAGAATCGTGTAGAAGCAATGAAAATTCTGGAATCAAAAATTCAGGAATACGAGAAGATTCAGTCTGAAAAAAACAGCCCGTCTCATCTGGTTGCAATTGGTGAATGTGGACTTGATCATCACTGGAACACAAGTGGAGCAGACGGAAGGTGTGAAAGCGACTTTGACAAATCGATTTTTGAAGGGGAGCGGGAACTTTTTCAGATGCAGCTGGAACTGGCACAAAAACTGAATCTGCCTGTAGTGATTCACAGCCGGGATGCTTTTGAAGATTCATTGGACTGTATGAAAAATGTGGGCTATCACAATGGAATTATTCACTGCTATTCATACGGAATTGAAGAAGCCCGGGCTTTTCTTGATCTTGGCTGGTACATTGCCTTTGGTGGAGCCACGACCTATACTAAAAAATCAAAAATGGAGCAGATGGTACAGCTTCTTCAGTATGTTCCGGAGGACCGTATCCTTATGGAAACTGATGCACCTTATCTTACACCAGTTCCTTTCCGTGGTCAGACAAACACTCCTGTTCTTGTGGAGCATTGCTATAATTTTGTCGCTGCGGCAAGAAATGTGTCTCCAAGGGATTTAAGCGAAACCGTAGATAAAAATATCCGTGACCTGTTCAAGCTGAAACTTAATTAGAAAACAGCTCTATAACTCCGTTTGGATGTGTTTCAATTGTCTTGCGTTTGGAGAAGTTTTTCAGAATGCTTTCATCAAAGAAAATGTCGCCAGCGTATGGAACTGAAAAAGTTGTAAGGTAGAATTTATCAATAAGCTCAGCGTATTTTTTGAGCAGTTTCGCACCGCCAATCAGAAAAATTTTTTTGTCTTTCCACTGGTTTTCAAAAAGCGCTTTGTTTTGAGTGATGAAAGCTTCCAATGAGGGCGCAGTAATGAAAAGATTTTCTATTTCCGATGAAAACATTGTGGAATTTCTGTCTTCTATTACATTGATTCTGTCTGGAAGAGGTTTTTGAAAGGTGAGGGCCGTGTTGTAGCCCATGTATATAATGTTGTTTGTGGTGAGCCTTTTGAAATTTTCCATGTCCCATTTTGTGGAACTGTCCTTATGCCAGGGAAGAACAGCCTTGTTTGCGATATGGTTTTGTGAGTCACGGGCTAAGATGGCGAAGAGGTGTGTTGAATTTAACATTTATATGATTATATAAAAAAAAAATCAAAATGAAAAGTTGCTGTTAAATCAATTTTAGTGTTTCATCGACAGCTAATGAAAGTCGTTTCATTAGTTCGTCTTTTATTTCTGTTGCATATATTTTTTTGAATGAGTTTTGAATTGATTCTGGGGATCCAAAATCGCTTAGCAATAAGATTGAGTTAATGTTCAGAACTCGTGCAATTTCATCAATCATATCAAGCGGTGGAGTGCTTTTTCCGCTTTCAATCATGTTTATGTAGTTTTGATTCTTGTTTAGCTTTTCTGAAAGTTTTTCTTGAGATAGATTATTCTGCTTTCTGTAATATCTTAAGTTTGCTCTGAAATTTTCAGCTAAAGAATGTTCTGTTTTCATTTAAAGAAATGATGAATGAAAAATAA